>DASVPC010000208.1:0-44428 GCA_036383055.1 Rhizobium sp. | reverse complement strand
TGCCATTTGCTGATGAGTCAGTCGGACATGTCGATCACCGACATCTGTTTTGCGACCGGCTTCAACAATATCTCGAATTTCAATCGCCGGTTTCTGGAGCAAAAGGGCATGGCGCCCTCGCGGTTCAGAGCATTGCTGGCGCAGAACATAGGAGCGGTGGAGGCCGCCTAAAAAGGGGGAGGACAGGGAGGAGAAACCAACAATCCGGGCAGGATGAGACGGGCGGCCAGCCAGGCGCCCGAAGGAGAAGTCTTGTCCGAAAATAAGCCCCTGGGCGCCGGCCGCAGAGCCCGCCTTGGGTCAATACACAGGCAAGGCCTCGGGCTCGATTGGCGAGCTTGAGGTTTCATCGAAAACTTTACCAGTAGGGACGGAGATATATAATGACCAAATTCGCATGGAAACTGACAGGTGCCGCGGTGCTTGCTGCCGGCCTCCTGAGCGGCACGTCCGCCTTCGCGCAATCCGCGAAAGTGACGGACGCGACCGTTGCTTTCCTCATGCCCGACCAGGGCTCGACCCGTTACGAGGAACACGACTATCCGGGCTTCCAGGCCGAGATGAAGAAGCTCTGCGCCGGCTGCAAGGTGATCTACCAGAATGCCAATGGCGATGCCTCGCGCCAGCAGCAGCAATTCAACTCGGTGATCTCGCAGGGCGCCAAGGCGATCGTGCTCGACCCCGTCGATTCCACGGCCGCGGCATCGCTCGTCAAGCTTGCCCAGAGCCAGGGCGTCAAGGTTATTGCCTATGACCGGCCGATCCCCTCGGTCCCTGCCGACTACTACGTGTCCTTCAACAACGAGGAGATCGGCAAGGCGATCGCCAAGTCGCTCGTCGATCATCTGAAATCGAAGGGTGTGAAGGCAGGAGACGGCGGTCTGCTCGAAATCAACGGCTCTCCGACCGATGCTGCCGCGGGTCTGATCAAGAAGGGCATTCATGCCGGTCTTGCCGACGGTGGCTATCCGGTGCTTGCCGAATTCGATACGCCGGATTGGGCGCCGCCGAAGGCCCAGCAATGGGCAAGCGGTCAGATCACCCGCTTCGGCAAGAAGATCCTCGGCGTCGTCGCGGCCAATGACGGCACGGGTGGCGCTGCTGTCGCAGCCTTCAAGGCCGCCGGCGTCGACCCGGTTCCGCCGGTGACCGGCAATGACGCGACGATCGCCGGCCTGCAGCTGATCATTGCCGGTGATCAGTACAACACGATCTCCAAGCCCAGCGAAATCGTGGCGGCGGCCGCCGCCAACATCGCTATCCAGCTGCTCTCCGGCGAAACGCCGAAGGCCGATACCAAGCTCTTCGACACGCCGACGCAGCTCTTCACCCCGGCGCTGGTGACCGCGGAAAACCTGAAGGCTGAGATCATCGACAAACAGGTCAACGGCAAGCCGATCCAGACGCCGGAGCAACTGTGCGGCGATCGTTACGCCGAAGGCTGCAAGACGCTCGGGATCATCAAGTAACACCCTCCCAAGCCAAAGCCCCGGCCGCCCAGCGCGGCGGCCGGGGACCCTTGGGGAAGCAGGACCAATCAAGGAAAGGCTCGCGACACATGACTGGCGCTAGCGATCAGATAACCCCGACCGGCGAGCTCATTCTCAGCCTCAAGGGCATCTCCAAACATTTCGGTGCGGTCTCCGCGCTCACCGATATCGACCTCGACGTTCACGCGGGCGAAGTCGTCGCTCTGGTCGGCGACAACGGCGCCGGCAAGTCGACGCTCGTCAAGGTTCTGGCCGGCGTGCATCAGCCGAGCGCGGGCACGATCACCTTCGGCGGCAAGACGGTCACGCTCGACGATCCGAGTGCGGCCCTCTCCCTCGGGATTGCGACCGTGTTTCAGGATCTGGCGCTCTGCGAGAACCTCGATGTCGTCGCCAATATCTTTCTCGGCCGCGAGCTTGCGCCGTTGCGGCTCGACGAAACGGCGATGGAGGTGCGGGCCTGGACGCTGTTGAACGAGCTTTCGGCCCGTATTCCAAGCGTACGCATCCCGATCGCCTCGCTTTCGGGCGGACAGCGCCAGACGGTGGCGATCGCGCGCTCGCTGCTTCTGGAGCCGAAGATCATCCTGCTTGACGAGCCGACAGCCGCGCTCGGCGTCGCCCAGACGGCGGAGGTGCTGAACCTCATCGAGCGCGTGCGCGATCGTGGGCTCGGCGTCGTGATGATCAGCCACAATATGGAGGATGTCCGCGCCGTTGCCGATCGTATCGTCGTGCTCCGGCTTGGGCGCAACAATGGCGTCTTCTATCCCGACACGTCGAACCAGGAACTCGTCAGCGCCATTACCGGCGCGACGGAGAATGCCGTTTCGCGCCGTGCCACACGCCGCCAGGCACAGCAGGACATCAGCCAGGAGGGTCAGATATGACCGGCAATGCAAAACAGACCGCGACGCTGCTCGACCGCAGCGATATCCGCGTCAATCACGATGCCGGGCTGGTGGCAACGATCCGTTCGTCGATCGACAAGGTACGCTCCGGCGATCTCGGATCGTTGCCGGTCGTCGTCGGCCTCGTCATCATCTGGACGGTCTTCGGCACGCTCAATCCGACGTTCCTGTCCAGCAGCAACCTCGCCAATCTGCTGTTCGACGCCTCGACCGTTGGTGTGATTTCGCTTGGTATCGTGTGCGTGCTGATGGTGGGAGAGATCGATCTTTCCGTTGGCTCGATCAGCGGCTTCGCCTCGGCCATGGTCGGCATGCTCTGGGTCAACGAGGGCTGGCCGGTGGCAGCCGCGATCCTTGCCGCCCTGATCGTTGGCGGCGTCATCGGGTCGCTCTATGCCTTGCTCTTCAACCGGCTGGGCATGCCGAGCTTCGTCTCGACGCTCGCAGGCCTGCTTGCCGTGCTCGGCATGCAGCTCTATCTGCTCGGTTCCACCGGCTCCATCAACCTTCCCTACGGCTCGACGGTCGTGAACTTCGGTCAGCTGCTGGTCATTCCGAAGCCGCTTGCCTATGTCTTCGCGCTGCTTCCGGGCATCGCCATGCTGTGGACGGGCTATCGCGACGCGGAGCGCCGCCGCAAGGCGAATCTCTCGGCCCGCTCCGTCGGCGGCCTGATCGTGCGGTCGCTGGCGCTGACGGCGGCCCTTGAATTCGTCGCCTTCTACCTCAACCAGGAACGCGGCATTCCCTGGATGTTCGGGCTCTTCGTCGCGCTTGTGATCATCATGAACTACGCGCTGACCCGCACCCAATGGGGCCGGTCGATGGCCGCGGTCGGCGGCAATCGCGAGGCGGCGCGGCGCGCGGGTATTAACGTCCGGCGCATTTATACGAGCGCCTTCGTCCTCTGTGCGATGTTCGCGGCACTCGGAGGCGTGATGGCCGCCGCGCGCCTTGCCTCGGCAAGCCAGCAGGCGGGTACTGGTGACGTCAACCTGAATGCGATCGCGGCTGCCGTGATCGGTGGAACCAGCCTTTTCGGGGGACGTGGCAGCGCCTATTCGTCGCTGCTCGGCATCATCGTCATCCAGTCGATCGCCAGCGGGCTGACCATGTTGGATCTGTCCTCCGCCCTTCGCTACATGATCACCGGCGCAGTCCTTGCCATCGCCGTCATCGTCGATTCCGTTGCACGCCGCTCCCGCGCCTCGCACGGGCGAGCCTGATACACCCAAAAAAGTAGGACCATCATGAGACAGGATCTTTCCGGTAAAGTCGCGGCAATCACCGGCGCCGCCTCCGGCATCGGGCTCGAATGCGCCAAAGCATTGCTGAACGAGGGCGCGAGCGTCGCCCTTGTCGACAGGGCCGAGGACAGGCTGAAGGAACTTTGCGCCGAATTGGGGCCTCACGCCTTCCCCGTCGTCATCGATCTCACCGATCCGGCAAGCGTCGCGACGATGCTGCCGCAGATCCTCGACAAGTTCGGCAAGCTCGATATCTTCCACGCCAATGCCGGCTCTTATATCGGCGGCGAAGTGGTGGAGGGCGATCCGGATGCCTGGGACCGGATGCTGAACCTCAACATCAACGCCGCCTTCCGCTCGGTTCAGGCCGTGCTGCCGCATATGGTGGAGCGGCAGACGGGGGATATCATCATGACCAGCTCCATCGCCGGGCTGGTGCCGGTGGTGTGGGAGCCGATCTATACCGCCTCGAAACATGCCGTGCAGGCGTTCACCCATACGGTACGCCGCCAGGTCGCCAAGCATGGCATCCGGGTTGGCGCCGTGGCGCCGGGGCCGGTCGTTACCGCGCTCATCAGCGACTGGCCGCAGGCAAAGCTTGACGAAGCCATCGCGGCTGGTGGATTGATGGAGGCGACCGAGGTCGCCGAAGCGGTGATCTTCATGCTGTCGAGGCCGCGCAACATCACGATCCGCGACCTCGTCATCCTGCCGCTCAGCACGGACCTTTGACAATGGCATCGTATTTTATCGGCATCGACGTAGGCACCGGCAGTGCGAGGGCAGGCGTCTTCGACGACGCCGGCAAGCTGATGGGATCGGCAAAACGGCCGATCACCATTTGGCACGAGGCCGGCCATGTCGTCGAGCAATCGAGCGAGCAGATCTGGCAGGCCATCTGCGGCAGCGTTCGCGATGCTGTCGCTGAAGCCGGGATCGCGGCCGCAGACGTGGCAGGCATCGGCTTCGATGCGACATGCTCGCTCGTTGCCGTCAAGGCCGACGGATCGCCCGTCGCGGTCGGCCCTTCTGGCGATCCCGCCCGCAACATCATCGTTTGGATGGATCATCGTGCCGCCGGGGAGGCGGCGGAGATCAATGCCGGCGATCATGAGGTGCTGCGCTATGTCGGCGGCCGCATCTCGCCGGAGATGGAGACGCCGAAGCTGCTGTGGCTCAAGCGGAACCTGCCGCAATCCTTCGCGGCTGCGGATCATTTCTTCGACCTTGCTGATTATCTGACATGGCGTTCCACGGGTTCTCTCAGCCGCTCGGTTTGCACCGTCACTTGCAAATGGACCTATCTCTCGCATGAGAAACGTTGGGATGCGGCCTATTTCCGGGATATCGGCCTTTCCGAGCTAGCCGACGAAGGCTTTTCACGGATCGGTACGGACATCGTCGATCCGGGTTCAGCTCTTGGTGGCGGCCTCATCGAAAGCGCCGCCCGCGATCTCGGCCTTTTGATTGGCACGCCGGTTGCTGCTTCGCTGATCGATGCTCATGCGGGTGGGATCGGCACGCTCGGTGCTCAGGGCGCGGACGGTAAAATCAATCTCGAAAGCCGGCTCGCCTATATCTTCGGAACCTCGGCCTGCTCGATGGCGTCGAACCAGGCCCCGATCTTCGTCGATGGCGTCTGGGGGCCTTATTATTCGGCCATGGTACCTGGACTGTGGCTCACCGAGGGAGGCCAATCCGCAGCCGGTGCTGCCATCGACCACCTCGTCACCATGCATCCGGCTTCCGCCGAGGCGCAGTCCAAGGCGGAGGCTGCCGGCCTGCCGCTGGTCGCCTGGCTTGATCGCCAGGCAAGCGAAGCCTGCCCGGATCCGAAAGAGGCGGTGATGCTTGCGAAGTCGATCCATGTCGTGCCGGAATTCCTGGGCAACCGGTCTCCCCATGCCGATCCCGACGCCCGTGCCGTCATCGCCGGGCTTGGGCTGGAGAATGATATCCCGGACCTCGTCTCGCTCTATATCGCCGGCCTTTGCGGCATCGGCTATGGGCTCAAGCAGCTCATCGAAACGCTCGCCGCCAACGGCATCCACATCGACACCATCGTCGCCAGCGGTGGGGCGGCGCAAAGCAATCTGGTGCGCCAGCTTCTCGCCGATACGACGCATATCCCCGTTGCCGTGACCGATACAGATGAGCCGGTGCTTCTCGGCGCGGCCATGTTGGGGGCGCTTGCGTCCGGGCGCTACAGATCACTGGATACTGCTATGCAGGCCATGTCACGATTTTCGCAGGTCTTCGCGCCTGCAGGCGGCGCGACGGCTTCTCTGCATGGGAAGCGCTACGAGGCGTTCGAACGATTGCAGCGCGCCGAGAGAGAGGTGCGGGCGCTCTTTGCCGACGCTGCATCCGCTGAATGACGCGAATGTGTTGGGTCAGGCATGCGGCGGTAAGGGTGCGCCAGCAAGCTTCGTTTTGATCCAGTCGGCAACGCGGTAGTAGCGGAGCGTCATCTGCGGCGCGAAACCCATATAGAAGGGTGCCGCCGAAAGCGGCTCGATCTTTAGCGCGAGATCCTTGTCGCGGACACCCTTGGCCCATTCGGAGAGAATGCCGCCGAGCATGCTGCCCGTCGGGACGCCCCGGCCGGAAAGCCCGGTCAAGGCGACAACGCCCGGCGCCAGGTCATAAAGCCGCGGCACTGTCCGTTGCTGCATGTCAAGCTCGCCGTACCATAAATAGTCCCAGCGGATATCCCGCTTGATCTGCGGGTGCAGCCATCGCAGCCGGTCCGACATCACCTGACGCGTATAGGCGAGATCACGCCCGCGCCGTCCCATGGGGAACATCGAGGCGACGATGCGGCCTTCGGCATTGTACTTGTAGACGTAGATATCGCCGCGGCCGTCATGGATCGTGGTGTTTCGCGGCAGAACGCTCAGCCGCTCGTCCTCGGAAAGCGGCTGGGTCGCCGCGACGAAGACCTTCAGGATATTGAAGGTGCGGTCGAGCTTTGGCCAGCCGCCAACAGTGTAGGCGCCGGTGGCGAAAATGACCTTGTCCGCAAGCACGGAGCCTTTTTCAGTCTTCACGACCCAGCCGGAACCTTCGCGTTCGCAGCCGGTGACCGGCGAGCGTGTGTAGACGTGACCGCCTTCTTGAATGACGGCGCGCGCTAGTCCGCGCGCATAGCCGAGCGGATTGAGATGCCCGCCTTCCTCATGCAGCCAGCCGCCGTAGAAACGCGGGCTGCCGGTGATCGCCTCCACTTCTTCCTTGCCGACAACCCGGGTGCGGGCGCCGACGGCATTGTAGTCGCGGGCTTTCGCTTCGAGTGTTTTGATGGCGCGAGGCGTATGGGCGCCCATGACATAGCCGTTCTGCTGCCATTCGCATTCGATCTGGTAATGACGGATCATGTCGGAGACCTGATCGTTGGCTCGCGTCTGGCGGGCGATCAGCCGTTCGGCCCAGGGCTCGCCCAGCATCCGGCGAAGCTCGGGCAGGCTGTAATGCGTGAAGGTCGGCGTGCAGTGGCCGGCATTGCGGCCCGAACCGCCGAAACCGATCTCCTGCGCCTCAAGCAGCACAACGCGCACGCCGTCCTTGGCCAAGGCGAGCGCGGTGGTGAGAGCGGTATAGCCGCCGCCCACCACGCAGACATCGGCCTCCACGCGGCCTTCGAGCGCTGTCGTAGTCGGAGCTGCGGTCGCTGTCGTGTACCAGAGCGACGTTGCGAAGGGAGAGAAGACCGGCACCGCTGTCGCCTTTCTCAGTTAAGGTCGCTGCGCGCATCCAGCGCGTCGCGCAGGCCGTCGCCAATGAAGTTGAAGCTGGTGACCGCAAGCGTGATGGCGACGCCGGGAACGATGGCGAGCCATGGCGCGCTTGCGAGATATTGCTGGGCGCCGTTCAGCATGTTGCCCCAGCTCGGCAGCGGCGGCTGGATGCCGTAGCCGAGGAAGCTGACATAGGCTTCAAGCAGGATGGCGCGCGCAACCGTCAGCGTCGCGGCGACGATGATCGGGCCGATGGCGTTCGGCAGCAGCTCGCGGAACATGATCCATCTGTTGGTGAGGCCGAGCATGCGCGCGGCGAGCACGAAGTCGCGTTCCCGCAGCGAGCGCACCTCCGCCTCGACGATGCGGGCCGTTTCCATCCAGCTCGTCACCGCGATGATGACGGTGATCATGAAGGGGCTCGGCTTGATGAAGGCGGCGAGTGCCAGCAGCAGGAAGATGCCGGGAAACGACAGGAAGGCATCGACGAAGCGCATCAGAAGCATGCCGATGCGGCCGCCGTAATAGCCGGCGACGACACCGATCGTGGTGCCGATCAGGGTGCTGAGCACCATGGCGAAGAAGCCGACCAGAAGCGAGATGCGGCCGGCCATGAACAGGCGCACGGCAACGTCGCGCCCGAGCGGATCGGTTCCGAAAATATGGTAGCCGGCCGTAAAGGGCGGCGCAAAACGGGCGCGCAGGTCGATGAAGAGCTCGTCATAGGGAAGCAGCGACGGCCCGATCAGGCAGGCAAGGATGATGGTCGTGATCATTGCGACGCCGAGGAGGGCGAGCTTATGGCGGGCAAAGCGGCGCAGCGTGCGGTTCTGCCACCAGCGGCTATGTGCGAGGATGGTCGGGGAGAGCGTTGCGGGGGACGAGGAAGACATGGCGTTTCTCCTAACCGAGCCGGACGCGCGGATCGACGAAGGCGACCAGCAAATCCGCGAGCAGATTGCCGATCAGCACGAAGATCGCCGAGAACATCAAAAGGCCCATGACGACGGGGTAGTCGCTGTAGCCGAGGCTATCGAGAAAGAGCCGCCCCATTCCCGGCCAGGTGAAGACGGTTTCGGCGACCAGCGCGCCGCCGAGGATCGTCGGCAATTGCAGGCCGGCAAGCGTAATCATCGGCAGCAGCGCGTTTCCGACGACATGCCGCATCAAGACGCGCCGTGGTGACAGTCCCTTGGCCTTGGCGGTGCGGACGAAATCCTGGTTGATGACATCGAGCGTGGCAGTTCGCATATAGCGGCTCCACACGGCGATGTTGACGAGGGCAAGCACCAGGCTCGGCATGATCAGATGGATCGCATAATCGCTGAATGAGCCGTTGCCGACCGTGTACATGTTGCCGGCCGGCAGCCATTTCAGCTTCAGTGAAAAGATATAGATGGCGACAAGGCCGAACCAGAAGGTCGGGATCGACAGCGCCACCATAGCGCCGATTGTGGCGCTGTAGTCGAAGATCGAATAGCGCTTGGTCGCGCCCTTGATGCCGATCCATGTGCCGACCACGATCGCGATCACCATCGAGGTGCCCATCAGCAGCAGCGTCGCAAAGAGATGGCCGAGAATGATCGATAGCACCGGCTGGTTATCGCGATAGGAGTGGCCCCAATCGCCCATCAGCATGTGCCTCAGCCAGTCGAGATACTGGATGGGCAAGGGGCGGTCGAGGCCCATCTGCGCGGCGATCCGGTCGAGCGCCTCCTTGGTCATGCCCGGCGTCAGCGTATATTGCGACAGCGGACCGCCGGGTGCGAGGGTGAGAACGGCAAAGCCGATCATCGATACGAGCAGCAGCAGTATCAGGCTCTGCCACAGGCGACTGAGGAGATAGCGCAGCATGGCATTCGTCTCCGATGGTTGCAAGGTGGGAAGCAGCCAGCCCTTCGACCCCTCATGGATCGAAGGGCTGGAACGGGACGATCAGGCCTTGGCCCAATACCAGGTGCCGACGTTCCATGTATCGATACGCACGTTGATGTTGGGGGTGACGTTCTCAACCCCGACCTTGTGGCCGCGCACGGTCGCATACTGGAACAGCGGCAGGAAGGGCAGGTCGTGGCGCATGACCTCCTGGATTTTCTGGTAGACCTTCTTGCGTTCCTCCGGCACGAAGATCTGGCCGCCTTCCGCCAGAAGCTTGTCCACCTCCGGATTGGCATATTGCCAGGAGTTCTGACCAGCTCCGCCCTTGGCGGTGATCGCCGTGGAGCGGAAATAATCCGATGTGTCGGGGTCGGAACCGGTCTGGAAGTTAATGCCGACGATGACGGAATCGAACTTCGACATCGTCCAATAGTCACCCCACATGACCGCCGGCGGCAGGTTGGAGATGGTGAGCTCCACGCCGATATCCTTGAAGGTCTGCTGCATGAACTGCTGCACCTGCTCGCGGATATGGTTGCCGGCAGTGGTGGAGTTGGTGAAGGAAAGCTTGACGCCGTCCTTCGCGCGAATGCCGTCCGGCCCAGGCTTCCAGCCGGCGTCGTCGAGGATCTTCTTGGCCTTGTCGGTGCTGAATTCCTGCTTCGGCAGGTCCGGATTGTAATAGAAGGACTGCTGTGGAATGTAGCTCTCGGTCGGTGTCGGCAGGCCATAATAGAGCGCGTCGATGATCGTCTGCTTGTCGATCGCGTAATAAAGCGCCTCGCGCACCGCCGGGTCCTTGAACTGCGGCCGCTCCATGTTGAAGCCGACGGATTCGACGGTGGCGGCCGGCACGACGGCAACGGCCTTGCCATCCAGTCCCTTGGCTTCGTCGTAATGATCCGGTGTGATCCATTGCAGACCGACGACGTCGATGTCGCCGGTCTTGAACTGTGTATAAAGCACCGTCAGGTCGGGAACATATTTGTAGACCAGGGTCTCGAGATAAGGGCCGTCGCCGAAATAGTCGGTATTGGCCGCAAGCGTGATGTGATCGCCGGGGATACGCTCGACCCATTTGAACGGGCCGGTGCCGACCGGCGCGTTGTTGAAGGGGGCGGTGTTCTTGTCCTTCGCCGCGCCGAGGATATGCTTCGGCACGATGAAGGTCATGGCGAGGATCGACGGGTAGGGCGCAAACGGCTTTTCCATCCGCCAGGTGATTTCCGTCGGCGAGACGACGGTCAGATCGCGCACCAGCTCATGGCCGGTCTTGCGCCAGCTGCGGAAATCCGGATCGACCATGAGTTCGAGGGTGAACTTGACGTCCTCGGCGGTAAACGGCGTGCCATCATGCCACTTCACGCCATCGCGCAGCTTGACCTTCCAGTTAAGGCCGTCAGCGGAGATGCCGCCGTTCTCGACGGTTGGGACTTCGGTTGCAAGCGAAGGGGAAAACTTGCCCTCCGGGGTGACGACGAAGAGCGGATCGAAGACGCTGAAATGGATACCCTCGTCGACTTCGATGTGGATCAGGTGCGGATTGAAGACGGTCGGCTCCTGCGAAAAGCCGATGACGAGCTGACCGGTCGGCTTGGCGGGCGGTGCCGCGAACGCTTCACTGCGACCGAGAATATTGGGCATGATCAGCCCGGAAGCGCCAAGCGCCATCATGGTCAGCGCCTGGCGGCGGGTGGGTTTCAGGAGGATAGTGTCGTTTGCGTCGGACATGTTGGTTCCCCTTTTTGTTGGTAGGACGTTGGCTGTTCTTCTCTCTTGTTGTTTTTATTGTCTTCTCTTGTTGGGCAGGTCAGAAGCCGCTGATCAGTTCGATCTTCGAACCGTCGTGGAAGCGGGAGAAACGGAAGTTCTTGCGATCGACGATCGGCGGCTTGCCGGTGACGATATCGGCCATCAATCGCCCGGCGGCCGGGCCGATGCCGAAGCCGTGGCCGGAAAAGCCGGTGGCGATGTGGAAGCCCGGAATGCTGTCGATCGTGTCGATCACCGGCACGGCATCCGGTGTGACGTCGATATAGCCGGCCCAGCGCTGGGCGATCTCGGCCTTTTCAAAAACCGGGAAGGCTTTCTTGAGATTGGCAAGCGCCGTGTTCGAAAGCTTAGTCGATGGCTTCGGATCGAGAACGCGGCAATATTCGAAGGGGCTTGCCTCGTCCATCGCCCAGCGGTCTGGAATGCGTGCCTCATCGAAAAAGCGACCGGAGAGGCGGAAGTTCAGCGAGCGCCATTCCTTGGACAGCGCCGGAAAGAACTTGCCGGCATAGCGGAAGGATTTAGGCACGATATCGACGATGTTCTCGTGGCCGGAGGCGATGGTGTAGCCGCCATCCTGGCGCTTGCGCAGGGCAAAGCCGTTGGCCCAGATCGCCTGCTCGGGGCCACCTTCCAGCGGCTTGGTGCGCAGCACGGAGTTCATCACCTTCAACTGCGGCAGATCGAGCCCGAACATGCCGGCAAACAGGCTCGACCAGGCGCCGCCGGCAAGCACGACGGCCTTGCAGGCGATCGGACCGCGCTCGGTGATGACGCCGGAAATCCGGCCAGCCGCCGTCTCGATGCCACGCACGGCGCATTCGGTGAGGATGGCGGCGCCCTTGTCGCGGGCGGCTTCGGCAATGGCGGGTGCTGCGCGCTGCGGCTCGGCGCGGCCGTCGGCAGCGGTGTAGAGCGCACCCTTGATGTCCATCTGCGAACCGGGGACGAGATTTCTGAATTCGCCGCCGCTGACCATGCGGCTTTCGAATTGATAACCCTCGAGATTGCGGTTCCAGCGCTCGTGGTCGGCATATTCCTTGTCGTTGGCGCAGGTGAAGATGATGCCGGCGCGCTTGTAGCCGGTGTCACGGCCGATGCGCGTGTCGAGCGTGCTCCAGATGCGCAGGGCTTCCGCCATTAGCGGCACTTCGCGCGGATCGCGTCTGGAGATGCGTACCCAGCCCCAGTTGCGGCTTGATTGCTCCTGGCCGATGCCGCCTTTCTCGCACAGGGCGACGCGCAGGCCTTGCTCGGCCAGTTCCAGGGCAGTCGAGGTGCCGATGATGCCGCCGCCGATGACGACTACGTCGACTTCCTTGGGCAGTTCAGTGTCCCCGTGAACGGGGACCACATAGGGGCCGGGCATGGTCAGAAAGACTCCTCTAGCTGGCAATTGATGGCAAATTCCGCGACGCTCGCCTCGTTCGGCAGGTCGATCAGCATGGCAATGACGCGGGCAAGATCGCGCGGATCGGTCATCTCGCTATCGGCCTTGCTCGTGAGGCCGCGCGCCATGTCGGTCGCGACGAAGCCGGGGCAGATGGCGGTGGCGCGAATACCAAGATCGAAGCCGGTATGGCGTATGGCGTGAGCGAGCGCGACGGCTGCGAATTTGGAAACGGCATAAAGCCCGGAGTTCGCGGACTTCACCCGCTTTCCCGAGAGCGAGGCGACGATGATGACCCGGCCGCGACCGCTTGTGGCTAGTGCCTTCCAGGCGGACTTTGCCAGCCGTCGCGGCGCCTTGACGTTCACCTCGAGCAAATCGTCCAGGTCGGCATCATCGGCCTCGATCACGTTTTTCGCGACGATGATGCCGGCATTGGCGACAATGGCATCGATGCGGCCAAAGGCGCTGAGCGTCTCTTCCGTCCATGATGCTGAAGCATCTGCGTTGACGGCATCATAGGCAAAGACGTGAACGCGATCGGGATCGGCCCAGGCCGGCATGATCGGTTGGCGCATGCCGAGCGACAGCCGCCAACCCTTGGTGGCAAGTTCCTCCGCGAGCGCGGCCCCAATCCCCCGGCTGGCTCCCGATATCATTGCGACCCGTTCTTCATTCATGCCCGTTCTCCATAGCCAGGCCGTTCATGATTGTGCAGCGACGCGTCTGTAGGTGCGGCGCAGGATGTCGATGAGGAGCTTGTGTTCCTCGTCGCTGATGTCGGAAAAAAACTCGCGCGATTGCCTGGTGACGATACCGCGCACGCGCTCGGCCAGTTCGTGCCCTTTTTCGGTGATGTATAGTTCCTGCGCGCGGCTGTCGTCCGCCGATGTCTCGCGGAAAAGAAGTCCGTGCTCCTCCATCTGATCGACCAGCCGGCCCGTCGCCGAGCGGTCTTTCAGGATCAGCTTGGCGATGGTGGAGGGCCGGATGCCGGGATTGCCGTCGACGAGAAAAAGAGTGGTGATCTTGCCGGTTCCGCGGGCAACATCCAGCCCTTCGAGCTTCTCGTCCAGATCGCGCGAAACGGCCAGGTTGATGCTGCGGATGTAGAAGCTCAGTGTATCCTCGAGGACGTCGATATCGATGTCCTTTATGGAAGTCGGCGGACCTTTGGTCGGCGGCAGCATGGCTCGGAACCTTCGGAAGGCAACAACATAGCGTTCCCGCATGCCCGGTAGGGCAGCGGGTTCATCATTGTCGGCGGCGGATCATCGCTGGAACTTATGATCGTATGAAAGGACGGATAGTGGACAAATGCAACTATTTTCTTTCGTGGCGCGATAAGTTTTTGAGCAGAAAGAAAAGATGCCTATTTCTGAGACAAGGGCATCTCTCGATGCAAGCATTGATGACAGTAAATGTGCATCATCCGCATGGGCGCTGGGCGATTTTGCGGGTCAGCCCGTCGCCTCCCAGTCGCTGCCGGGGATGGCGGCGAGCAGGCGTTGCGTATAAGCATGCTCCGGCGCGCGGAAGATTTGCGAGGGTGGCCCGCATTCAACGATCTCGCCTTTGTACATGACGGCGACCTCGTCGCAGATCTGGCTTGCGACGCGCAGGTCGTGGGTGATGAAGATCATCGCTACTTTCGTATCCTGCTGGATTTCCGCGAGAAGCTTGAGGATCTGCGCCTGGATGGAAACGTCGAGCGCGGACACCGCCTCGTCCGCCACCAGCAGCACGGGGTCGAACATCAAGGCCCGGGCAATGCCGACACGCTGGCGCTGGCCTCCGGAAAACTCGTGCGGGAAGCGGTCGAAGGCGCCTTCGTCGAGACCGACGCGTTTGAGAAGCCGCAGCGCTTTGGCCTTGGCCTCATGCATCGGCAAGCCATGCGCGATCGGGCCTACGGTCAGAATCCGGCCGATCGTGTGGCGCGGATTGAGCGAAGCGAACGGATCCTGGAAAATCATCTGGATATAGGGGCGCAGCGGGCGGAACTGTTCGTCCGTCAGCGCTGCGATGTCGCGGCCGTCGAACAGGATCCTGCCGCTGTCGGACTTCAAAAGCTTCAGCAGTACCCGACCGAGGGACGACTTGCCGGAACCGGATTCGCCGACGACGCCGAGCGTGCGTCCCTTGCGGATCGAGAAGCTGACGTCGCTCACCGCCTGAACCGTCCGCGCTTTGGACAGGAAGCCACCGCCGGAGCGATAGGTCTTGTTGAGTTTCTCCACCTCCAGCACGACGGGCGTATCGGCGATGGCATCGCGATCCCTCGTCGTCATGCGAGGAACCGCGGCGATCAGGCGTTGCGTATAGGGATGGATGGGCGCATTCAGCACCTGATCGGCCGTTCCCTGCTCGACGAGACGGCCCTTCTCCATGACGATCACCCGGTCGGCGATTTCCGCCACCACTCCGAAATCATGGGTGATGAACATGACGCTCATTTTCTTACGCCGCTGGATCTTGCGGATCAGTTCCAGGATTTGCGCCTGCGTCGTCACGTCCAGGGCGGTGGTCGGCTCGTCGGCGATCAGCACGTCCGGATCGAGCGCCAGCGCCATGGCGATCATCACGCGCTGCCGTTGCCCACCGGACAGCCGGAAGGGATATTGATGTTGCAGGAGATCGGGATCGGGCAGGCCGACCTCGGTAAGGAGCTCCTTCACCTTCTGCCGGCGGCTTTCCGGTGTGCCGACTTTATGAGCATCCAGTACCTCGATGATCTGGTCGCCGATCGTCATCAGCGGGTTCAGCGCCGATAGCGGGTCCTGAAAGATGATTGAGACGGCACGGCCCCTCAGACCTTGAAGTGCTAGGTCGTCCGCGCTCAGCAGATCCATGCCCTTGAACCAGATCGAGCCGGCCGTTACCTGGATAATCGACGGCAGCAGGCCCATGACCGCGCTGGCGGTGACCGATTTGCCAGAACCGGATTCGCCGATGATGCAAAGGATCTCACCATCCATCAGGTCGAAGGAGACATCATTCACCGCATGCGGGCGCTCCATAGCCTTCGGCAGGCTGATCGTCAGGTTCTTGACGGAAAGAACGGCCTCCCGGGTTGGCGAGGACTGAGCGGCATCGATCTGCGTCATGGGGAGCCTTCCTCTGCATGGAATGTCTGCCTGTGCGCCCGACCGAGCTGGACGACCGATCGCGGGCGCGAACTAAAACGCAAGAAGCGTGCCGGTCCACGCCCGCATACAATTCACCGATCAGTTCAGCCTTGCAAGCGTTCTTCCCTCCTGGTCGAAGAGATGACAGGCGGCCGGGTCGATCTGGAGCGAGATCGGCGTGTGCAGCGGGGTCGTGTCGGTGCCTTCGGTCTGTATGACGAGGGACTGGGCGGATGCGATATCGACGTGAAGAACCGTCAGGCCGCCAAGCCGTTCGGCAAGGATGGCCTCCCCAGAGAACTGGCCGCCCTGGCCGATGCGGATATGTTCGGGGCGGATGCCCAGCGTCAACTTCGAGCCGGCCTTCAATGCTCCGGCGGCGACCGGGACGGTGATTGTGCTTCCGCCCGGCAGCGCGACGGAGATGCCGCCGGGGCCGGTCTTCTCGACGGTTGTCGCCAGAAGATTCATCTTCGGCGAACCGATGAAGCCGGCGACGAAGATGTTTGCGGGGCGATTGTAAAGCTCGAGCGGCGAGCCGACCTGCTCGATGCGACCGCTGTTCAACACAACGATCTTGTCGGCCATGGTCATGGCCTCGATCTGGTCATGGGTGACGTAGATCATCGTCGCGGCGAGTCTCTCGTGCAGGCGCATCAGTTCCAGCCGCATATTGACTCGCAACGCCGCGTCGAGATTGGAAAGCGGCTCGTCGAACAGGAAGATCTTCGGATTGCGCACGATGGCGCGGCCAATGGCGACACGTTGGCGCTGGCCGCCCGACAAGTCCTTCGGCCGGCGGTCGAGCAGATGCGCGAGTTCGAGAATCTGGGCGGCATCCTTGACCTTCCGCTCGCGCTCGGCCAGTGGAATGCCGGCGATCCTGAGCGCAAAGCCCATGTTCTCGGCGACCGTCATATGCGGATAGAGCGCATAGGATTGAAACACCATGGCCAGGCCGCGCTGCGATGGGTCGATGTCGTTGGAGCGCGTGCCGTCGATCACCAGATCGCCGCTGTTGATTTTCTCCAGGCCGGCGATCATGCGCAGAAGCGTGGACTTGCCGCAGCCGGAAGGGCCAACGAAGACGACGAATTCGCGGTCGTCGACATCCAGATCGATGCCCTTGATCACTTCGAGGGCGCCGTAGGTCTTACGGGCGTCGCGGAGCCTGAGATTAGCCATTGCTGGCCTCCTTTGTGCCGGCGGAAATATCCGCGTCAGGATTGTCCGAGCCGTGAAGGCTCGATGGTTCGGGGCTGGATGTCGCCTCGCTTCCGAGAATGAGGCTGGCCGCACCGATCAGGCCAGCGTGTCGCCCAAGCTGAGCGGCAACGATCGGGACATCGCGATAGGCCGGCATGGCGCGGTCGTGAATGGTCGCCATGATGGTGTCGTGGAGAAGGTCGAATCCGTGCGATATGCCACCGCCCATCACCAGAACGTCCGGAGAGTAGAGGTGGAGCAGGTTGGTGAAGCCGATCCCGAGCCACCGTGCCTCGGCATGCAACAGTTCCAGCGCCAGGGCATCGCCGTTTCGTGCGGCGTCGACCACATGCCGACCTGTCACATCCGTATCGGCCGATAGTGCGCGCAGCATCGAGCCATCGAATTGCCGGGTGCGCGCCGTTGCCCGCCTGCCGAGGGCAGTTCCAGAGGCAACGGCCTCAAAGCAGCCGACCGCGCCGCAGAAGCATCGTTCGCCCTCGTTGGTAATCGTCATGTGGCCGATTTCTGCCGCGAGGCCGCGTCTGCCATGCAGGATGCGGCCGTCGGCGATCACACCGCCGCCGATGCCGGTCGAGACGGTGACGAACACGATTGATCTTGCACCACGGCCGGCGCCATATCGCCATTCGCCAACTGCCGCCGCGTTTGCATCGTTTTCGAGCCGCACCGGCAATTGGAAGCGGCTGGAGAGAATGCTGGCCAGCGGAACCTCATACCATCCGGTCAGGGTCGGCGCCGCAATGACGACGCCCGCTTCCGGATCGAGCGGGCCGGGGGCGCCGATCCCGATGCCGATGGGCAGAAGATCAGGCGTTTCCGCCAGCACCGTCGCCGCTAGCAACTCGATCTGCCGGATCACCGCATCAGGGCCTCCGGCTGCTTGCGTCGGCACGGCGGAAAACGACAGAAGGTTTCCCTCCTCGTCCACCAGTGCGGCGCGAAGCTCGGTTCCGCCGAGATCGAAGGCAAGAGCGACCTTTTTCACGAAATCCGGCTCTCCAGTCCATGCAGCCACTCTATCCGCTTGTCCAGATCCTTGTCGCCAAAGGCGAGCGAGCCGAGAACGACGGTCTGCGCCCCGGCCGCACGCAGCTCCGGCACTGTCTGCTCGCGAATGCCGCCATCGGCGGCCAGGATGACCTGATCCTCCCGACCAGCCTGCCTCAACAGGGCGCGTGCTTCGATCAGCCGGCCGCATGCTTTTTCGGAGAGGCTCTGTCCTTTGACACCGATCAATGTTCCAAGCAGGGTCACGAAGGCGACATGGTCGATGAACGGCTTGATCGCCGATACGGGTGTCTCCAGCCGCAAGACGACGCCGGCTTCGGCGCCGAGCTCCTTTGCAAGCGCAACCGCGCGCAAACCGGCTTCGCCATTTTCCGCGTGAACGCTGATCAGGTCGGCACCTGCCTCGATGAACTGGCGCGTCTGCTCCTCGACGATTTCGGCCTCGACCATCAGATGCACATGGATCGGCTTGGCGGTCGATTTGGCGATGCGGGCAACGAAATCCGGAAAGAACAGGAAGCCCGGCGTAAAGCGCGCATCGGCAACATCGATGTGATGCAGGTCGACATAGGGCTCAATGCGCTTGAGATCGGTTTCCATATTGGCGAGATCAGCCGACCAGAGCGAGAATTCGCCGAGCAGTCGGTTGCGGGGCAGGGCGGCGATGGCCGCCGGGCCTGAAAGGGTTTTGGACGTCATGATGGCGCGAGGCTCCGGATTGTCTTGGATGCGAGGAAACGGGTGATGGCGTCTTGGACTTCGGCGAAATGGCGCTGTTTGTCGGCAGCCTTGGGGGTGACCTCGACAAAGCTTGCGCCGGGAATGGTGTCGGCGAGCACTTGCGCGCGGGAGAGCGGATGGATCGCGTCCTGCTGATTGCCGATGATGAGGGTGGGGACGGCAATAGCCGCTGCGGCCGTCTGCGACACGCCTGGCCCGTCAGCCGCGATGTCGGCCAGCACGTCCGCGAAAGCGACCGTATCCGTCCGGTCGAAATAGCCGAGCAAGGAGGCGAAATTGTCGGGAGCATCCGCCTTTATCCGTAGGCCGATTTCGGAGCCCGCAAACAGCGTTCGCGCCTCATCGATCGGATGCGAGCGAAGCAGCGCCGCAACGACGCGGATCGGCTCGAGATTGTCGGGGGATGCGGCAAAGGTCCAGGCCGGGCGGACAAGGACGAGCGCGGTTATGCGCTCGGGGTGATGATGCGCGAGATGCAGGGCAAGTGCTGCGCCCATCGAAATGCCGCCGACGATAAAGCGATCAAATCCGTGCTCCGTCGCAGCAGCCAGCACATCTTCGGCAAACATCTGAAGTGAGAAGGGCCGCGCGATGCCAAGCGATGACGCGCCATGTCCGCGGCATTCCACGGTGATCCGCCGCACGTTGCCGCCTGCCGGAAAGGTTTGCGCGACCTGCGCCGCGTCCCCGCCCAAGCCGTGTTGAAAGAGGACTGGAAGTCCTTGTCCGCCGTCGAACACGGTAAGGCTGGCATCTTTCCGGATGAAGGCCGTCGTTCCGCCCATCAGACCAAGTCCTTGAGAAAAGCGGAGACCTCAGGCGCTTCGGCTGCGGACAATCCGTGAGTGATGAGCGGACCATCAAAGCCAACGGCTTTCAGCCGCGCGATGAAGTCGGAAAAATCCACAACGCCCTGGCCGGCTGTTGCGAAACGTCCGTCGGCGTAGCGATCCTTGGCATGGGCCATGGCGATATGCCCGGCCGCCGTTTCAACTGCGCGCTCGACGATATCTCGGGCTTCCGGCGGCGTGGCACTTTCGAAGAGATTGGCGGGGTCGAGGACAATCCGCAGTCTTTTCGATCCCATCTCGGCGATCAGCCGTTTGGCATCTTCGGCTGAGGTGACGATATTGGCCTGTTCCGGTTCGATGCCGAGATCGACGCCGTGCTTCTCCGCCAGCGCCAGGGCTTTCGACATCTCCGTCGCCATATCGGCCCAGGCCGAAGGGTCGGTATTATCGGGATGATGTGCCCATTGGTCGGCCGCATTGCGGGTGCCGGTGCAGAGCGTGACGAGCGGAATGGCAAGGGCCACCGCCGTCTCGATCACGACAGCAAGCTGGCGCAGGCCCGTTTGCCGCACCGAAATGTCCGGATGGGCCATATTATAGGTGCCGGAGAGGGCGACCAGCGAAACACCCGCCGTTTCCGCCGCTGACCGGATCGCCGTTACGACAGAACCAGGCACCACGTCGGGCATGGATGGCAGTCCACAGCAGGCGAGGTTGAACTGGGTGGCCGCATAGCCGCTGTCGCGCACCGCCGACAGCACGCTTTGCGGGTCAGTCCCCGGAAAGGTCTTGGCAAAGATCCCGAGCTGCATCAAACGGCCCCCGTCACGGATGCCAGCTCGACGCGCTCGCCGGTTTCCACCGATCGGGCGATCGCCACCATCGCGCGGATGGAAGCGATGCCGTCCTCGACATTGGCGCCGCGCATCGGTGCGCCGTTCAGCGCTGTATCTGCGAGACCCTCGAGCTGCCTGCGGAAGAAATGCCCGTCCGCGCCGAGCGGCTTCCGGCTCGTCGCATCCTTCTCGTGGAAAATCTCGACTTCACTGGAGCGGAAGTACCAGGGATTGAAGGTCTTTGCGAGTACGGAGCCGTTCTCGCCATAGAGCTGGAAGCCCTCGTGCCAATCCATGCGGACGGCGACGGTGAGGTCGAGATGGCCCAGCGCACCACCGGCGAATTCGGTTTCCACGAACCAGCAATAGGCGCCGGCACGTTCCAGCAGACGGGCGCGCACGGCAACGATATCGCCGCAGAAGAAGCGGGCGGTGTCGACCAGATGCGAACCATGCGCCAGCATGAAATATTGCCGGAGATCGGCCTTCGGATTGCCGCCCGGCTTGCGCGCAAGCTTGCTGGTTATCGGCAGCGGCTGCACCGCATCGGTGTTGGTGTAGCGGTGGGTGGAGTCGCAGTACCAGGCCTTCAGTGCGAAGATCTCACCGATATCGTCGCGCACGAAGTCGCGCGCCGCTTCCAGTGCCGGATCGAAGCGCTTCATGTGCCCGACCTGCAGGATCCTGCCGGAGCGCTTGACGGCATCGGCAAGCTGCTGCCCTTCCTCGACCGACACGCCGATCGGCTTTTCGCAGAGCACATGCTTGCCGGCCTCGAGCGCCTTGATGGACATTGGCACATGATAGGCGTCGGAAATGGCGACGATCACAGCCTCCAGCTCGGGGTCGGCCAGCATGGCGTCATAGTCGCTGAACATCTTCTGCGGCTCGTAGGTAGCACCCATGCGGGCCAGCAAATCCGGGGCCGCGTCGCAGATCGCATAGAGATCGGCATTCCTGGCCTTCACGCAGGATTCCAGATGCGCGAACTGGGCAATTGGCCCGCAGCCGAGCACACCCACGCGAAGACGGCGATTTTCCTTCTGGATCATGGTCTTCTTCCTCAAGCCCCGTAGCTGCGCATGGTGTCGCGGTTGGTCTTCACCGCAGCGGCAGGATTTTCCCCGGCCGTCTCGGATTCCTCTTCCAGCACCAACCAACCATTGAAACGCGGCGCCTTCGCCACAAGATCAATCACCGCCGGCGTGTCGAGGATGCCCTTGCCGAGCATCGCCCAGCGGTCGTTGGCATCGACGTCCTTGAGGTGGAGGTAGCGAATGCGGTCCTGATAGGTCTGCATGGTGTCGAGAATGTCCTCGTGTCCGCGCAATATATGGCCGGTATCGGGAATCCAGCCGACCAGCGCGGGGTCGAGCAGAGCGAAGATCCGATCGTAGTCGGCACGGTCGAAGAGCAGGGTGTTGTGGTGCGAGCTCGGATGGACGGCGACATCGACGCCGGATGCCTTGCCGAGCGCCCCGGCGCGATTGTAGAACTCGGCGGCAATGGCAAACTTGTCGTCGCGTGGCCCTTCGGATACGACCGTTGCCGAACCGATCGAAACCAGAGCGCCCGGAAACTGCGCGGCATAGTCGATCCAGCGCTGCGTCGTCGCGAGATCATCGTTGATCGCCTCGGCCACCGTGAAGCCGCTCTTCGATCCAAAGGCGAAGGAGACGAGCTGCAAGCCGCTATCCTTCAGCGCCTTTGCGAAGTCACCGGGCTTTGCGGCGTAGTGGCCGATCATCGTGTCGGTGATTTCGATGCCGGAATAACCGCCGGCTGAGATCGCCGACAGCAGGTCGTCGGGTGTCCCGGTCCAGCCGCGCCCAAGCATTTCCCATGTAAACGTCTGGCAGCCGACCTTCAGATCGCTAGTCATGTCACTATTCCTTGATTCCGCCCTGTGTCAGGCCTTCGATAATGTGTCGTTGGAAGAAGAGGACCAAAACAATCAGCGGCACGGTGACGACAGCCGAGGCTGCGGCGATGTCTCCCCAGGGCACGTAGTATTGGTTGGTGAAATTGGCGATGCCGACCGGGATGGTCTGGGTGCCGCTATCCGATGTGAAGGCGAGCGCGAACAGGAATTCGTTCCAGGCAGTGATGAAGGCAAGCAGGCCTGTCGTGACCAGACTCGGCAGCGACATCGGCAGGATGATATGCCAGAGCAGGCCGACGACGCCGACGCCATCCATGCGCGCGGCCTCATCGATCTCGCGCGGTAGGGTCTCGAAATAGCCGAACAGAACCCAGGTCACCAGCGGCAGCCCGAGCGCCAGATAGGTGATGATGAGCGCCGTATAAGTGTCCAGAAGCCCGAGGTCGGAGGCGAGGAGATAGAGCGGGCCGACCAGCGCGATCTGCGGAAACATCGAGACGGAGAGGATCACCGTCAGGATCCCGAAGCGTCCCTTCACATCGAGACGTGACAGCGCAAAGGCGGCGAGCGAGCCGACGATCAGGCATAGGGCCGTGGTCGCCAGTGAGACGACCAGCGAATTCCACAGATAATGATGCAGGCCCTTTTCCACGAAGGCATTGTAGTAATGCTCCAGCGTGAACGGGCTCGGGATGAACGACGGCGTTCCTTCCGTCAGGGCCTTGTCGAGCTGGAAGGAGGTCGAAAACTGCCAGAGGAACGGACCGGCCGACCAGACGAGGATAAGGAGCGCGCCGAGATAGATCATCACGCTTTGAAAAAGGGAGCGAGTATCGTTCATGTTGTCTTCCTGATCTGACGGACGAGGAAGAGGCAGAACACCACGGCGATCAGCCCTTCGGTGATGAACATGGCGGTCGAAACGGCCGAGCCGTAGCCGAACTGCAAGGTCGAGAAGAGAACCTTGTAGGACAGCGTCGACAGCGTTTCCGTGGAATCGGCCGGACCGCCGCCGGTCAGCACATAGACCAGATCGAAGACGCGGAATGCGTCCAGCGCCCGGAAGAGGCCGGCGATCAGCAAGGTCGGCAGCAGCAGCGGCAGGCGGATGTTCCAGAAGATCGTCCAGGCCCTGGCGCCATCCATGCGCGCCGCCTCGATCAGCGATTTCGGCACGGTCTGGAGCCCGGTCAGCAACAACAGCGCCATGAAGGGCGTCGTTTTCCAGACATCGGCCAAAATGATCGTCGTCAGCGCCGTATCGGGCGAACCGTACCAGTTCACATTCTGATCGATCAGCCCGAGATGGAGGAGGATGAAATTGATGATGCCGTGCTGTCCGTCGAACAGCCAGCCGAACATTTTCGAGGTGACCACGGTCGGCATCGCCCAGGGAACCAGCATCGCCGCGCGGATCACACCCCGGCCGGCGAAGGCCTCGCAAAGGATCAGCGCCATGGCGAGACCGATCAGGGTCTCGAGCCCGGTCGAGATAATGGTGAACCAGATCGTATGCCACCAGGCGTTCCAGAACGGCGGATCGGCCAACAGCTGCACATAATTGGCAATGCCGACGAAATCATTGTCCTGCGTGATCAGGGAGCGATTGGTGAAGGAGAGATAGACGCCATTGACGATCGGATAAAAGGACACCGATGCAAGCGACAGGAAGGCCGGCAACAGCAGGAGCCAGGGCCAGAGGGCGCTTGGGAGCGCCCTCGTCGTTTTCGGGGTGCGGTCGGATATGGGGACCGTGACTGCGGCAGCCATATCAGGCAACGATCTTGTTGATCTGGTCGGCGGCGGCCTTCAGCTCGGCTTGGACATTGCCGCTGACCAGCGCCTTGGAAATGCTCGACTGCAGCGCCAGCGTCACCTTGGCATATTGCGGCGTGATCGGCCGGGGCGTGGCGCCGGTAAAGACGCTTTGCAGGCTCGCCATGAACGGCTGCTCGGCCTTCAGCTTCGCATCCTGGAAAATCGCCGGGCGCGAGGGCGCAAGGCCGAAATTCAGGGCGAGGCGGGTCTGGGTTTCCGGAGACGACATCCAGGTCAGGAACTCGATCGCCGCTTCCCGCTTCTTCGAGTTGGCGTTGACACCGAGTTGGTAGCCGCCGAGACAGGCAGCGCTCTTCCCGCCAGAAAAATGCGGCAGCGGCGCGACGGAGACCTTGTCGACGACATGCGAGGCCTTCGGGTCTTGTGCGATCGGATAGACATAGGACCAGTTGCGCATGAACATCGCTTCGCCCGAGGTGAAGGGCTGGCGGGAAGGTTCTTCGTCCCATGAGAGAACGTTCTGCGGGCTGATCTTCGTCTTGTTGATCGTATCGTGGAGGAACTGGATCGCCTCGACCGCCGCCTTGTCGCCGATGACGGAGGATTTGCCGTCTGCCGCGAGGATAGAGCCGCCGTTCGAGGTGATGATTTCCACCGCATCGCAGATCAGAACCTCCGCCTGCTTGCCCTGCCAGAGATAGCCGAACTTGGCATCGCCGGCCTTCTGCGCAGCCGCTGCCATGGTCGCCATGTCGTCCCAGGTCTCGGGAACCTTGCCGCCATGCTTTTCCACCAGATCCTTGCGGTAGTAGAACATGCCGGAATCGACGAACCACGGAAGCGCGGTCAGCTTTTCATTGTAGGTGCAGGCGGCGACCGTTCCAGGGAAATAATCGGCGCGCTTTTCCTTCGGGAAGTACTCGTCGAGTGGTAGCGCCCAGCCGGCCGCCGCGAAGCCGGCGATCCAGACCACGTCCTGAGTGAAAACGTCGGGGGTTCCGTTGCGGCGCGCCAATTGCTGGACAAGGCCCTGATAGACTTCAGTCGACGAGCTCGGCGGTGGCAGTTCGATGAACTTGACCGTGATCCGGTCCTGCGATTCGTTATACGCCTTGACGAGATCGCCGAGGCCTTCCTTGCCGAAGAAGCTGGCGCTAGCAAAGCTGATCTCGGTGCGATCGGCGGCGCGCGCGGAGCGCATGCCAAGTCCCGTTGTGGCGGCAAGGGTCGCCGCGCCGACTGCGGCGCTTGCAGCGCCCATCAGCATCTGGCGGCGGTCGAGCAGTGTGGAAAATACGGCCACGTTTGAGCCCGCCGGCGTCTTCTTGACATCAGACATGATTTCCCTCCCAGGAAAACTGGCAACCTCTAAAATCTCCGCGCCAGTATTGTCGTATGTTTCATAAAAAATTGTCGCGCGTCAAGAAATAAGATGCTTTAACTCACTTTAAAGCGCGTCGGGCTGATATGGCTATCGGTGACGTGCGGGTTATCGAATCCAGGGAGGATTGAGGAATATGACTGGAAACACAAAAGCAAAGCTGGGTATCGGCATCGTCGGTTGCGGCAATATTTCAATGACTTATCTGCGCAATGCGGCGCTGTTTGCCGGTGTCGAGCTGCGTGCTTGCGCTGATATTTCGGCTGACGCTGCGGCTCTTCGCGCACGAGAATATGGCATTCGGCCGCTGAGCGTTGATCAACTGCTCGCAGATCCCGAGGTCGACCTCGTTCTCAACCTTACGATTCCGGCCGTGCACTTCGATGTCACCATGTCGGCTCTGTCCGCGGGCAAGCACGTCTTCACGGAAAAGCCGCTAGCGACCTCGGCCGCCGAAGGACGGACGCTTGTCGCCGAGGCGAAGACACGCGGTCTGCTTCTGGGCTCGGCACCCGACACTTTCCTTGGTGCGGCCGGTCGGCGTGCCCGGCGTCTGATGGAGGAAGGCGCGATCGGCCGTCCGGTCAGCGGCACGGCCTTCATGATGGGACGCGGCATGGAGCACTGGCACCCCAATCCGCAATTCTACTACCAGCCGGGGGGCGGCCCGGTTTTCGATATGGGGCCTTATTACCTGACCATGATGGTGAACCTGCTTGGCCCGGTGGTGCGTGTCATGGCGATGGCGACCAAGGGCCAGGAGGAGCGCCTGATCACCGCGGACGGTCCGTTCAAGAACACGAGTTTCAAGGTCGGTACGCCGACCAACGTCCTGTCTTTGCTCGAATTCCAGTCCGGTGCGACTGTCAATTTCGGCGCGTCCTGGGACGTCTTCCGCCATTCCAACCATCCGATCGAGCTGCACGGCACCGAAGGCTCCCTTCGCCTGCCGGATCCCGATACGTTCGGCGGCACGGTTTCGCTGTCGGAGCGCGGCGCCGACTGGCGTGATTTCGACAGCGACGGCGAGCTTTACGGCAAGAGGAACTGGCCGTTCGCAGCACCGGATCGCGCGAATTACCGGATGCTCGGCGTCGCCGACCTCGCGCGGTCGCTCGAGGAGAAGAGACTGCCGCGGGCATCCGGGGAGCTTGCCCTCCATGTGCTTGAGATCATGGAAGCTATTCTCGCCTCCGGCGAAAGCGGCCAGTCAGTCAGCGTCGGCGGTGATCTGGTGCGTCCGCCGCTTCTGGGCGAAGACGAAGCCCGCAGCCTCCTCGCCTGATTGCGGAAGGGAGCGACGACATGACAGAACAGCTCGATGAGAGTGCCAGACGCCTTCTCGATATGAGCAATCGGTCGAACCCTCGGCCGTTTGAAACCGGGACACCTCTGGAGGCCCGCGTTGACTACAATGCGGGCTGCCCGACGGTTCAGGGCGCCTGCGAGACGGTGGCATCGGTTAGGGATCGTCAGATCGACGGCTCGAACGGGCCGATCACCCTGCGCATCTATCGCGGCATCGGTGCTCCTTCGAAGGATGGTCCCGGCCTTCTCTATCTTCACGGCGGCGGCTGGGTGATCGGCAATCTCGATTCTCACAACGAGATTTGCCGCTGGTTTGCCAATCTCGCGCAATGCACCGTGGTCTGCCCGGACTACCGCCTGGCGCCGGAACACAAGTTCCCGGCCGGGTTGATGGATTGCGCCGCTACACTGGCCTTCACGGTGGAATTCGCCGCCGATCTCGGCATCGATCCCGAGCGGATTGCGGTCGCAGGTGACAGTGCCGGCGGCAATCTTGCCGCCGTGCTGGCGCTGATGTCGCGCTCCGGTGACGCTCCAAAGCTTGCGGGGCAACTGCTCATCTATCCAAACACGGACGCCGCGCAGACGGCCGACAGCTATCGTCGTTATGGCGAAGGCTACGGTCTGACGGCATCGGCGATGAAGTGGTTTCGCGATCACTATATCCGCACCGAGGCCGATATCGCCGACTGGCGGGTTTCGCCGTTGCGGGCTGACAGCGTTGCCGGGGTTGCGCCGGCCTTCGTGACTACCGCTGGGCACGATATTCTGGTGGACGAGGGCCTGGCCTATGTCGAGCGGCTGAAGCAGGAGGGCGTGCGCGTGGTGCTCCGCCACTGGCCCGGCCAGATCCACGGGTTCGTGTCGATGGGACAATACATATCGGTCGCACGTCAGGCCGTAGAGGAGGCCGTGGAGGCATGGCGTAGTTTCGAAGGCGCTCCCGAGTAAACAGAAAGCAATGGTGTCCTATGCCGATTGCCGCATGACCAGCGTCCCATCCAGGCGGACTTTGTCGGCGATGGTCTGAACCGGAGCGTCTGTGTCGCCGAGCAGCGTCAAAAGCGTGTCGACGCTATTTGCCGTCATTGCGGCGAAATCCTGTGCCATTGTCGTCAGCGGCGGGCAGGTGTAGCGGCTGAGCGGATGGTCGTCATGGGCGGCCACGCGCAGATCGTCACCCTTCTTGCGCCCGACCTTCAGCCCATGCGCGAAGGCGGCCGCCATTACGCCAAAGGCGAGGCGGTCGTTGGCGCAGAGGATGGTCTTGCCCGGAAGCGCCTTCGCATTCAGCATCTCGTCCATCTGCTGATATCCGATATGCTCGAAGTCCCATGTATAGGCCGCGTTGGTCTTGATCACCACCGGCTCGCAGCCTGAAGCCTCCATCGTGGCGATGTAGCTCGCCAGCCGCTCCGGCGAGTTGTGGTTGACATGCGGAATGTCGAGATAGGCCGGGGCCTCTCCGGATCGGCAGAGATATTCGACGATTGTCGCGACGCTCTGATAATTGTTGTTGCCGATGAACGGCGTGTTTCCCTCTATATAAGTGTCGAAATAAACGAGGGGCACATTCTGCGCGAGCTTCTCGAAAGCGCGCGGATCGGATTTTTGTCCCAGCGGCGCGGCAAGCGTGCCCGCTACCTTCAAGGACAGCATGGTGCTGACGGCTTCGGCCTCCAGCTCCGGCAGTCCGTGCGAGGAAAACACGATCGGCCAATAGCCCTCATTGCGCAGCCGCAACTCCAGGCGGTTGACCATTTCGGCGTAGAAAGGGTCGGTGAGGGCCGGCACCAGGATGCCGATATTGCGGGTTCTCTTCCGATTGAGATTGCGCGCATAAATATTGGGTTGATAATCGGACGAACGGAGGGCCGCCTCGATCAACGCGCGCGTCACCGGCTTGACGCTCGTCGGGTCATCGAAATACTTCGAGAGGGTGGGCCGGGAGACGCCACAGGATTTCGCGAAATCCTCCATTGTCTTGTGCGTCATTTTTTCCATCAAAAGTCGACCATTTCTCGAGCCGATCCGCCCATCTGGGACTTGTTATGCGTCCGCAAGAAACGAAGCGCAACCATGGAGGTAAGTTCCGAGCAAGTTCTTTCTAGCCTCAAGTTGCTCAAAAATATTACATGCGTCAATTTCTTAATTGACGCATAAAAGTTCAAGCCATAGAAAAGTTGCCTATCGGCCGGCGGTAGTCGCAAGCCGAGGCAAGAGTTTCACCGGGAAGTGGGTGCGCCATCTCATGAAAAAGCTCGTCAGTGCCGGAGAGATCGTCGTCGAAATCATGGCGGATCGGCTCGATCAAAGTCTAGCCCAGCCGGGATTGCTGCACGGACCGTTTCCGTCCGGAGCGCCGGCGATCTTCATTGCCCAGGCCGCCAGGCTCGGTCAGCCGGCCGGCTTGATCAGCGCCGTCGGCGAAGACGATTTCGGGCGGATGAACATCGACAGATTGCGCGACTGGGGGGCGGATATCTCCGCCATCACGATTCATCAAGGGCAGGCGACCGGCACGGCTTTTGTATCGTATAGAGTCGATGGTTCCCGTCATTTCGTCTTCAACATCAAGAACAGCGCGGCGGGATTGATCGAAACTGGCGATGGCGCGACAGCCCTGCTGGCGGGCGCTAATCATTTCCATGTCATGGGCTCCTCCCTGTTTTCCGAGAGGGCGATCTCCGTCGTTCTGGCGGCCATCGAGACGATCAAGCGCACCGGCGGCACGGTTTCCTTCGATCCCAATATACGCAAAGAGATGATCGAGCTGCCCGGCATGCGCGAGGCACTGAACCAGGTTCTGGCGCTGACGGACATTTTCCTGCCGAGTGGCGAAGAGCTGTTCATTTTCACCAAGGCGACCGACGAGGCAGAAGCGGCAGCGGAAATGCTAGAGCGCGGGATTTCGGTGGTGATCGTCAAGAAGGGCGCCGAGGGCGCGGTCTATTACGATCGGCATCGCAAGGTCGTGGCGTCCGGCTTCGTCGTCGACGAAGTCGATCCAACCGGCGCCGGCGATTGTTTTGGCGCGGGCTTCGTCTCCCTTTGGCTGCGAGGCGCTGCGCCGGAGGAAGCTTTGAGATTGGCCTGTGCCTGCGGGGCCTTGGCCGTGACGCGCAAAGGCCCCATGGAGGGCATTGCCACCTTTGCCGAGGTACAGTCCTTTCTGTCCGGCGCGACCGCGAGGACACCGTCATGAGTTCCGCGACGCAGCGACTGGCAAATATGCCGGGAAGCCGTGGCAGCGGTCTGCCATCCGGCATCACCTCCGTCTGCTCGGCCCATCCCCTCGTCATCGAGGCAGCTCTGTTGCAAGCAAAGAGCCGAAGCGCCGATGTGCTGATCGAGGCGACCTGTAACCAGGTCAATCAGGACGGCGGCTATACCGGCATGACGCCCGCCGATTTTCGCGCATTCGTCGAAAAGATCGCGGCGGTAGTCGGCTTCCCCCTGGAACGTCTGATTCTCGGCGGGGATCACCTTGGGCCAAATCCCTGGAAGCATCTGCCGTCCGGCGAAGCTATGCGCAAGGCAGGAGCAATGATCGACGCCTTTGCGGCTGCCGGTTTCACCAAGCTGCATCTGGATACGAGCATGGCCTGCGCCGACGATCCGGTAGCTCTTCCAGACGAGACGATCGCATCCCGGGCAGCCGAACTGGCCGCCATCTCGGAAGCAAGAATACGCCAGTCGCAAACACAGGCGCCGAGCTACATTATCGGCACCGAGGTTCCCGTTCCAGGCGGCGCATTCGAGGCGCTCGATCACCTGCACGTCACAACGCCCGGGGATGCCCGCGCAACGGTGGAGCTGCACCGCGCAGCCTTCTCCAGGCTGGGATTGGACGAGGCTTTTAAGCGCGCGATCGGCATCGTCGTGCAGCCGGGCGTCGAATTCGGCAATGCCGACGTTGTTGGCTATGTGCGAGATGCGGCAAGAGATCTCGTCGCCACATTGGACGAGATGCCGCAATTCGTGTTCGAGGCTCATTCGACGGATTATCAGAGCGGTGCTGCGCTGCGCGATCTTGTCAGCGATGGATTTGCAATCCTGAAAGTCGGTCCCTGGCTGACCTTTGCCCTACGTGAGGCACTGTATGGCCTGAGCGCAATTGCCGAAATCCTGGTGCCGGATGCGGTCAGTAAGGCGCTTTCCGCTGCCATGGAGCGGATCATGCTGTCGTCGCCCGAGCATTGGCTGAAATATTATCCTGGCGATGCCCGCGAGCAATATGTGCAGCGGCATTATTCGTTCAGCGATCGGATTCGCTATTATTGGACCGTACCGGCTGCGCAGAAGGCCGTGGACGAGCTGATAGCGGCCCTTGAAGGCGTTACAATTCCACGCCCGCTGATCAGTCAGCATCTCGGTCATCTGGAGCCGCTGGTAGCCGACGGATCGGTGGCGCCACAGTCGCGTGCACTGCTGCTTGCCAGCGTCACACGCGTGCTCGATATCTATGCGGACGCGATCGGTTCAGCCTCGCAGAACTAGCTGTTCCGGCGAGGCTGAGGTCCCCGGAGTTTCAACCCTGCTTGCGGGTCAACCGAAGCGATCCGCTGGACGTGACATCCGCGACGAGACCTTCATAGTTCACAATGCTTGGATGCCGCGTCGGCAGCACGGTTCTGTGGGTCGCGCTGATGACAGCCACCGCGGCGCCCGCCGCTTCGGCCGCTTCTATCCCGGCTGGAGCGTCCTCAAAGACCAGGCATTCCTCTATGGGCTGACCCAGGGTTTTCGCGGCCAGTAGAAAGCAGTCCGGTGCTGGTTTGCCGTTTTGCACATCCTCGCCGGTAATCAACAGCGGCGGCCAGGGAATGCCGGCAGCCTTGAGGCGAACCGCCGCCAGATCCCGTGGCGCGGACGTGACGATTGCCCAGCGATCCCTTGGTAGGGCGTTCAGGAAATCGATCGCTCCCGCGATCGGCTCGATGCCTGCGACATCGGCGATCTCGGCGAGGGTTAGAAGCCGGGCCTCTTCGGCCGGATCGATTCCGGGAAGGCCAAGTCGCGTGATCGTTTCGGTCGCCTTGCGTCCGTGCACGATCGCCAGCAGGCTCTCGACGTCGACATTGTGCTGTAAGGCCCAGGCAGTCCAGACCCTTTCACCGACCGCGATGGAGTTCAGCACGGTTCCATCCATATCGAACAGGAAGGCGCTGAAGGGTCGGTCGGGATGCAAGGGCAGGGCCATCTTGAAAATTCTTTCTCAGCTTTTCTGGGGGGCGGCGGACAGGCGATCGAGGATCGCCTGCGCCGTATTGGCGTCCGTCACAAGCGCGTTGATCATGCCCGACCGCGCCGCGCCGATGATGCCGGGCGCCTTGGCCGGTGTCGCGGCAACGGCAATGCACAGGGGAACCCGTCGGAGCTGCTCGGGAGTGGCGGCGATCATGCGCTCCTCGCCGTCCCAATGCAGGATCTCGCCGGCTTCGGTGACGTAGTGCCGCAACACGTCGCCCGCTGCTCGGTTGAGGGCTTTTTCTCCCGGAAGCGCGGCCGTCGCCTCGGACGGATTGGCCGCGTGCGTCAGGCCGACACCGACGATCGCCGCATCGAGCTTGTTCCAGAGCGCGGTCACCTGATGCACTGTGGGATCGGAGAGGAACGCGTCGCGCAGTTCGGAGGATGAGATGTAGGGCGCATGCAGGAAATGCGGCAATCCGCCCATCTGCTCGGCCGCCTGGCGCACGAATTCGTTCGTCTGGAAATGCGCCGCCGCCTGCTGCATACCGCCGTTGAGGGCGATGGTGACGATGCCGGGCAACTGCGGCAGACCGGCAAGCGTGACTTCCCGAACGGCGCGTCCCCAGCCGATGCCGAGCGTCGAGCCGGAGTGCAGGCCTACCTGCTGCAGCATGGAGCCGACCGGCGGGGCCAGTGCGCTAAGGACATTGGAAGACGGCGTGTCGATCACGGCGGCGTGGCGCAATTTCAGGCCGTCGATCAGTGCCGCACTCAGGTCTTCCGACGGGGAAAGGTCAATCACCTCAATTCGCACGATGCCGGCCAGGCGCGCTTTCTGGAGCAGGCGTGAAACCGTAGCCGTTGATAATCCGAGCTTTTTAGCAATGTCGACCTGCGACATGTCGGATTGGTAGTGCAGCTTCGCAACCATATGCAGCAATGCACGGTTTGTTGCAGGCTCCTGCGGCTGAGACGAATTCAGGTTGAAATTCCTTTCTGCAATGTGTTACACACTTGGGCGCTGAGGGAGTTATCGCTCAAAATAGCCGGTTTCGCAACGGTTATGCGGCGGAGGAGAACTCTCGACATTCATTGGCCATCCCTTCCGAACCTTGGAGCGGGATGCACGTTCAGCAACCCGTTTCGGGCACGCTATAGGGAGGAGCATATATGTCCAGATTAACCACCGCCGAAATGCGCGGCTACCAGCAGATTTGTGGGAGCGATGGCGCCATGATGGTGATCGCCTGCGATCAGCGCGGCGGCATGCGCAGCCTGCTTGCCAAGGAACCGGAGGCGCAGGCCGCGATCTCCGACAAGACCCTTGGCGACACCAAGGCCGATATCGCCCGGTTCCTTGCCAGCAAGGCATCCTGCGTCCTGGTCGATCCGATCTGCGCCGTTCCGGCTCTGGTCGACGATCGCATCATTCAGCGCGACACGGCGCTTCTGATCGGCCTCGATGCCTCCGGTTGGGATACGTCTCCAGAGGGGTATCGCCTGTCCAAGCTGGTTCCCGGCATCACGGCTCGTCGGGTGCGCCAGCTCGGCGCGACCGGCGGCAAGATCATGGTCTATCTCCGCTCGGACCGGGATGAGGCCAATGTTCACAACATCAAGATCCTGCACCAGTGCATTGAGGATTTCGCCCGCGAAGACCTGCTGCTCGTTGTAGAATTCCTGACTTACAGGTTCGATGACGAGGATGAAGCCGAGTACAAGGCGAAGATCCCGTCCCTGATCGTCGGCGGAAGCCGGATCTGCCTGGATTACGGCGCGAAGGTGTTGAAGATCCCGTACCCCGGAAGCCCTGAGACTTGCGCTGAGGTCACCAGGCTTGCGGGAGACGTTCCCTGGGCGGTCCTGTCCGCCGGCGTCGACCATTCGACCTTCCTGAAACAGGTCGAAGACGCGATGCGCAACGGTGCCTCCGGCGTCATCGCCGGCCGCTCGCTGTGGAAAGACTGCATTTCGCTCGACCGCGCCGTCACGAGGGATAGACTGGAAACCGTCGCGGTTCCGCGTCTTCGCGAAATTCAGGCTGTGATCGCCACCCATTTCAAGGGTAGCAGGTCTGAGACCGTCGGCCAGGGACAGAAAGAACATGCCTGAGACAGCCATCGGCGTGGACATTGGCGGCACGAATATTCGTGCCGCTCTCGTCTCCGATCGAGGCGAGATTCTGAAGAAGCTATCGGATCGGACACCCACCGATCCGTTGCATGTGGTCGAGCGCGTCGTGGCGATGGTCGGGGAACTCGATACGACGGGAGCAGCCGGCATCGGGGTCGGCATTCCCGGTCGTGTCGATGCAACCAGTCGCACGATCCTCTCGGGCGGAATCCTCAATCTGGCCGGCATCGACTTTGCCGATCGGCTGGAGAGGCGCCTCGGCAAGCGGGTCGTCATCGAAAATGACTGCAACATGGCGCTGATCGCCGAAATGCGTGTCGGCGGCGCCAAGGGATACCAGAGCATCGCGATGCTGACGATCGGAACGGGCATCGGCGGCGCCGTTGCCCATAATGGCAGCATCTATCACGGCCATATGACGGCCGGGCAGCTGGGCCATATCTCCGTGCTGCAGGATGGCCCGCTTTGCGCCTGCGGACGGCGCGGCTGCGTCGAAACCTTCAGCTCGGGAACGGCACTGCGCCGGCACATGAACGAGGCCGGGCTTTCGGCCACCTCCATTGGCGAGATTTTCGAAATGGCCACTGAGGGAAATGGTACAGCGAGGGCGGTCTTGCGTGCATGGGCATCCCCCTTGCGCACGGCGCTCGACAATATCGCGGCGACGATGGATCCAGACGTCATCCTCTTGGGTGGAGGGCTCGGCTGCGACGCGGCGCGCGCCCTTGCCGACCTTCCAGCGGTGGCGCCATGGTTCCGGCCGACGATCCTGCCCGCGAAGCTTGGGGACGATGCCGGCGTGATCGGCGCGGCCTTATCGACATTCGCGAATGCTGGCAGTTCCGCCGAAAAGCGCGTCGTGCTCGTCAACGGCGTTCCGGCTTCGGGAAAGAGTAGTCTGGCAAAATCACTGTCGCAACGCACCGGTTGGCCGGTCCTTTCCCTTGATGGTATCAAGAATCCCTTCCTGGAGCACATCGGCCCCGTCGACCGGGATTTCAACCGGACCTTGGGAAAGGCAAGCTACCAGGCGATCTGGTTGTTCATCCGCGAGGCGCCGGCCGGCTCCACCTTCATTATCGATGCATGGTTTGGTTTCCAGCCGAAGGCGCTGCTTGAGACCTATATCAAGGATGCTGGTGTCGATCGTGTCGCGGAGCTTTGGTGCAAGGTGCCCGGCGCGGTTGCGGCGGAACGCTATGCCAGCCGTTTGAAAGACCGGCTGCCGGGCCACCCGGGCGCTGAATATGTCGCCGAACTCGCGCTGCTTGCCGATCGTGCCGAGCCGATGGCATGCGGTGCTCTGCGAACGGTCGACCAGACGAAAGAGCCGGACATGGACAGCATAACCGTCTGGATTTCAGAGGTGTTTGACCCGGCCGGAAAATAGCTGCCTTCCCGGCAGCCGACAAAAGCTCGATCTGACTTCAAACCGTCGCGCAACGCTCCGTTCGTGGCGGGGTGCATCGCTTTGCCGATCTCCCTGATTGGTAAGCTATTTCAAATAGATGGCGGAAATTCGTTGCAGAAAAATATTACTTGACGACCCGCCGTAAGCCACTGATTATCCATTCCGCCGGACAAGGGAGATGTTCGGCTTTCAAGGGAGGAAATTAAATTATGGAACGACGTTCATTTCTCAAGGCTAGTGCCGTGGCGACGCTTGCAACCGGCGTGGCGGCTGTTGCTGGAGGCGCCCAGGCGCAGGACAAGAAGTTCACCATCGCCCTCATTCCGGGCCTGACGACGGATGCTTTCTACATCACCATGCGCAAGGGCGCCGAAGCAGCCGCCAAGGCGGTGGGTGCAACGCTGGTGTTCCAGGGTGCGCCGGACTTCAATCCGGTCACGCAGGTTCCGGTTCTCGACGCGATCATTGCCAAGAAGCCCGACGCGATCCTGATCGCGCCGACCGACAAGGATCAATTGGTCCAGCCGCTAAAGAAGGCGGCGGATGCGGGTATCCCGGTCATCACGGTTGATACCTTCATCGGCAGCGGTGTCTACCAGACCGGCAGCGGCGACGCCGATTTTCCGCTTTCCTACATTGCCTCGGATAACCTGCTTGGCGGCGCGATCGCAGCGCGCGCCTTGGCCAAAGCCGTCGGCGAAAAGGGCAAGGTCTACGTTTCGAACGTCAAGCCGGGCATCTCGACCACCGACCAGCGCGAGCAGGGTTTCAAGGAAGAGATGAAGAAATTTCCGAACATCACCGTTCTCGACACGCAGTATAATGACGACGATGCCAACAAGGCGGCATCGCAGCTGCAGGCCGTCTTTGCCCGTAACTCGGACCTCGACGGCGTTTTCGGCGCGAACCTCTTCTCCGCTCTCGGAGCTGCGAACGGTGTCCAGCAGGCGGGCCAGACGGGCAAGATCCGCGTCGTCGCCTTTGATGCGCCGACGACGATCGTCGACAATATCAACTCCGGCCTCGTCGATCTGGCGATTGCCCAGCATCCGGCCGAAATCGGCTATTTCGGCGTCATGGCGGCCTATGCCCATCTGACTGGCAATTCGATCCCGACGGCGATCGGCACCGGCTTTACGGTCATCGACAAGTCGAACGTCGCCGACAAGGACGTCGCGAAGTTCATCTACTCCGACTAATCGGATGAAATCTGTGCCTCGTCCGAGGGGCGGGGCACGTCTCTGATCATAATGGAGGAAATGGCGTGACGACTTCTGTACGTCCTCGCTCGAGTTTGGATTCATCCATGACTACCGAAGATACCGAGGTCCGCAAGGCGGACCAGCATGTGGCGCCACAGGCCGACCACGGCGATCAGGCAAAAACCATTATCAACTATATCGCGCAGTTGCGCGCCTGGCTCTTCCTTGCCGCGCTGATCGTGACGTTCGAGATTTGGGCGCGCGTCGATTTTGGCGGCACATTTATCGGATCGTCCTTCAACTGGCAGTCGGTCGCGGTCTTTGCCGTAGCGCCGCTGTTGCTGGCGATCGGCCAGACTTTCGTCATCATATCCGGGGGCATCGACCTTTCGACCGGCTTCATAATGGGCCTTGCGGCGGTTGTTGCCGCGCACATCACCAATGTCGCCGGTCTCTACATGCCGCTGCCGATGGCGATGGTGCTCGGCATTCTCGTCGCGATGCTCGCCGCCACCGTGCCGGGCTTCATCAACGGCATGTTGATTTCCCGCCTGAAGGTTCCGCCCTTCATCGGTACGCTCGGCATGTTCGGCGTTGCTCGTGGCACGGCCTTTCTGCTCGCCGGCGGCACCACCGTTCCGGTCAAGAATTCCTATTTCGCCGAGCTTGGCAATGGCCGCTTCTATGGCGTGCCCTATCTCGTTATTGTCGCCTTTATCTTCGTGCTGATCATGCACTATCTGCTGAGCCAGACGCGCTTCGGTCAGCACAATTATGCGATCGGCGCCAATGCGCAGGCCGCGCGGCGGGCCGGCATCGACATCAAGTCGCATCTGCTCAGGCTCTACATGCTCTCGGCGGTCTGCGCCGGTCTCGGCGGCGCGCTCTATGCCGCCCGCTTCACGGCCGGTGCTGCCCAAGCGGGTGAACCTTTGCTGCTCGACAGTGTGGCTGCTGTCGTCATCGGCGGGGCCAGCCTGTTCGGCGGCTCGGGGACGATCATCGGCACGGTCGCTGGGGCGCTCGTCATTGCCGTTATCCAGTACGGTCTGGTTTTCATGAATGTCGAGCCTTTCTGGCAGTTCATTGCCGTCGGCATCGTCATCATCATTTCGGTGCTTATCGATCAGGCGCAGCGCCGGTTCAGCGGAGCAAAACAGGATGAATAGCGCAACGCCCCTTCTCGAAGTCCGCAACCTGTCGCGCTATTTTGGTGCCGTCCATGCCTTGGACAACTGCTCCCTGGTCGTTCGCCCCGGCGAAGTCGTCGCGCTGGCGGGAGACAATGGTGCCGGCAAGACGACGATGATCAAGGCGATCTCGGGCGTCTATCCGCCGACCTCGGGCGAAATCCTGATCGAGGGAAAACCCGTCACCTTCTCCTCGCCGCAGGATGCGCGGGAAAAGGGGATCGAGACAATCTATCAGGACCTGGCGCTCGCCGACAATCTGACGATCGGCGCCAATATCTTCCTTGGCCGTGAGCCGATGAAGAAGCTCTTCGGCTTTCTGCCGGTCATAGACAGGAAGGCGATGGCAGAGGCGGCGCGCGCGACGATGGCGCAGCTCGATTTCCATGTGAAAAGGCTCGACGCGCCGGTCAGCAACTTCTCCGGCGGCCAGCGTCAGGCAGTAGCGATCGGGCGTGCGGTTTATTGGAACGCCCGCATCCTGATCATGGACGAGCCGACCGCAGCCCTTGGTGTGCCGGAACAGCGTAAGGTCGTCGCGCTCATCAAGTCGCTGAAGGCGCAGGGACGCGGGGTGATCTTCATCTCGCATAATCTGCAGGACATCTTCGCCGTCTCAGATCGCATCGTCGTCCTCCGACGCGGCATTGTCGCCGGAGAGCGCCAAATCAGCGAAACCACGCATGAGGAAGTCGTCAAGCTGATGATCGGCGGCTAACCACCGATCATGGTCAGCGTCAGGCAACGCCCAGATGCTGGCGGGTGAAGGCGATCAGGCTTTCTATATGGAGAGCGACGGCGGCGCGGGTCTGTTCCGCGTCGCCGCGTTCCACGGCCTCGATGATGACGAGATGCTCGGTGGAATCGGGCTTCAGGCGATCTTTCAGGCGATCGATCTCGAACAGGCGCGTGGTGGCGCGCAGCTCCCGTAGCACCTTCGCCATGACGGTATTGCCGCAGTGATCGATGATAAGGTTGTGCAGGTTGTCGTCGGAGACCCAGTGGGCGTCGGTGTGATAGGCGGTCGCGTCGAGAAGCTCGTGAATCTCGCGCCGGACGGCGATCAGTTGCCGGCGCGGAATATTGGGAATCGCCAGCACGGCGGCCTCGGGCTCGATCAGCAATCGCAGCCGCAGGCTTTGCAGATATTCACCGATATCCACCTGGCGCACGACGTAGTTGCGACCATCGCCCTTGCGCACCAGCCCTTCGCCTTCCAGCCGCTGTAGCGCTTCCCGCAATGGGGTGCGGGAAATACCGAGGGTTTCGGCGAGCCTCGCCTCGACGATGACCTGTCCGCCCTTCAGCCTGCGATGGCGAATCATGTCGGAAACGGCTTTGTAGGTCAGCGAGGCAAGATTGTGCTGTCCGCCCGTGGACGACGGTGTCGCCGGCATGATTGAAATATCTGTCACCCTTACCTCATTTCCCATGCTGCCCGCATTTCGCACGACAACGCACTTTCTTCGTATAGGCAGCTGTTACATATGATAGCCGATCTCGCAAAGAAGCAAAAAGGGAACTCATGGACGATCGCCTGAACAATGAGGGAGAGGCAAGCCTTGCCGACGAAACCTATCGTCTGCTTCTAGCCGACATTCTCTCGGCCCGGCTGGCGGGCGGATCGGTGGTGCAGCAAAGGCGGCTTGCAAGCAAACATGCCGTGTCGCGTTCGCCGATGCGCCACGCTCTCGGCCGGCTCGAAGGGGAGGGATTGCTGGTCCGCAACGACAAGGGCGTGCTTTGCGTCCGGGTCATAACGCTGAAGGACTATCTCGACAGCCTGGCGATGCGGATGCTGCTCGAGCCCAGCGCCATTGCCCTGGCGGCTCCGCATATGGCAGAGGAGGAGTTGACGCCGCTCTCGGTGATGCTGGATGCGATCGAGGCCGAGCCGGATCCAGACCCGGAGCTCGTCTGGCAGTTTGACGATGCGCTGCATGGGTCCATCGCCGCCGCCAGTGGCAATCCCTTCATGGCGGCCACGATCGGCGAAATGCGGCGCTATACGACGATCTTCGAACGGCAGATGGCCGTGGTGCGGGCAAAGCCGGGCGTTACCGAGCATCGGGCGATCCTGGGCGCACTTTTGGCGCATGATTCCGACGCGTCGCGGCAGGCGATGTCGCGCCATCTCGAGGCGGTTCGGCAGGGCGTTCTCACAAATTACTGAGGGGTCGTAGCAGCAGCTCTTGCATCAGTGGTGAAATTTTGTATAAAAGTGGGATCCCAGATGAATGCAAACTTTGGGACGCCAATAAGAAAACCAGCTCCAGAGGTCATCATGCTCCGAATTCAATTGTCCCGCGGCGTCCTCGCCGCATCGTTTCTAGTCCTGACAACATCGTTCGCTCTTGCCCAATCCTGCACGCCGAAGGTCGCCGCCGGTGAGCTGATCACGCCCGGCAAGCTCACAATGTCGACCAATCCAACGCTACCGCCCTTGCAGTTCATCGACTCCAGCGGCGACCTGAAGGGCATGCGCGTCGAGCTCGGCACCGAGATCGCCAAGCGTCTCTGCCTCGAGCCGGAATATGTCCGTATCGAGTTCTCCGCCATGGTGCCCGGCTTGCAGGCCGGTCGTTGGGACATGATCAACACCGGCATCTTCTTCACCGAAGAGCGAGCCAAGATCATGCAGATGATCCCCTATGAGGATCAGGCGATCAGCGTTTCGATCGCGCCGAACTCCGACAAGAAAGTCGCCAGCAAGGACGATCTCGCGGGTATGACGATCGGCGTCGAGATCGGTGGTTTCGAGGAAACCAAGACGCGCCTCCTCGACAAGGAATTGCGCGATGCAGGCAAGAAGGGTCTGACGATCCAGACCTTCGACAATTTCGCGCTTGCCTATCAGGCCCTACGTGCCGGACAGGTTGATGGTGTGGTGTCGATCGATGCCGTCGCCAAGGATTATGATGCGCGCGGCGACTTCAAGCGTGCTCTGAGTGGCCTCTATCCCGCACCAGTCGCCGTTGCCTTCAAGAGCCCGGCGCTAGCCGATGCCGTATCGGCGACGCTCAAGGAAATGAAGGCTGACGGATCGCTGAAGGCGCTGTTCGACAAGTACGGATTGCCTATGGTGGCTGGCGATTATTCCGTGAAGGGGCCCGGCCGCTGATCGGCTTGATTGGTCCATCGGAATGGCGATGCGCGGGTCTGCCGCGCTCGCCTTGAGCAGAAAGTTACGTTCATGACGCTTTGGAGCTGGTCGGGTTTCTTCGGATACCTGTTTAATCCCTTCATCCTCGGTGGGGTCTTCACGACCATTTGGCTGACCGTCGTGTCGCTGACGGCGGGTCTTATCCTTGGATTTGTCCTTGCCCTGATGCGGCGATCACCGTTCCGCTTGGCCAAGACCCTCGCCAAGATCTACATCTGGCTGTTTCGCGGCACGCCTTTGCTCGTCCAGCTTATTGCCCTTTACACGGCGCTGCCGCAGTTCGGCATTCGCTTCACCGTGATCGAGGCGGCCTTGATCGGGCTTGCGCTCAACGAAGCTGCCTATCTTGCGGAAATCATCCGCGCCGGCATCGAGGCTGTCCCGGAAGGGCAGGCCCGCGCCGCCCGGGCGCTTGGGATGACGGAACGGCAGATCATGCGCCACATCGTTATGCCGCAAGCCTTCAAGGTGATCATTCCGCCGCTTGGAAACTCCGTCAACGGCCTGCTGAAGACGACCTCCGTGACCTCGGTTATTTCCATGGAGGAGCTTCTGAGACGCACCCAGGTGCTCATCCAGGAACACTTCATGGTGCTGGAGCTCTTCGCGGTCGCGGCCATCTACTACCTTCTTCTGACCACGCTCTGGGATTTCGTCCAGAACCATATCGAGAAGCGCTTCGGTCAAGCCACCAACGCCCGGCTTTCCGTCACCGAAAAGCGCTAGAACCAGGATATCTGACATGACTAGGAAGTTTCGCGGTGTTTATACCGTGATGATCACGCCGTTGGATGCAGACGGCGCCGTGGACCTGAAGGCGCTCGCCGCCTTCACCGACTGGCAGGTGCGCGAGGGCATCCATGGTCTCATCCCTCTTGGGTCGACCGGCGAGTTCCTGTCGCTGAGCGAAGAGGAGCGCGATGGCGTGGCGCGGACGGTGATCGAAACCGTCGCCGGCCGCGTCCCGGTGTTGATCGGGACCGGCGCGGAAGACACGCGCGAATGTGTTCGTCTAAGCCAAAAGGCGGAAGCCATGGGCGCGGATGGCGTCATGATCATTCCGCCCTTCTATTCCACGCCGACGGATGACGAGTTGGTTCATCACTACCGCACCGTCGCCTCGGCGATTTCAATTCCGATCATGGTCTATAACAACCCGGCAACGGCCAATGTCGATCTGAAGCCGGAACTGGTGAGGCGTATCGCCGAGATCAAGGGCTGCGATTATATCAAGGAATCCACCCTTGAAGTGACGCGGGTGCGTGACATCATTCGTCTGGCGGGCGACAATATGACCGTCTTCGGCGGCATTCTCGGTTTCGAATCCTTCGTAATGGGAGCCGAAGGCTGGGTGGCGGTTGCCTCAAACGTGGCTCCGGGGCCGATGGCGCGCATTTTCGAGCTCGCTGCCGATGAAAAGAAGACCGATGAGGCGCGGGCGCTTTACCTGAAGTGGCTGCCGATCATTCAGGCGGTTGGCGGGCAGGCTTACGTTGCCGGTTCGAAATCGCTGCTGACACATATGGGTTTTGCTGCGGGAATACCACGGCCGCCGCGCCTGCCGCTGCCGCCCGAACAGGATGCGGCCATGAACAAGCTGGTTTCGGACTTTGGTCTGACGTTCAGCGCCTGAGGATCGAGAAATGTCCGCCTCCCTCGCCAACTCGCATTCCGGATCGGAGCCTCGCGTCGAGTTCTTCGTCGACGGCACGGCTTTCCGTGCCGAGCGTGGGATGACGATCGCCGCGGCGATCGAGGCGGGCGGACGGCACGATTTTTCGCGTGGTCTTAAAGGGGAGGCACGCGGTCTCTTTTGCGGCATGGGCGCCTGTCATGATTGCCTCGTCACGGTTGACGGCAGGGTCAGCCAGCGTGCCTGCATGACATCGGTGCAGGAAGGAATGCAGGTTCGCCGGCCGGCGTCGAAGCCGGCGCCCACGGCGGACCATACCGACCTCTGCGAGGTACCGGCGGCAATCCCCTGCCTCGAGATGGATGTGCTGGTGATCGGCGCGGGGCCTGCCGGCCTGGCTGCCGCCGAGGTCGCCGCGACTGCGGGGGCCAGCGTCACGCTTGTCGATGAGAGACCGGCCGCTGGCGGGCAATATTTCAAGCAGCCCTCGACATCGAAGGCGGCATTGCGCCTTAGCGGTGACGAACAGGCCCGATCGGGCGCAGACCTGATCCAGCGTGCCCGAGCCGCCGGCGTGTCGATGATCGGCGGAGCAGTCATCTGGGGCGCGGAAAATGGTGAGAGCGGCCCAAGGCTTGCCTGCTATGGCCCGCAAGGTGCCTTTTACTGCAAGCCCAGAATGATCGTGATTGCGACAGGAGCTTACGAACAGCCGCCGGCCATTCCCGGCTGGACACGCCCTGGTGTCATGACTGCCGGGGCGGCGCAGACGTTGCTGAGAAGCTACGGCACGGTGCCCAGCGGACGGATCGTCATTGCTGGCAATGGCCCTCTCAATATCCAGGTCGCCAATGAGATCCGCAAGGCTGGTGGCCGCGTGGTCGCGTTGGTGGAAACCGCGTCCGCACCGTGGAAGCAACCGCTGGCTGCGCTCAAGTTGCTGGCCGCCGACAAAGCGCTTGCGGTCGGCGGGTTGCGGCAGGTCGCCGCTTTGCGTGCTGCCGGTATTCCGATTCTGTGGGAAAGCCGGATTGCGTCGATAGACGGGCAAGAGGGCGTCGAGGCGGTTACGGTCATCGGACCGGAGGGCGAAACCAAACTTGAGGCGGATACCGTTCTGATCGGCGGCAGCTTTGCATCCTCGAACGAACTTTCCAGATTGCTGGGGTGCGGCCACGACGTCGTCGATGGCGATCTCGTTGCCATCGCCGAGGATGACGGCGAGACCACGCTTGGCCATATCCATGTGGTCGGAGAGGCCGCCCGTTTCGGCGGCGCGCATATTGCCATGGCACAAGGCCGGCTTGCCGGGATTGCCGTGGCGCGCAAATTGGGCTTCGACGTCGCGCCTGATCCGGCTGCTGAACGTAGGCTTGCGCGGCATCGGGCCTTTCAGGTGATGCTTTGGACAATCTTCAAATCGGCTCGCCCGATGGGTGAAAAACTGCCACCGGACGACACTGTCATCTGTCGCTGCGAAGGCGTCACCTATGGCGCGCTGAGGGCACTTGGCGCGTATAGCGCCAAGGATATCGCGACGCTGAAGCGGTTGTCGCGTGCCGGGATGGGGCGTTGCCAGAGCCGCTATTGTGGCCACGCGATCGCGACTGTGGCGGGGGAAACCCGCACGTCCGGAGAGACGCGCGGTTTTCTAGCGCCGCAAATGCCGCTGCGCCCGGTGCCGCTCGCAGCACTCGCGGTCGAAAAGCCGGAATGGGGCGGCCATAAGCGAGCGCTGCTGCCGGAAAAACCGCCGCTGGAAAGCCGTGAGCCTTTGCCGCTATCGCAGACTTCGACGCTGGTGATCGGCGCGGGAATTGCCGGTTTGTCGACGGCCCTCTTTCTTGCTCGCGAAGGCGAAGAGGTCACCGTATTGGAACGCGCCTTTCCGAATTCGCTGGCCTCGGGCGGCAATGCCGGCAGCCTGCATGCGCAGCTTCTGTCCTTCGATCATGGCGCCCGCGCCGAAGGCGGCGGCAGTGCGGCGGCG
>DASVPC010000207.1:0-2253 GCA_036383055.1 Rhizobium sp. | reverse complement strand
CGGGTCCGGATCGAGGATGCGAGTGGCCGCTCGGCAAGCGGGATGGCGGCGGAGCTGATGGTGCCGAAATGGTTCGACAAATCGCCCGAGCTGTCCAATGCCGACAATGAAAACCAGCTTCGCCGCTCGCTGGCGCTGGCGTTCGACTCCTTGCAAGGTGCGGGGCTGGGGACGGCTTTCGCGCTGCATGCGTCCGTCGAAGCGGCCCATCATGTACGCGCCGCGACTGAGAATTTGAACGGTCTGGTCGCCTCTTTCGGTCTGGCGCTTGCTAACCGGGCAATCCTTGATGCCCTTTGCCGGCTGGAGGGATTGACGGTCGCGCAGGCGATCAAGGCCAACCGTCCCGGCATCGACGCCTCGACCACGCCGGATCTCGAAGGTTTTGATCTCTCAGGTTTCCTTTCGACACTCGCGCCGGCCCGGAGCCTTGCCGCCCGCCACACTGTCGGCCTCGTCGATGCCATAGAGACGCGGGATATTGCAGAGGGCGAGCGCCTCAACGACGGGCTGCCGGAAAGCTTCGAAGAGGCGATCGACGCCTATGGCCTGACCTTTTTCAAGGTGAAGGTGTCGGGCGTTCCCGATGCCGATATCGATCGGCTCTGCCGCATTGCCGCGGTGGTCGACGCCAAGATGCCGGCCTATTCGGTGACGCTCGACGGCAATGAGCAGTTCGCGTCCGCCGAGGCGGTGGCCGATCTGTTGGCGCGGATCCGAGCCGAGCCGAGGCTGGCACGGTTCGCGGCCTCGATCCTGTTCATCGAGCAGCCGATCGCCCGCGCCTATGCCTTCGAAAAGTCGGTGACGGCGCTTGCCGCCTTCAAGCCGGTCGAAATCGATGAATCCGATGCCGATATCGATGCTTTCGTCACGGCGAGGCGGCTCGGCTATACCGGCATCTCCTCCAAATCCTGCAAGGGTTTCTATCGCTCGCTCTTGAACAGGGCGCGCGTCGCCAAGTGGAGCGCCGATGATGGCATCCCCTATTTCATGTCGGCGGAAGATTTGACAACGCAGGGCGGTCTTGCCGTGCAGCAGGATCTGGCGCTCGCCTCACTGATCGGCATGACGCATATCGAGCGCAACGGTCACCATTATGTTGACGGCATGGCCGGCGCGCCCGAGGCCGAGCAGGCGGCTTTCGCGCGGGCGCATGACGATCTCTATGCCGTTCGCGACGGGCGGACGCGGCTGAGGATCGAAGCCGGCAAGATCGCCATCGGCTCGGTCATTGGCGCCATCGGTCTCGGTTCGTCCATCGCGCCTGACTGGAGCGCGATGGAGAGGTGGTAATCACCTTCTCCGCGCGGGGAGAAGGAAGTAGCGAGACTCTGGAGGAAGAACATGCCGTCGTCATCGAAGAAGCGCTATGCCCTGGTCGGAACCGGCAATCGCGGCGCGACAATGTGGGGCAAGGACCTGGTCGAGCGCTGGGGCAGCGAGGTCGAGCTCGTCGCCGTTTGCGATCTCAATGCGATGCGGGCGAAACGGGCGCTGGAGTATATCAGCGCCCGGGTGCCGGTCTATACCGATTTCGACGAGCTGCTGCGGGTCGAGAAGCCGGATCTCGTCATCGTCTGCACGCGCGACTCCTCCCATGACGACCTGATCGTCAAGGCGATGGAGGCCGGCGCCAATGTCATCAGCGAAAAGCCGATGACGACGACGGTCGACAAGATCAAGCGCATTCTCGATGCCGAGGCGCGGACCGGAAAGCGGCTGGATGTTTCCTTCAACTACCGCTTTGCGCCGACGGCGGCGAAGATCAAGGAGCTGATCAATTCCGGCGTCATCGGCGACGTCACCTCAGTCGATTTCCATTGGTACCTTGATACCAGCCACGGCGCCGACTACTTTCGCCGCTGGCATGCCTTCGTCGAAAACTCCGGCAGCCTCTTCGTGCATAAGGCGACGCATCATTTCGATCTTCTGAACTGGTATCTGGATTCCGATCCGGAGACGGTCTCGGCCTTCGCCGATCTCAAGCACTACGGCCGCAAAGGCCCCTTCCGCGGCGAGCGCTGTCGTGGCTGCCGGTACAAGGACGAGTGCGACTATTATCTCGATATCAGCGCGACACCGCTGCTCGAAAGCCTCTATGAGGATCCGTCGACGGTCGATGGTTATGTTCGCGACGCCTGCGTCTTCCGCGAGGATATCGACATTCCGGACACGATGGTCTCCTCCATCCGTTACCGCAACGGCGTCAACGTCTCCTATTCGCTGAATACCTATATGCCGATCGAAGGC
>DASVPC010000206.1:0-4007 GCA_036383055.1 Rhizobium sp. | reverse complement strand
TGCCGAGCCCGGCGAAATATTTCGCCGCGGCAAGGCCGATGCCGGAAGCGCCGCCGGTGATGACGGCAACATTGGATTTCTTGAAAATGGCTTGAATATCGGTCACGAGCAGGGTCCTCCCCGGGCATTGTTTGGTCGCCGCCGAATATGGTACTTTCAGGAACCAAGTCAAACGGCCGGAGGTCGCGCCCGTGACAAAACATGTGTCCGTAGAGATCGACGAGCAGATGGATGGGTTCATCGGCGAACAGATCAGCCATGGCAATTACGGTTCGCCAAGCGAGGTCATCGATGCCGCGCTGAAACTATTCCGTAGCCGGGCGGAAATAGAAGCAATTGCGGCTGCGATTGCTGAGGGCGAGGCGTCGGGCGAGCCGGAGGAGTTTGATGGTGAAGCGTTTTTGACGGAGCTGCATCGCAAGTATGTCCGCTAAAAGTCGATCCTATAAGCTCTTGCCAAAAGCGCGACAGGATTTGGATGTTAATTGGCGATACACATTTGAGACGTGGTCTCTTCAACAGGCCAATACTTACTACAACGAGTCGATTGGTTGTTTTCCGGACTTGGCGGCCGGAACAACACGCGGTCGTAAAATCGGCGGCATAAGACCCGATTATCTTGCCTTGGCCCACGGGTCACATTTCATCGTCTACAAAGACGGTGCTCAAACCGTCACGATCATCCGCATCCTGCATCGGCGGATGAATGTCGGCGCTCATCTCTAATCTTGTTCGGTTATGCCTCGCGCCGCACTTCCCCTTGCGCCTCGCGATAATCTCGCTAAAAGTGCCGCGACACAGGGTTTGCGGGCCTTTCCGCAGGCTCGCATTGAAACGGATCTCATTACCATGGCATCACATAAAGACGTGAAGAAAGTCGTTCTCGCCTATTCGGGCGGTCTCGACACCTCGATTATCCTGAAGTGGCTGCAGACGGAGCTTGGCGCCGAAGTTGTCACCTTCACCGCCGATCTCGGCCAGGGCGAAGAGCTGGAGCCGGCACGCAAGAAGGCCGAATTGCTCGGCATCAAGGAAATCTATATCGAGGATGTGCGCGAGGAATTCGTGCGCGATTTCGTCTTCCCGATGTTCCGTGCCAACGCCGTTTATGAAGGCGTCTACCTGCTCGGCACGTCGATCGCCCGTCCGCTGATCTCCAAGCACCTGATCGAAATCGCCAAAAAGACCGGCGCCGACGCGATTGCTCACGGCGCCACCGGCAAGGGCAATGACCAGGTCCGTTTCGAACTGTCGGCCTATGCGCTGAACCCGGACATCAAGATCATCGCGCCGTGGCGCGACTGGTCGTTCAAGAGCCGCACAGACCTGCTCGAATTCGCCGAAAAGCACCAGATCCCGGTCGCCAAGGACAAGAAGGGCGAAGCGCCATTCTCCGTCGACGCTAACCTTCTGCATTCCTCGTCCGAGGGCAAGGTGCTGGAAGATCCGTCGCAGGAAGCGCCGGAATATGTGCATATGCGGACGATTTCGCCGGAAGCCGCTCCCGACAAGGCGACCGTCATCAAGATCGGCTTCGAGAAGGGTGATGCCGTCTCGATCAATGGTGAGCGCCTGAGCCCGGCGACGCTGCTGGCAAAGCTCAACGACTATGGCCGCGACAACGGCATCGGCCGCCTCGATCTCGTCGAAAACCGTTTCGTCGGCATGAAGTCGCGCGGCGTCTACGAGACCCCCGGCGGCACGATCCTGCTCGCCGCCCACCGTGCCATCGAGTCGATCACGCTCGATCGCGGCGCCGCTCACCTCAAGGACGAGCTGATGCCGCGTTACGCCGAGCTGATCTATTACGGCTTCTGGTTCTCGCCGGAGCGCGAAATGCTGCAGGCGCTGATCGACAAGAGCCAGGAGCATGTCGAAGGCGAAGTGACGCTGAAGCTCTACAAGGGCAATGTCATGACTATTGGCCGCGAAAGCCCGAAGTCGCTCTATTCCGACAAGCTGGTCACCTTCGAAGACGATCAGGGCGCTTACGACCAGAAGGATGCGGCCGGCTTCATCAAGCTCAATGCGCTGCGCTTGCGCACGCTCGCCAAGCGCAACCTGACCAAGTAAGCAGAATTGAAAGCAAACGAAGCCCGCTTCCGGTCGTCGGAGGCGGGCTTGTCTTTTCCGGCTTTGCGACGGGCCGGAGTTACTCCGCCGGCCTCAATTCGCGTTCCATCTCGACCGGTACATCCGCATTCTGCAGATTGCTGCGGAAGGTGCGGAGCGCATGATGAAGCTCATCCTGCAGGCCGTTGTTGAAGCCCTGTACCGCATCGCGCTCCACCGCACAGATCTCCTTGCCGATCTGCTTCAGCTTGGCGTCGGCGGCTTCCGACAACACGATGCGCTTGGCGCGGCGGTCGAGGGGATCGGGCTGCCGCTCGATCAGGCCGCGTGCCTGCAATTTGTCGAGGAAGGCACTGACCGTCATCGGTTCCAGCCCCATGCGGGAGGCGATGTCAAGCTGTCGGCTGCCATTGACGGCGGCAACCTGCATCAGCGTGCGTGCCTCGCCCGCCGTCAGGCCAAGTCCCGCGACCAGAATGCGCCGCTCGAAGGCCGCTCGCATCAATCGTGCGCAATCCGCTACCAAAAAGGCAAGCGAATCCGTATCTATCCTGCTGCTCATAAGCGCTTCCCTACCTACGCTTGTTTTTAGGCCCCGGTAAATTCTTAGTGATATCGCCCCCTAAATTCAATGGATTCTTTATTTTAAACACGACTCGGTTGGCTTGACCCGATTCGCCGTGTCGTTAGTCTGTCACAGTTGCCATCGGGAACTTTCAATATGACGCAATCACTTATTGTCGGCGCCTTTCTGGCGGCGTTGTTCTATGTGCTGATCCCCGGTCCGGCCTTTCTGGCACTGCTCGGCATCGGTGCCGGACAGGGGCGCAAGGCCGGCGCCTTCTTCATGAGCGGCCACCTCGTCGGAGATATCATATGGTCTTCGCTCGCCTTGGTTGCAATCGTCGGCGCAAAGACTCTCGGTACCTTCGTCTTCGATCTGCTTGGATTGCTCTGCGGTTTTTATCTCGCCTGGATCGGCTGGAGTGCCGTGACCGCCAAACCGAGGGCGGATGGCAAGACGCTGCTCAATGTCGACCGTCCGTTCCGTCGCGGCCTGATCTTCGGCGTCACCAATCCGAAGGGATATCCCGTGGCGCTCGCGACCTTTACCGCGCTGGTGGCGGGGTCTGCCGGGGCATTGACGTTCGATGCGCTCCCTTTGCTGGTTACCGTCTCTCTTGCCGGCTTCATCACCGCCGACATCATCCTGATCGGCATTATCGGCGCGGGCGTCGTCCGGCGTTTCTATCGCGCTCATGAGCGGTTGATCGTGCGTTGCTCCGGCGTGCTCTTCATGGGATTTGCGGCGCAGGCGCTGTGGCACGCGACGCCCGGCCTGCTCGGATGGCGCAAGGCCTGACGATTTCTCATCTTTGTTCCGCCCCGCCATACCAATCCGGCGGGGCGGGTCCTATATCGTGCTTCGATCAGATGTCTGCCGAAAGGATGCCTTGCATGTCTTCTCACGCCGTCAACCCCGCGCTCGTCGAATGGACCGGGCATCAGGGCCTGCCACGTTTCGACGCGGTGAAAGACACCGATTTCGCGCCTGCCTTCGATGCGGCCCTTGCTTCCCACGAGACCGAGATCGATACGATCGCCAACAATGGAGACGCGCCGACCTTCGCCAACACCGTCACCGCGCTCGAAACCGCCGGCGACGCGCTGTCGCGGGTGTCCGCGCTGTTCTGGAACAAGGCCGGCGCCCATACGAATGAAGTGATCCAAACCCTCGAGCGCCAGATCGCGCCGAAGATATCGCGGCACTATTCGAAGATCGGCATGAATGCTGCGCTTTTCGCCCGCATCGATGCGCTCTGGGAAGGGCGCGACGATCTCGGTCTGACGCTGGAAGAGACCCGCGTGCTGGAGCGGCACTGGAAGGGCTTTGTGAAGTCCGGCGCCAAGCTGCCGAAGGCAGAGCAGGAGCG
>DASVPC010000205.1:0-1984 GCA_036383055.1 Rhizobium sp. | reverse complement strand
AACTCTTCAAAGCGGCAGCGGGTTCCTGCGCCGTTAGGATGAGACGATAGTGGCGGCTATCTGAACGGATGCTGAATAACAAAACCCGGCATCTCTGCCGGGCTTCCACTCGAATAGATCGCGTTGTTTCGGGATTAGCCGGAAATCTGAAGATTGACGGCCTTCGGTCCCTTGCCGCGGCGGTCCGGCTCCGTGTCGAAGCTTACCTTCTGATTTTCCGTCAGGCCGGCCAGGCCGGAAGCCTGAACGGCAGAGATGTGAACGAAGATGTCCGCGCCACCCCTGTCCGGCTTGATGAAGCCGAAGCCCTTGTCAGTATTGAAGAATTTCACAGTCCCAGTCTCGGCCATGCGTCAGGTCCTTTTCTCTCTGCCCACCATCCACACGGGCAGCATTGCTGTATTGCCCTTGCGGGCGCTCGCAGGCAGTTCTCGCAATTTGAAGGAAAAGGTCCCCTATACCTCGGCGTGGCCACGAAACGATATCCGCGTATCATTTCTCGACCAGGCTGACCGGAATATTAGCGTTCCCGGCGCGCGCTTTCTTAAGGACTTCCCATGCTTTAAAAATGCCCGAACACCGTTGAGAGTGCTGTGTTTATCGGGAATTGGCAAGTAAAAGTTTTTAATGTCCTAAAAGGGGCGTATTGCCGTAACCGGCGTGTGCTAAGGCGATTCGCAAATTTTCCCTCACGGGAAATGGATTTCCAAGGTTTTTATATCGTTTGCGATATAAGTTTGGCGAAATTTTCCCAAATGATGGCCTCGAAATACGTCTTTTCGGTCATTTGAAAAAATCTAACAGAAGCGGTCCGGCACAGCCATGACGGGCATTTCGAGCGGCTTTTTATGCGGCGACGCTGCGTCGCCGCGTGAGTTCGGGCACCAGTTCTACCGCAAGCATCGCAGTGAACATCAGCGCGCAGCCGACATAGCCTTGGGGGCCTATGGTTTCGCCGAGCAGCAGCGCGGCGAGTGAAGCGCCGAACACGGCCTCCGAAGAAAGGATGATCGCTGCCTGCGGCGGGGTGGTGTAGCGTTGGCCGATAACCTGCAGCGCGAATGCAAGCCCCGACGAGAATATCCCGAGATAGAGAATTTCGCCGAGCGCCGCCTTGATGGCGGCAAAGCTGATGGGTTCGACCAGTGCGGCGACTATGAGGGCGAGGACAGCGGTGACGGCGAATTGTGTGGCGGAAATGGCGAGCGGCCGGCCAGTTTCACGGACCGACGAGCCGGCGAGGGTGATTTGCACAGCCCAGAAAACGGCGCAGACGACGGTCAGGAAATCGCCTGGGGTGAGCTGGGAAAAGGAGCCGCCGGACAGCAGATAGATACCGCTCAGCGCCGTCAACGCCGCGGGCCAGATGACCCAGTGCGGCTGCCGGCGCAGAAAGACGACGGCGATCAGCGGCACGAAGACGACGTAGAGGCCGGTGATGAAGCTGGAATTGGTGACGGTGGTCGTCAAGAGCCCGAGTTGCTGCGTTGCCGCGCCGCCGAAAAGCGCGACGCCGGTGAAGGCGAAGGAGAGCCAGTTGCGGCGCGTGAGCGGTTTTTCGGCCTTGCGCTTTTCCTTCCAGACGAAGGGCAGGACGACAAGGGTGGCGACGGCAAAACGCAGGCTTATGAACCAGAACGGCCCGATCGCCTTCATCGCTGTCGACTGTGCGACGAAGCCGCTGCCCCAGATCGCGGCAGCCAGCAACAATACCAAATTCGCCTGTATGCGAGTCATCGACAACCTGCGGGAGAGGGGAGCAAAGGAAGGAAGATGACGGTGCGTTAGCAGCTGCTTTTCTCCAGAGCAAGGGTGAAAGGCTGACTGCCAACGGCAAATCCTGTCGCTAGTTCGCTGCTCTCGAAACACGCAACAACGCGCCGCCATCTTCATCCGTCGTGATCAGCAGCGCCCCGTCGGGTGCGACGACGATATCGCGCAATCGCCCGAAATCGCCTTCGAACAGGCGTTCTCGCTCGACCAC
>DASVPC010000204.1:0-6175 GCA_036383055.1 Rhizobium sp. | reverse complement strand
CGGCGCACCACCGGCAAAGCGCAGCCCCTCGACCATCGGCTCGGGATCGAAGGCGGCCGGCACCCTCAGCGCCATGCGGGCAACAAGGCCGGGCGGCGACAGCGTGTAGGCCGCGACCCAATCGATGAAGTCACGCATCTCTTTGGCGAGTGGCGGGCAATCGAAAACGCGGCTGATCGGCCGGAGCTTCTTCGGATCGATCCCGCCTTCGTCACCACCATCCCAGACCACGCCGATCACCTGCCTCGGCCCGAGCGGCACCTGCACGACAGAGCCCGGCTCAACCGCCATGCCTTCCGGCACCGCATAAGAATAAGGCTTCGGCGCCGGCATCGGCACCAGAACCGGGACCGTGCGGGTCATCACAGCCTTAGCGGGCGCGGCCTCGAACAGCGCACCGAACAGATCGGAAGAATCTTTACTCATTGCGCCAGACCATGCCCCGAGCGACGGCAAAAGGGAACCCGGGAGCGGTTCCTGACTGCTCTAAAATGCGGGCAGCCTGCAATCCGCCGAGAATAGCCGGCCCTATGTAGCGATGCCACCAATGACCACTATTGGCCCATTGCGGTCATAGCTCGGCTTCATCAGATATCCAATGTGAGGTTCGATTTACCGCGAGAGACACAGCTTATCATCATTGTCCGTCTTCCCTCGCGGGAGAGAAACATATCTTGGTGATCAACCGTGCCCTCGCAGTAGGTTACCCGGCATGTTCCACATGTGCCGCCCCGACAGGACGATGGGACATTGATCCCAGCGTCAAGGAGCACATCCAGAAGCGTCGAATGTTCCGGGACGGTCAATACCCGATCACTCTTCGCCAAACGGACCTCAAAAGAGCTGCAATTCGCCAAGTCTTTGGGCCGAGCTGTCGAAAAGGCCTCGAAATGCACAAAGCCGCTGGGCCAGTCGACGGTATTGTCACGCACGGCGGTCATCAACGAATTCGGACCACAGCAATAGACATGGGTTCCAAGCGGAACATCGGAAAGAAGTTCTTTCAGATCAACGCGCCTGCTCGGATCGCCAGCCGTCGCATGAACGGCCACCTGCCAGGGGAAGCGCACCTGCAGATCGGCGGCAAAGGGTGCGCGTTCCATTTCGCGCGTCAGATAGTGCAGTTCCCATGGTTCAGCACGGTTCTCCAAGTCTTCGATCATCGACAGGAACGGCGTTATGCCGATGCCCCCCGCAATAAACAGGTGACGCTGTGCACTGGCTGACAATTCAAAATGGTTTCGCGGCTCGCTGACCAGAAGTCTGTCGCCGAGGCTCCAGTTCTCATGAATATGCCTGGACCCGCCACGACCTTCGTCGGCTCTACGGACCGCGAATCGGTAGCCATCCTCTCGGGGCAGATGACAGAGCGAATAACTTCGCGTCCAGCCGTTGTTCACCTTGACGTCAAGATGCGCTCCAGCGCTGAAAGAAGCCAGAGGTTTGCCGTCGACACGCTTTACGCGATAGGATTTCACATCGGTCGTCTCGTTGCGAACCTCTGCCACCTCGGCTTCGAACCAGACCGTCGGGTGAAGCGCCAGTGGTCCGTTCGACAGCCGATCCTCCCAATTTTCAGCTTTGCCGTTTTCCACGCGACGGGCGAACAAGGCGCGAAGTCCGGGCGACAAGTGCGGAAGTTGGCTGATGGCTTCGGCCATTTCCAGGTCGTCCGTGATGTCGTAAAGGTATTTTTGCAGCCTCGCAACTGGCCATGCGGGCAGTGGACGCTCGACGACGGAAATTGTATCGCCTGGAACGACGTCACCTGGCTCGATAACTCGATAGAGCCATCCCGTCCTTCCAGTTTCCTGTGCTCTGCGTGAAATGCCCTGATGACCAAAACGATGGTTCAGCTTGAAGCACGGCTGGCGCGACTCCGAAATCTGCAGGAGCGCTGTCCCGACGCGAACAAAGTCACCGATGCACATGGTGGCTTCGGACATGCCCGCGACCGCGAAGTTTTCCCCGAAGCCGCCGGGTTTGAATTTCCCGACGATTTCCGGGAATTCCGACGCCCAGGCGGCATAATGATCGGTATTATACTGCAGGACTGCCTTTTCTGAGCCGCCATGGAAGGACTCCGATTGTCGATCTCCGGCAAGTCCTTCAGGACCGACGTGAAGTCGGCCCGCAACGGGCTGCTTGTCGATACCCGACATGATGCCGGAAAATCCTATCTGCGCCACTCCGCCGACACGGATTTCCTGAAGACTGGAACTGGGCAGTGACCTTGCGTCTGAATACATGGGCGATCTCCCACCGATTTCGATCAGAATACCTCGTTATGCTTCCGCCGTATTTCGATGATCTGCCCAATAGTGTCGACATTCAGCCATCTGTTTCGTAGGCTCTCAAAATGAGCCTCAAGCCGAAGGTTACGACATCTGCATCTCTTCAACTGATCGCACCGACACAGGAGCGACCAATCTCGTTGTTGAGTGAGCTTCAGCCGGATGCGATTGTGGTTGCCCCACATCGCCATACCGAGCACGCACAGCTTCTGGTTCCGGCGCATGGCGTTATTCGCGTGATGTCTCACACTGCGATTTGGATCGTGCCGCCGACCAAGGCGATCGTTATTCCTGCCAATTTCGAACACTCGATGGTGGCACCGTCTGGAACACGATTGCTTGCTGTCAATGTTCATCCTTCAGTGTTTTCGGATGATTTGGCAGGAGGATGCCGGGTCGTCCACATCGGCAGGCTGACCTCGGCACTGCTTGATGCCATCGGTGCCGATCCGCGCGACTATCCATTGAATTCACCTGCATCCCGGAAAGTGGATGTTCTCATCGACCAGTTGCGACTTGCGGACGCCGAACCTTTCAGGCTGCCTCGTCCATCCGACCCACGCGCCCGAGGGATCGCGGATGGGCTCGTCGCGGAGCCTGGCAACCCACTGACGCTCTCGCAATGGGGAAAGCTGTTCGGAGCCAGCGAACGGACACTGGCGCGCATCTTCGAGACGGAAACTGGCATGGGTTTCAGGGAGTATCGACGGCAAGTTCAGATACACGCCGCGATGGGCCTTCTTGTCGCTGGCATGTCGATAGGAGACGTCGCTTATGACCTCGGTTACGAAAGCACTTCAGCGTTCATATTCGCGTTCCGTACTGTAACCGGCTCGACACCGGGGCGCTTTCGACGTGCGAAAGTCGGGAAAGACGAGTTGCTGTAAGGAAGGCCCGTGCGGAAGCGAGCATTTGAGTAAAATCACGGCGTCCTCAGCTGTCCCATTGCCAATTCCGGTATTGGCGCAAAGTTGTCTCAAATGCCCCGTCCCAGTTAGTGCCATCTGCTACCGAATTCCGTGAATATCAGAGACTTCGCGATACTGCAGAAAGCCTGCCATCTCCACGAACCCAAAGAGCAGGCTGTTCAAAATTGTCGTTGTTGAAAACTGCGTCGGCAGCAGAAGCAGGCGCGCATAGGCGCTGATAGAGATCAAAGGCCGGCCGGTACCGGTCTGCATAGAGCTGGCATGTGGCCTCCGCTCCGCCTAAGTGCGCGGTGTCACGAGCTATGCCTCGTTGTTCGGAGACACGTTCCGAAGTTTCAACGAAGACCGCCAGGTCCCATCCGTCGCGCAACTCAGGCCGCTGCAGAAAGGTGCCATCCACGATCAGGATAGCATCAGTCGAAGCGAAATGCGGATCCTGTTCGACAGGCAGATCATTATCGAGATCAAATGATGCCGTGCGGTACCAGCGATCGCCACCCGGCCCCAAGGGAGAGAGAAGCAGCACATTGATGGCAGGAAGATCGCGCGCGTCGTAATAATAGCCCTCGGCGGAATGCCGTCCGCGCGCATAGCGTTCCACCCTTGGCCTGTGGAAGCCGTCGATCGATGTGCGAATGACGTCCCTGCCTTTGGCTATCAGGCAATCCGCCAGTTCGTTCGCCAATGTTGTCTTGCCGGATGCCGTCCTCCCGTCGATCGCAACACGAATCGGCCTTGCCACTTCCATATTTGCAATCATGACAGCGAGGTCATTCAACACGGTTGCCCTCAATGAGGACCTCTCGTCGCTGACAGCAGCACTCATGCAGAATGTTCTCTGACCTCGGCGACCATATCCGCAGACGCAACTGGCGCACTGATCGGCGCAAACGTCGCATCGCCATCACGAGCCAGATCGAACACCGTATGTTTCTCCAGCGCCTTCGTCACCTCATTGACGTCGCCGTCCAGATGCTCGGCCGGGATCAGATTGCCGATCAGGAAATCGAAGCGGTCGCCGCGCTTGTTGAGGAGTTCGTGGAACACCGTCATGTCGCGCAGCTCGGTCGACCATTTGGCGAACCAGTAGAACAGGCCTGAATTGCGCGCCGTCAGATGTACTGGCAGGATCGGCAGATTGTATTTGCGCGCAAGCCCGACGGCCGAGGTCTTCCACGGCCGCTCGTTCAGTCTGCCGTTTGCCCAATAGGCGATGCGGCCGGACGGGAAGAGCACGGTGACCTTGCCCTCGGCAACGGCGCGATTGGTCAGCTGCAAGGTCTCGCGCGTCTTAAGCTTGCTCTTGTATTCATCGCGCCATTCGACCGGGATGATCATCTCGGAAAAGCGCGGGTTGACCCGCACCGCATCGCGGTTGGCAAAGACCATCATGTCGGGCCGGCGCGATTTCAGGAGATCGAAGACGGCGACACCGTCGGCAATGCCGGTCGGATGGTTGCTGACCAGAATGAAGCCGCCGGAGGCCGGTATGCGCTCGGCATGGGTCACGCCGATATCGAGTTTCAGCAGGTCGCTCATATATTCGAAGCACTGGAAACCCGGCAACTTGGCGACGTCATCGGCGAATTCAATCGCCTTGTTGTAGCGCAGCAGCGTATAGAGAAAGGGCCGCATCACCGGCCAGAGCGGGTTGCGAACGATCCTCTGGCCACGCTCGGCGATCAGCGTATCGACGATATGTCCGGGCTGGCCCTGGGACACCAAAGCAATCGCTTCTGCAAGTTGTCCCAATGCAGTTATCGAACCGCGACGTGCCATGAAATGCCCTGGATGGTTGGGTTAGACTCTATCGCAATCGAATATGATCGAAGCATGACAAGCGCCTCGCGTATAACCACTTAAATCCGATTTGATTTAAGGAACAGCTTATACGCCGTTGAAAAGGACTACTGTGTTCTTTCCGCACGCAAACGAAGCGCGGCGCAGTAGGATTGTTAGCGATTCCATAACCTTCCCCACCTCAAAGTGGCAGAATGATTTTGGAATTCAAGGGGTTTTCCACTGAACGAGTTGTTGATCATTGCCGACCCCAAGTTGATGGACGAGCGCAGCCGCTGGTTGGAGGTGCTTGGCCAGGAGCGCCGGCTGTCCGCCCATACGCTGGATGCCTATGAGCGCGACACCCGGCAGTTCCTGACCTTCCTGACCGGCCATCTCGGCGGCCCGGCAAGCATCAAGGATATCCAGGCGCTGCGGCCCGCCGATTTCCGCGGCTTTCTCGCCGCGCGCCGCAAGGATGGCGCCGGCGCGCGTTCGCTCGGGCGCAATCTTGCCGGCCTTCGTTCACTCCTGCGCTATCTCGAAAAGAAGGGTCTGGTAAATGCCGCCGGTGCCGGCGCGGTGCGCTCGCCGAAGCAGCCGAAGTCCCTGCCGAAGCCGCTGTCAGACACCCAGGCCATCACCGTCGTCAGCGACGAGGCGCAGCTGCATGACGAACCCTGGATCGCCGCGCGCGATGCAGCCGTGCTGACCCTGCTCTATGGCTGCGGCCTGCGCATCTCCGAGGCGCTGGACCTGACGCCGGACGATATCCGCCCCGGCGCGACCGCGCTGCGCATCACCGGCAAGGGCAACAAGACCCGGCTGGTGCCGCTCTTGCCCATCGTCATCGAGGCGGTCGAAAGATACCGCTCGATCTGCCCCTATCATCTCGACGCCAGCTCTCCCCTTTTCCGTGGCGCGCGCGGCGGCAAGCTGCATCCGGGCATCATCCAGCGCGGCATGCAGAAACTGCGCAGCGCGTTCGGCCTGCCGGATACGGCGACACCGCATGCGCTGCGTCATTCTTTCGCCACGCATCTGCTTGCAGGTGGTGGCGATCTGCGCACGATCCAGGAGCTGCTCGGCCATGCCAGCCTCTCGACAACCCAGGTCTATACCGGCGTCGATCAGTCGCGCCTGCTGGAAGTCTACGACCGGGCTCATCCGCGC
>DASVPC010000203.1:0-26197 GCA_036383055.1 Rhizobium sp. | reverse complement strand
CGCCAGCGCCAGCGAGCGGCGAAGCTGGTTTTCATTGTCGGCATTGGACAGCTCGGGCGATTTGTCGAACCATTTCGGCACCATCAGCTCCGCCGCCATCCCGCTTGCCGAGCGGCCACTCGCATCCTCGATCCGGACCCGTAGAAAAATCTGCCGCGCCTCCCGCAGCGTCGCGGCCCCGAAGCGGAAGGGAAGCCGCAGCTTTACGGGACGCTCGAAAGCCGCCGCCTCGACAAGTCTGATTTTCAACGGCTCGGTCATAGCAGGACATTCCTCTTGCGGCAGTGAGTCGGCTTAGATCTCCAGCGGCTCGACAGCCAGCCAGCGGCGCTCGGCCCAGCTTTTTAAGCCCAGAGAGGCGAGCTGTACGCCCTTGGCACCTTCCGTCAGCGTGTAGCGCCAGGGCGCATCCTCGAGCACATGGCGCAGAAACATTTCCCACTGGATCTTGAAGCCGTTGTCATAGACCTGATTGTCCGGCACCTCGTCCCAGGTATTGAAGAAATCGATCGTCTGCGGCTGGTCCGGGTTCCACACCGGCTTCGGCGTATTGACGCGATGCTGGGTGAAGCAACGGGTTAGGCCGGCCACGGCCGAGCCATGCGTACCGTCCACCTGGAAGGTGACGAGATCGTCGCGGCGCACGCGCACCGCCCAGGAGGAGTTGATGTGGGCGACGATGCCGCCTTCTAGCTCGAAGGTGGCATAGGCCGCATCGTCGGCGTCGGCGACATAGCGCCGGCCGGCCTCATCGACGCGTTCAGGGATATGGGTGGCGCCGAGACAGCTGATCGCCTTCACCGGCCCAAAGAGATTGTCGAGCACATAGCGCCAGTGGCAGAGCATATCGAGGATGATGCCGCCGCCATCCGCCTTGCGGTAGTTCCACGACGGCCGCTGCGCCGTCTGCCAGTCACCCTCGAACACCCAGTAGCCGAACTCGCCGCGCACGGAGAGAATCTTGCCGAAGAAGCCGCTGTCGCGAAGCATGGCGATCTTGCGCAGGCCCGGCAGGAACAGCTTGTCCTGCACCACGCCGTTTTTCAGACCGGATGCCTTGGCCTTGCGGGCAAGCGCCACGGCCGTGTCGAGATCATCCGAGATCGGCTTTTCGCAATAGATATGCTTGCCGGCGTCCAGAGCCTTGGAGACCAGTTCGGCGCGCATCTGCGTCGTTGCCGCATCGAAGAAGATCGCATCGTCGGGATCGGCAAGCGCACCGTCGAGATCGGTGGTCCAGCGCTCGATACCGTATTTGCGGGCCAGCTCCTCCAGCCGCGCCGCATTGCGGCCGACCAGTACCGGATCGGGCATGACGCGCTCGCCGTTGGACAGCAGCACGCCGCCCTCGGCGCGCAGCGCCACGATCGAGCGAATGAGATGCTGGTTCAGCCCCATGCGTCCCGTGACGCCGTGCATGATGATCCCGATGCGTTTCATGATCCCTCCCGATCGTTTGACCCGACTCCCTCCCGAGTCAGGAAAAGCAAAGGTTTGGCCGCGCAGCCAATGTAACTATATAGTTACACGATGGCGCGATCCGTCCGGGCTTGTCAATCGCCTTTCGAAAATTTCTCTAGGCCTTGATCGAGGCGAGCGTTACCGAGACGATATGCTCGCCCCAAGCCTTCAGTGCATCAGGCGCCGTCAGCTTGCGGGCAAAAATCGTCGACAGCGTATGGCGGTTGGACAGATAGAAGAAACCGAGTGCCGCGACGGTCAGGTAGACGGATACCGGATCGACCGCCGGCCGGAAGATGCCGGCTGCTTCACCACGTCGCAGCACATCGGCCAACTCAGCGATGAAATGCGAATGCATCGCCAGGATCTTGTCGGAGCGCTTGAGATAACGCGCCTCGTGCAGGTTTTCGGTGACGAGCAGGCTCAGGAACTCCGGATGCTCGAGAAAATGATGCCAAGTGAACAGCGCCAGCTCCCGCATTCCCTCCTCGGGATTGCGGTTGGCGAGATCCAGATGTTTCTCGGCACTGCGGATTTCCGCATAGGTCGCCTCCAAGACGGCGACATAGAGCCCCTCCTTATCGCCGAAATAATGGTAGAGCATGCGCTTGTTCGTCTGCGCCCGCACCGCGATCGCATCCACCCTGGCGCCGCCAAAACCGTGCGCGGAGAATTCCGCCGTCGCCGCGTCCAGGATCATGGCATGGGTGCGTTGCGGATTGCGCGGCACCTTCTTCGGCTTGGCGATCGCATTGCCATCGACACCGGTCTCTGAGGATTTCTCCGGTTCTTGCCCCGCCTTTGTTGCCATTGGCATTTCCCCTCCCCGGTCCGTCTTTCTCGCAACGAACGCTTCCAGCTTTAATGCGCATCGTTTTGAGTGTGATACGATTGGCGCTTGACAGCGGTCGCGTTTCTATCCAACTTGTAACCAAATAGTTATATCTTGCAAAGCAGTTCGTAGATCATCGGTTAACTGGGGAGGAGACCAGGATGACTTTAACGATCGACCGCCGGCAATTGCTTGCCGGCATGGCAGCAACGCTTGCTTTCGGCAGTATCGGACTTGGCCGCGCCAATGCGGCAACCGCGATGCGGCTTCTTTGGTGGGGGTCCAAGGAGCGCGCCGACCGCACATTCGCAGCCGTGAAAGCCTATCAGGCGAAAAATCCGGATGTGACCATCGCCGGCGAAACCTTCGGCTGGGACAGCTACTGGACCCGCCTTGCCACGCAGACCGCCGGCGGCAATGCCCCCGACCTCATCCAGATGGACTATCGCTACATCTTCGAATATGCGCGCCGCGGCACGCTGCTCGACATGACGCCCTATCTCGGCAAGAGCCTTACGATCGAGGATTTCGGCGCCCCGAACATCGATTCCGGCAAGGTCGACGGCAAGATTTATGGCGTCAATCTCGGGGTCAATTCCTCGATGGTCGTCGTCAACGCCGCCGCCTGGCAGGAAACCGGCGTCGAGCAACCGCGTGACGGTATCACCTGGGAGCAGCTCGGCGACGCCTGCGCCAAATTCACGGCCGCCAAGAAGCGCCGTGGCGTCTACGGCACCGGCGATGAAAGCGGCGGAGAACCCGCCCTCGAATGCTGGCTGCGCCAACACGGCAAGGCGCTCTACACCAATGACGGCAAGCTCGGCTTCGAGGCCAAGGATGCCGCCGATTGGTTCGCTTTCTGGGCCGAACTGCGCAAAAGCGGCGCCTGCGTGCCGGCCGACGTGCAGGCGCTCGACCAGCAGACCATTGAAACCGACACGCTCGTGACCAAAAAATCGGCTGTCAGCTACGCCCATTCCAACCAGTTCGTCGCCATCCAGGGCCTCGTCAAGGAAAAGCTGGATCTGATCGCTTATCCCAGCAACCCGGACAGCAAGCCTGGCCAATATCTGAAGCCGTCGATGCTGATGTCGGTTTCGGCAAGCTCCGCCAACAAGGACGCCGCCGTCGCCTTCATCAATTATCTGGTCGAAAGTCCAGACGGCGCCAAGACGCTCGGCGTCGAGCGTGGCGTTCCGGCCTCGCCGAAGATCCGTGATCTCCTGACACAGGACCTCGATGCGACGAGCAAGCAGGTCGTCGACTATATCGGCCGCCTGACGCCGCATGTCGGAGCACTGCCGCCGTCTCCGCCGAACGGTGCCGGCGAGAATGCGTTCCTGTTGAAGAAGATCGCCGAGGAAGTCGCCTTCGGCAAGAGCAGTGCGCAGGACGGCGCTACGAAATTCGTCGAACAGGCCGCAGCAAACATAACGCGAGGCTGATACCGTGGGTACAAACAGCAACAGCGTTGCCGATGGCCTGGCCATCGGCGCGAACGCGCGAGCGCGCACAGAGACCATTTACAAGGCGCCGAGCGCATTCTCGCGCAATGCGCCGGGCTATCTCTTTCTCCTGCCCTGGCTGATCGGCTTCTTCGGCCTGACGCTGGGGCCGGCGATCGCCTCGCTCTATCTGTCCTTGACCGACTATAACCTGCTGCAGGCGCCGGATTGGGTCGGGCTGGACAACTACATGCGTATTGCCACCGCCGACGACAAGTTTATCTCGTCGATGAAGGTGACGCTGTTCTATGTCGTCTGTTCCGTGCCGCTGAAGCTTACCTTCGCGCTATTGGTGGCGCTCCTGCTCAACCGCGGCATTCGCGGCCTGCCGGTCTATCGCGCCATCTTCTATCTGCCGTCGCTGCTGGGCTCCAGCGTTGCCATCGCCGTGCTGTGGCGGCAGATCTTCGATGCCGACGGCATCATCAACACCCTGCTCTGGTATCTCTTCGGCATCAACGGCCCGAGCTGGATCTCCAATCCGGACTATTCGCTCTACACACTCGTCATCCTCGCCGTCTGGCAGTTCGGTTCGCCGATGATCATCTTCCTCGCCGGCCTGCGGCAGATCCCGACCGATCTCTATGAGGCCGCCAGTCTCGACGGCGCGTCCAAGGTGCGGATCTTCTTCAAAATCACCCTGCCGCTTTTGACGCCGGTGATCTTCTTCAACGCCGTCGTGCAGACCATCGACGCCTTCAAGGCCTTCACGCCGGCCTATGTCATCTCTTCAGGCACCGGCGGCCCGATCGACTCGACGCTGTTCTACACGCTCTACCTCTACCAGGAAGCCTTCGGCTATTTCCGTATGGGCTATGCCTCGGCGCTCGCCTGGATCCTGGTGATCATCATCGCGATCTTCACCGCCTTCTCCTTCCTCTCCGCTCGTTATTGGGTCCACTACGATGACTGACGCGAAGCTCACCCACTTTCCCGAAGATCTGAGCCCGCCGCGCGAGCGCCCCTGGTTCTTCTCCATCCTCATCCATATCGCGCTGATCGGCGCATCGATCGTGATGCTTTATCCGCTGCTGTGGATGCTCTCCGGTTCGATCAAGGATCAGAACGAGATTTTCGGCACGGCATCGCTGATCCCGTCGCATTTCGACTTCAGCTCGTTTCCGCGCGGCTGGTTCGGCGGGCAGGTGAACTTCGGCTCCTTCGTCTGGAATTCCGTGGTCATCGCCGTGCTCTCGGTCATCGGCAATGTCATCTCCTGCTCGCTGGCGGCCTATGCCTTCGCGCGGCTGAATTTTTGGGGCAAGAACTTCTGGTTCGCGTTGATGCTCGGCACGCTGATGCTGCCCTATCATGTGACGCTGATCCCGCAATATATCCTCTTCCTGAAGCTCGGTTGGGTGAAGACCATGCTACCGCTGGTCGTGCCGAAGTTCCTCGCGGTCGACGCCTTCTTCATCTTCCTGATGGTGCAGTTTTTCCGCGGCATCCCGCGCGAGCTGGACGAGGCCGCCATGATGGACGGGTGCAGCCCCTGGCGCATCTATTGGCGCATCATGCTGCCGCTGTCGCTCCCGGTACTGGCGACGGCTGCCATCTTCTCCTTCATCTGGACCTGGGACGATTTCTTCGGCCCGCTGATCTATCTCTCCGATATCAACACCTACACGGTGCAGCTTGGCCTGCGCTCCTTCGTGGACTCGACCGGAAGCTCCGACTGGAGCAGCCTGTTCGCCATGTCGAGCCTGTCGCTGATCCCCGTCTTCCTGATCTTCCTGTTCTTCCAGAGACTGCTGATCGACGGCATCGCCACGGCCGGTCTCAAACGCTGAAAACGAAAACGCGATCCCAGGAGCCTGAGAGCAATTGGGATCGCATCGCCAAATCCACTGAAAGGAATATCGCATGAGCGCCCTGCGCTTCGCCGCCATCGGTATCAACCACGATCACATCTACGGTCAGGTCAACGTCATGCTCCGGGCAGGCGCGGAACTGGTCGCCTTTCACGCCATCGAGGATGACCTTGCCGCCGTCTTTTCGGAGCGCTTTCCGCAGGCGAAGCGCGTTGCCGATAAAAGAGAGATCCTGGAGGATCGCTCCATCGCGCTGATCCTCAGCGCCGCAATCTCCAGCGAACGGGCCGGCCTTGCGATCGAGGCGATGCGGCACGGCAAGGACGTGATGCTCGACAAGCCGGGCATGGTGACGCTGGATCAGCTCACCGAGGTCCGTCGGGTGCAGGCTGAAACCAAGCGCATCGTCTCCATCCTCTATTCCGAGCATTTCGAGACCGCCTCCACCGTCAAGGCCGGCGAGCTGGTCAAGGCCGGTGCCATCGGCAAGGTCATCCACACGACGGGCCTCGGGCCGCACCGGCTGCGCAAGCCGACCCGGCCGGAATGGTTCTTCGACCGCAAGCGCTATGGCGGCATCATTGCCGACATCGCCTCGCACCAATGCGAACAATTTCTGTTCTTCGCCGGTTCGCTCGAAGCCGAAATCCTGTCGGCAACGGTCTCGAACCGCGCCAATCCCGAGACACCCGGCCTGCAGGACTATGGCGATTTCCATGTGAGAACGCCTGACGTCACCGGCTATGTCCGCGTCGACTGGTTCACCCCCGACGGCCTCTCCACCTGGGGCGACGGCCGCCTGTTCATCGTCGGCACCGAAGGCACGATCGAGCTCAGAAAATACATCGACGTCGCCGGCCGTCCCGGCACCGATCATCTCTTCCTCACCGACCGCAAGGGTATGCAGCATATCGATTGCAGCGGGGTAGACCTACCCTTCGGCCGGCAGCTGGCCGCCGATATCCGCGACCGCACCGAAACCGCGATGGGGCAGGAACATTGCTTCAAGGCCATGGAGCTGGCGCTGAAGGCGCAGGCTCTGGCCGAAGCGACATCGCTCAACAGCTTGCAGAGGTAATCTGGATATGTCCGACATCAAGAAAGTCGCGATCATCGGTCTCGGCATCGGCCGCTCCCACATTATGGAAGGCTACCTGCCGCATCCCGACCGCTTCGAGGTCGCCGCCCTCTGCGATCTCAATGAGGAACGCCTGAATGCCGTCGGCGACGAGTTCGGCGTCGCCCGGCGCCTCAAGGATTTCGTCGAGGTTCTGAACATGCCGGATATCGACATCATCGATATCTGCACGCCGCCCGGCTCGCATTTCGAAATGATCCTGCAGGCGCTCGCCGCCGGCAAGAGCGTCGTCTGCGAAAAGCCGCTGGTCGGATCGCTCGCCGATATCGACGCCGTGATCGCGGCGGAAAAGACGGCGAGGGGCCGGCTGATGCCGATCTTCCAGTACCGCTACGGCGACGGCATCCAGAAGGCCAAGCGCATCATCGACGCCGGCATCGCCGGCAAAGCCTACGTTGCGACTTCAGAGACTCATTGGGTACGCGGCGCCGACTATTATGCCGTCCCCTGGCGCGGCAAATGGGCGACCGAACTCGGCGGCGTGCTGATGACGCATTCGATCCACCTGCACGACATGCTGACCTATCTGATGGGACCGATCGCTGGCCTCTTCGGCCGCGTCGCCACCCGCGTCAACGATATCGAGGTGGAAGATTGCGCCAGCGCCAGCCTGCTGATGAAAAACGGCGCACTTGCCACCATCAGCGCCACGCTCGGCTCGCAGGAGCAGATCAGCCGCCTGCGCCTCTGCTTCGAAAACGTGATGATCGAGAGCAACCACGAACCCTATAGCCCCGGACAGGATCCCTGGAAAATCGTGCCCGCCAATGACGAGATCGCGGAGAAGATCGACGCGCTGCTGGCGGACTGGCAGCCTGTGCCGATCCGCTTCAACACGCAGATGAAGCTGTTCCACGAGGCGCTGGTGTCCGGCGGTCCGTTGCCGGTGACCACCGTCGATGCCCGCCAGGCGCTGGAGTTGGTGACCGCCTTCTACGAATCGTCGGAAACGCGCACCGAAGTCCGCTTTCCGGTCGGGCCTGAAAGCACCAAGTACAAGAGCTGGAGGCCGGCATGAACGTTGCCCCGCGAGCCATCAGGAACAAGGAGGACGGGCCTATGGCGACCAGCGTCTCGCTGCAGAAGATCATCAAGCGCTATGGCGAGCTTCAGGTCGTCCACAGCATCGACCTGGAGATCGAACCAGGGGAATTTACCGTCTTCGTCGGCCCGTCCGGCTGCGGCAAGTCCACGCTGCTGCGTATGATCGCCGGGCTGGAGCCTATTTCCGGCGGCGCGCTCTATCTCGACGGCACCCGCATGAACGATGTTCCCGCCTCCAAGCGCGGCATCGCCATGGTGTTCCAGTCCTATGCGCTTTATCCGCATATGTCGGTCTACAAGAACCTTGCCTTCGGCCTGGAGACGGCCGGCATGAAGAAGCAGGAGATCCATCCGCGCGTCGAAAAGGCGGCGGAGGTCCTACAGATCACCCAGCTCCTGCAACGCAAGCCGAAGCAGCTCTCGGGCGGCCAGCGCCAGCGCGTCGCCATCGGCCGCGCCATCGTACGCGAACCCAACATCTTCCTCTTCGACGAGCCGCTCTCCAACCTTGATGCCGAATTGCGTGTGCAGATGCGCGTCGAGATCGCCCGCCTGCACCAGCGGCTCGGCAACACGATGATCTACGTCACCCACGACCAGACCGAAGCCATGACCATGGCCGACAAGATCGTCGTGCTCAACGGCGGCCGCATCGAGCAGGTCGGCGCACCGCTCGATCTCTACAACAGGCCGAAGAACAAGTTCGTCGCCGGCTTCATCGGTTCGCCGAAGATGAATTTTCTGGGGGCAAAGATCGTCGCCTCGGACGACGGCTCCGCCGTCATCGACCTCAATGGCCAGACCATCCGCCTGACGCGCCGGCTGGGTGGCATCCAGCCCGGCGACACCGTGACGCTCGGCGCCCGCCCGGAACATCTGAATGTCGGGGATCGCGGCCTGGCGCTCGGAAGCGCCCATGTCGATCTCGTCGAACATCTCGGCGGCCAGACCATTCTCTATGCCACCCTGCACGGAGGCCAGTCGCTGACCATCGCTCTGGAAGACCAGCAGGCGATCCGCGCCGGCGAGACCGTGAATATCCGCATCGATCCCGAGCGCTGTCATTTATTTGGGCCGGATGGGACGACGTTGTAAACGCAGGTGGGGCCTGCCTCGCCCCAGGTGGGCGAGAACGTAAGAACTGGGGATTAGGCGAGGGCTCGTCCCTCATCGAATCCCCAGTTTTTACAAGATCGGGGGTAGGCAGGGACGCATTCAGTTTCCGGCCTACCAGCGCAAGAAACGGACGCCCGCTCTTGCAATTTCAGTGGCTTGGAATTTGCCGCAACCATCAAACCTCAATTATTCGCCGGCTACCGACAGCTCTGACCTGACCTGTCGGAACCGTCTCGACCGCAGTTCCTCCTCTCGGATGCAGCCTCACCCGCCTCGTCACACCGGGCGACAGATGAAACCAATCATCCTCGGCCCGATAGGCCTCGAGATCGATCTGGACCGACTGCGCCAACCGGTCGCTGCGCAGATCGAGGAACCAATCCTCGCCCTCCCGCACCGCCGACGCAGCGATCTCGGCATCATGGAACGCCTTGGTTCGACCGAGCGGAAAATGGAAAGCCTCGGCGATCAACACACCCGTGTCGCGCGCCGTGAGCCGCGCCACCGTGATATCATGCGACGGAGGGCCGAAGCGGAAGGCATAGGTGGTATCGAAGAAGGCGCCGAAGAGATCGCTACAGGCGATCTTGTGTCTGGAACGGGCGTCGATCGACAACTCCCGCTTTCCACCCACCACTCGCTGCCGTCCGTCGCGAAGGCAGCTAACCTCAAGATCGAGCTCAAGCGTCCCATCGCCCTCGTTGATGACATGCACATCCAGCCCGTTGGTGCCCTCGTTGGTGAGCAGCACCTGCACCGGCCGGAAGGCGCGGCGAAGCGCATACCAGACGGGTTTCGGCTCCCCGGTCGAATCGATCACGCCCCAGCCGGGACCGGGCAGCAAATCCTGCAGCGTCCAGACGAGCGCTCCGTTACAGCCCGAGCCATGCCGGCGCCATTCCGCATAGGTCTCTTCCGCAACTTCGCCCGTGACGGCGCGCGACAGAGCAAGATAGAGGTCGGGATCTTCGCGCCGCAGCCGGTCCGGCTCGAAGCCGTAGAGCTCGCGGAGATAATGATCGCGCACATCCTCGAAATCCCAGGACGCACCGCGATCTCGCGGCACGCGTTCCTTCCATAGTGGACTATGAACGGCCGGAACCGGCAGATGCCGCGACAGCGTCCGGGCCTGCGGCACATGCGCGAAAGCCAGGCTTTCCGCCGCGAAACGGACATCGGCGCGACGCGCGTCGGCGAGCGGCCGCATATAGGCCCCGACGCCGTAATAATGCGTCACCCCTTCATTCGCGGAAAACGGCATGGCGCCGCCGGAGGGAGAGTTGACGACATAGGGCACATCGGGCCGCAGCGATTGCACGACCGCCGGAATGATCTCCTCCACGATCGGGCTTGCCCAGAAGCGTTCAGGCAGGCCGAGCATCGCCGCCTGCTGATGCATCTCGCTGCCGCCGCAAAGGACTGCGAGCGAAGGCGACAGCCTCGTGCCGGAGAGAAACTGCGAAACTTCCGCCTCGACATGGGCATTGAAAGCCTTGTCGCCCTTCGGATAGTCGAAATTGGCGAACATGAAATCCTGCCAGACCAGCAGGCCGAGTTCGTCGCAAAGCCGGAAAAAATCCGGCGTCTCATACGCCATGGTGCCGCCGATGCGGATCATGTTCATGCCCGCTTCCGCCGCCAGCCGCAGCCACGGTTCGTAATCCTCACGACCACCGGGCAACCGCACGATATCCGCCGTCGTCCACACAGCACCTCGGCAGAAGATGCGCGCGCCATTGACGATCAGGCCGAAATCCCGGCCATCCGCGCCGCGATCGACAGCCAGCCGGCGAAAACCGGTGCGCCCAAGCGGATGCTCAACGCCATCGATGACCAGCGTGACGTCATGGAGATGCGGTGTGCCATGCGTGCGCGGCCACCATGGCGTCACGCCGGGGATTTTCAAGATCGCCGTGCAGCGACCATGACTATCCTGCTCGAAAGCCTGCTCGACCTCACCGCAACGAAGAATGACGTCGCTGACATGTCCCTCAATCGACAGCGAGGCATAGAGCCGTCCTTCGCCATCCTCCAGCAGATCCGGACGCAGCGAAAGGTCGCGAATGACGGGCTTGTCCGGACGCAGCAGCGACACCGGCCGCCATGGCCCGACGGCGTGGATTTCCGGGCACCAGCCGGGCATGTGGCCAAAGAGGGTCGTACGCACCAGCCGCAATCCCTGCGGCGTGATCATCTGCGGCCGCCAGCGGGCGCGCGGGCCGGGTTCGGCAAGGCGCGGCTCCAGCGCGCGGAAACACAGCGCCAGTTCGTCACCGCCTTGCAGATGGACGCTGAGATCATGCGCTTCGAACATGCTTTCGGAGACGAGGATTTTCCGGCCGTTCAGAAAGACGTCGCAGAGTGTCGCCAATCCCTCGAACCGCAGCACGGCATTGCCGGCCTCGGCATCGACCAGCCGGCAGAGATACCAGGCGTCCCGGTCGTTGAGCGGATGCGGATGTTCCCGGTCGAAAAGCCCAGCCCTCTCCAGCGCCTCGGCCACGGTGCCTGGCACCGGCGCCGGGATAAGCCCGGCCGAAACCGGCAGCTCCGAGGGCGAAGCGCAGGCGCCCGCATCCGTCAGAACCAGATTCCACCCTTCGCTCAGCAGCGTCTTGCCGCTGATATCAGCCAAACGCCCGTGCATTAGATCCCTAAAGCTTTTGTTCCAGCAGCCCCATCATGGAATCCCATGCATCCGCCGCCGGATCAAGCGCCGTCTGCAACGGCTCGAATTTCTTGCGCGTGATGGCGCGGGCAAGCTGAAACTGCACCGATTTCGCCACTTCCGAAATCCGTCGTGCTTCACTGGCGGCCCCGGCAAAATCCGCCGACAGCCAATCGAGATGGCTGCCCGCCAGCTCGAAATTGGCGCCGAGCTGACGCAGCGTGTTGAAGGCATATTTATGGAAGAAGCCGAAAGGCCGCTCGGCCAAGGCTTCCACCTGCGCCGGGAAAACCGCCGCGAAGGCGCGGATGGGATTGGCGACGGGCCGGCGACGGAAATGGAAGGCCAATAGTTGCCGCGACGTCTGCCGGATAGCCGCCTCGCCGGGCCTGATCTCCGGGAACTTCGCAAACTCCGTATAGGGCAGGAAGGGCAGGTCTTCGTCCGTCAGATGCAGCTGGAACAGCCCATCGAAATCCTCACCCGACAGCTGGAAGAAACCGCCATTGTGGAAATAATCAAGCTCGCGGCCCGCCAGATCCAGCCGGTTGATGGCAACGGTCGTCTTGCCGTGCTCGCGGCGATAGCCGACCCCCTGCGTGTCAGGCATATAGAAGGAATCCATCTCCACCAAGCAGAGCCGGCCGCGGCCGATCTGCTCGACAACATGGCGTTCGACCTTGTCATAGATCGCCAGTTCCGTGCAGCGAATGCCGTAGAGTGCCTCGAGATCCTCAAGCGGCGCCTTGAAGAAGGTGAACTGATCGCCCTCGAAATCCTGACCCATCGTAAAACCGAGCATGGCCTCTGGTGGCAGTCTTAGGCTCGACAGCACCTCGATCCAGAGATCGATATAGCAATTGGTTTCCGGCCACATGCGCTCGCTGTCGTGCAGCGCATGTGGTTTGTAGGCGGCGGGATCGAGGCCCGCAAAGATGGAAGCCACGATCAGCCCCACAGCGCCTTGCGCACGCTCTCGGGCCAATCCCTGGTATCGAGACCATGATGATGGAACAGCGCCAGCGCGATGCGCTCCAGGCCGAAACCGACGCAGGCCGTGTGCGCGACGCTGCCGTCCGCAAAATTCAGGCCCCATTTCGCGCCGAAGGCGTCCTGGTGATAGTTGAAGCTCATGCAGGCGGTCGGGTTGGCGGAGGAGGTGATCGGGATCAGGAGCTCGAACTTCAGGTTCTGGTCGCGCTGGTTGTTGGCGAGCATCTTGCCGGCGCGGCCGAAGAACGGATCGTTGGCGACATCGATGACGACATCGAGACCGACGGCCTTCATCATTTCGATACCGCGATCCATCCAGCTCTGGCGGAAATCCGTCACATGCTTGTCGGTGCCCATGCAGACATATTCGCGCATGCGGAACAGCTGCTGGCGGGCCGGATCCTTGGAAGGCTCATGGCGGAAGCAATAGGATTGCAGATCGAAGAGCGCGCCGGCTTCCGGCAATGCGCCACGCTTGGCGACCGTCGGATAGAGCGGATAGCAGGCCGCCGGCGTCAGTACGATATCGGTCGCCTCCTGGTCTTTCGTCCAGTCTTCGCCGACTTCCATGCATTTCAACAGGCTCATATGGTCGAGTTCGTTGCCGCAAAAGCTGTGCACGGTGCCGGCAAGCTGCGGAAAGCTCTTCATGTAACCGCTGGTCTCGAAGAAGGCGCGGTTCATGCCCGGCGGAAAGCGGATGGCTTCGGCGCCATCGGCACCGCCGAACCTGTCGATCAGGCGCTCAAAAGCGGCAATGACATCTTCGAACTGGCCGCTGCGGCCATAGAGACCGTCAACGCCGGTGTCGATCAGAAGACCGGATTCGAAAAGGCGGTCGAGAAACGAGGTTTGCATATCCATGACGATTACCCCAACAGGCTGGTATCTTGTTTGTGGACGAGCAGCATGGTCGACGTATTGCCGAGAATGCGGTCATTCGAGATCATCAATTGAGCGGAATGGGCGTCGCGCAGATGGCGGCCGAGGCTGTAGGGCGTGCCGTTCTTGTAGCCCATGATGCCGCAGATCAGCATAGCGTGGTTGATGATCGGCAGGATCATCTCCGATGAGGCGATCTTGACGTTGTTCATGGCGACGGCAAAGGCCATCGAGGAGAGACGATCGGCATCGGCCTTCGCCTCCTCATAGGTTTTCAGCCCGGCGACGACATTGGATTTCACCATCTGCAACAGGCCAGAGACTTCCGCCAGCCGCAGTGCGCCGGGCGGTTGAGTGCCGGGAGACTTGCGGGCGGCGGCGCGCACGAAGGCCTGGGTGCGGGCGACGGCATCAGCAGCAATGCCGTACCAGACGCCGCTCCAGAGCAGATGCGAGCTTGCCAGCATCGACTGCGCGGCAATCTCGGCAAAGGGTTTCGGCAGTATCTGTTCGGCCGGCGCCTCCCCCTTGAAGAGGAAACCGTCGGAGCAGGTGCCGCGCATGCCGAGTGTGTTCCACTCGACCGTGCGTTCAAGCCTATATTGATCTCTCAGAAAAACCGTCAGCACCTGATCGGACGAGGCCGCCTCGGCATGGCTGCGCGACGTAATCAGGATCGCATCGGCATGGGCGCCATAGGAGATGACGGTCGCGTCCTTCTCCAGAAAGCAGCTGTCACCCTCGACCTTGATGGCGCAGATGCTGTTGCGCAGATTGCCGCCAATGCCGCCTTCCGTGGTCGCCGAAGCCAGCAGAAGCTGCTCCCTGGCGATGCGGCGCATGAAGTCGCGGTGCCAGTCGCTGCCGGCGCCGTGTTCGACCAGGCTCGACAGCTTGATCTGATGCATGGCGAAAACCATGGCGCTGGCGGCACAGGCCTGACCGAGGATGGAGCAGAGCTCGGCGATCTCGGTGATCGAAGCCCCTTCGCCGCCGAGATCGGCGGGAATCTGGATCGACAGCAGCTTTTCGGCCCGCATCGCCTCGACCGCCTCGCGCGGAAAGCGGCCTTCGACGTCGACCACGTCGGCATGCTTGCCCGCGATCGCCGCGACACGCGCGGCTCGCACCACCATCGCGTCGTCGGCCCTGACCAAAGCGACCGCCACGTTCATCAGGCGACCTTTCGGCTATCCAGGATCATGCCGACCGTCTTTTCGATGGCAACGATGCTGGCGAAGGATTTGCGGTTGAGCAGATTGTCGGGAAATTCGATGTCGAAGGCATCCTCGATGCCGAGCATCAATTGTACCGATGCGAAGGAGGAAAGCCCCGCCGCATAGAGATCGGCATCATCGGCAATCTGGTCTATCGTCACGGGAAGTGCGCCGAACTTGGCCAGCAAATCGCGAATCGTCTCATTCATCCTGTCGTCCCTCCAGGCAATCACAAACACGGCCACAGTAACGCGGCCTTATCTTCGCCTGAGAAGTAACAGGTAAAATAGAACATTCCACTAAGCGACGTGGTAAATATAACAAGGCTATACTTAGCAAGAATATCTTTAATATAAGGCTTATCTAAATAAAATTTACGATATTTAAGCCATGCAACCTGTCGTTTACAGCGCAATATTTAACAATGCTAAAATTTATCCGCAAGGATGTAAGAAAAAACGGCACGTCGCGGCAAGGTTAATGTGCCAAATTTCCACGCGAGTTCCTATGAAATTTGGAGTTGCAGACAGCGGAAGACAACACAGGAGCGGAAAGCCGCTTCACTGCCCTTCCGGTGGATAGATATGCTCGCCGCCGCGATAGTCCGAGATAGAATAGCAACCTTCGCCGATGTCACGAACAGCGCTTTTGCCGATATCCGCCTTGCCGTGACCGCCGGGGATGTCGAGAATATAGGTGGGCTGGCAAAGGCCGGAGATGCGGCCTCGCAGCGCGGCGACGATTGCCTGCCCCTCCGCGATCGCCAGCCGGAAATGGCCGGTGCCGGGGGCGAGATCGGGATGATGCAGATAGTAGGGCTTGATCCGTGTTTCGACGAAGGCCTTCATCAATGAAGCCAGCACATCCGGATCGTCATTGACGCCCTTCAGCAACACCGACTGGCTGACGAGCACGATGCCGGCATCCACCAACCGGGCGCAGGCGGCGCGCGCCTCTGCCGTCAGTTCGCGCGGATGATTGGCATGCAGCGCCACATAGACGGTCTTGCCGCTCGCCTTCAGCGCCGCGATCAGCGCCCCGTCGATCTTCAGCGGATCCACGACTGGCACGCGCGTATGGAAGCGAACGATCTTCACATGTTCGATATCGGCGAGCTGCCGCAGCATCTCCTCCAGCCGGCGTGGCGACAGCACCAGCGGATCGCCGCCGGTGAGGATGACTTCCCAGATCTCCTTGTGATCGCGGATATAGGCAAAAGCGGCATCGAGCGCCGCGCCATCCAGCGTGCCGAGCCCCTGTGGCCCGACCATCTCGCGGCGAAAACAGAAACGGCAATAGACCGGGCAGACATGCACGGCCTTCAGTAGAACGCGGTCGGGATAGCGATGGACGATGCCCTCGACCGGGCTGTAGGCGTGATCGCTGATCGGATCGGCCCGCTCTTCCGGCGTAACGACAAGTTCGGCCATATCCGGCACGAATTGCCGGGCAATCGGATCGGCGGGGTCGGCCTTGTCGATCAATCGGGCGATCGTCGGCGTCAGGGCTATGGCATAGCGCTCCGCCACCGCCTCGAGCGAAAGCGCCTCGGCGCCGTCGATCAAGCCGGCCTGCTCGAGGTCATCGACAGTTCTGATTGGGCGCATCACATTCATGAACCAAACTCCGATACCGGCGCCCAGAGAACCTGCTCGATCCTGGAAGCTCCGGTCGCCAACATTACCAGCCGGTCGAAGCCCAGCGCAATGCCACTCGCTTCCGGCATGACGGCCAGCGCCTGCAGAAAATCCTCGTCCAGCGGATAAGTCTCGCCGTAGATCCGCGCCTTCTCGGCCATCTCGATTTCGAACCGCCGCCGCTGCTCCTTGGCATTGGTGAGCTCACCGAAAGCATTGGCAAGCTCGACGCCGCAGGCATAGAGTTCGAAGCGCTCCGCCACGCGATGATCCCCAGCCGAAGGCCGGGCAAGCGCAGCTTCCGAGACCGGATATTCATCGAGGATCGTCGCCCGGCCGAAGCCCAGATAGGGCTCGACCTTCTCGACCAGCACACGGCTGAAGAGATCGGCCCAATGATCGTCGGCGGCAACCCGCATGCCGACACGCCGCATCTCGGACGCCAGATGCTCGCGATCCGTGGAGCCGTCGAGACCGACCGAGCCGAGCAAGTCGATCCCCGCATGACGCTCGAAGGCGGCGGCAACGCTGATACGCTCCGGCGCAAGGAACGGATCGGTCTCCGCGCCACGATAGGTCAACTTCTTCGCCCCGACCGTCTCCGCCGCCAACGCCAGCAGCTGGGCGCAATCATTCATCAGCGTCTCATAGGTCTCGCCGGCCCGATACCATTCCAGCATGGTGAATTCCGGATGGTGCAGCGGGCCGCGCTCGCGATTGCGGTAGACATGGGCGAAACAGGCAATGCGCTCTTCGCCGGCGGCAAGCAGCTTCTTGCAGGCGAATTCCGGCGAGGTGTGGAGATAGAAGGGCGCTTTCTGGCCGTCGGTCGTCAGCGCCTCGGTGGCGAAAGCATGCAGATGCGCCTCGTTGCCCGGCGATACCTGCAGCGTCGCGGTGTCGACCCCGATGAAGTCATGGCGCGCGAAGAAACCGCGCAGCGCCGCCTGGATGGCGTTGCGGCCAAGGAGGAACGGCCGCCGGTCCGCATGGACGCTGCGGGTCCACCAGGGGGACGCTCTGCTGCTGGTTGGCTCCATCGATGCTTTCTTCTCAAGACCGCCGGGGTTGGGGGTGGCTATTTCCGCTGATTTAGGGTAGTTGCGCCCCCAAGCAAACAATAGCTGCGTCTCGGGGTATACTTCGACAGTCCTCTACGACGCGGCAAGCAGAGTTACAAGGAAGTCTTATGGTCAAGGTCATCGCCTCTTCGGTCCGCAAGGGCAACGTTCTCGACGTCGACGGCAAGCTCTACGTCGTTCTCACCGCCGCGAACTTTCATCCGGGCAAGGGTACGCCGGTCACTCAGGTCGACATGCGCCGCATCGTCGACGGCGTAAAGGTGTCTGAGCGCTGGCGCACCACCGAGCAGGTCGAGCGCGCCTTCGTCGAAGACGTGAACTTCCAGTATCTCTATGAAGACGGCGAAGGCTTCCACTTCATGAACCCGGCCACCTACGACCAGGTTGTCGTCGATGTCGAAACCATGGGCGACCAGAAGGCCTTCTTGCAGGAAGGCATGACCTGCGTCCTGTCGATCCATGAAGGCATTCCGCTGGCACTCCAGCTGCCGCGCCACGTCACGCTGGAAATTGCCGAGACGGAACCGGTCGTCAAAGGCCAGACGGCCTCCTCGTCCTACAAGCCTGCAATCCTGTCGAACGGCGTCCGCACCCTGGTGCCGCCGCACATCAATGCCGGCACCCGCGTCGTTATCGCCACGGAAGACGTTTCCTACGTCGAGCGCGCCAAGGACTGAGCCATCGGCCGTACTGATTTTATGAAAAATGCCCTGTCTTATCGACGGGGCATTTTGGTTTTGGGATCTTGGTATGATGGCGAGGCCAGCCGCTTCTCGAAAATGCCTTGGGAACAGGCGGTACGGCGATACTACAGCAACGGCACAATGGCCGAGAACGCTTCCGAACCGGGAGAGTGGAAGATGTCAGGCGCCATCCGCGTCGTCAGGCTGACGACCGATGTCGGGACCCCTCCGGCAAGCTCCGCCTGATGCAATGCCGTAGCTTCGGTCCGTTCAGACAGTCCTCCGATAGCATCGGTCACATATTGGACCTTGTAGCCAGCCCCAACGGCATCCAGCACCGTCTGTAGAACGACCACTTCGGCGGCAAATCCCGCGACGATAAGCGTTTTGCGCCCATTGGATGCAAGCGCCGAAACCGTTGCCTTGTCCATGAACGGACCTGTCAATGTCCGCTTCAAGGTGTTGGCCTGTGTCGCATAGGGCAAAAGCTCCGGTATCAGGACCGGCTCTCCCTTGCGTTCCGGCACCACGCTGAACAACATTGGAAGCTTGAGGACGGTGGCGACTTTCGCCAGTGCCGCGGCAGAGCGGCCCAGGGCCTCGGGGGAGACGGTTTTGCTGCCTGCCACCAGCGAGACCTGAAGGTCCGCGAAAAGGACCTGCACGTCGTTGTAGTCGATCCGTGCCCCTCCATTCGCCGCCGCCTTGTCGCCGCTGGTTTTGCTTTTCGCCAGCACGATCGTGGGAGCGACGGCGAGCATGGAGGCTGCGAGGCCGGCGCGGAACAAATCTCGTCTTGCAAGTACAGTTTTCATGGTGTCGTACATTCCACGCTTGTGACTGTTGGAGGGGTGGTGTTCAGCAATGATCGAGAAAAGGCGGCAGTTACGATGCCATCAACATCGTCGCCACTTCCTTGGGCATCGAGACCATGGCGTCGTGGCCGGTCGGTAGCTCGGAATATTTCCAGCCGTGCTCCCTGGCATAGCGGGCGGATGCCTCGATGTTCGGAAGTGCCGGCGTCGTGCAGCGGATGAACTGCTTTGGAAGATCGCCACCGGGAGGCCCCTTCAGGAGCAGCGGAGTGTCATAGGCCTTGAGCGGCATCGGGGTCATACGGCGATCGACCCAGGCGATTTGAAGAGGGGCTGACAGACCGAAATTTCTGGAGGATGGCGGTGCAACAGCCCGTGTACCATTCACATCCGTAGCCGCATCCATGCGTGCCTTGCGCACATCTGCCGGCGCCTCGCCGAAGACCGACACACCGTTCGATCCCATCGGAGCATCGAGATAGACCATGGAGCCGATGCGGTCGGCCATCCGGTCGGCCACACCGCTGATCACATATCCACCGAAACTATGGCCGACCAGAACGATGTCGTGGAGCTCCTCGGCGACAATAACACCGGTGACGTCGCTGATGAATGTATTGAGATCGATCGTCGGATTGAGAAGATGCGCGCGTTCGCCGACACCAGTGAATGTCGGGGTGAAAACCCGATTGCCTTGCGTTCGCATGATGTCCGCGACCGGGCTCCAGCACCAACCACCGTGAAATGCGCCATGGACGAGGACGAAGGTACGCCCCGATGCTGCCGCCGCTTTACGCGCCCTCGGGATGCCGACGGCCATCGAGAGGGCAGCCGCAAGGCTCAATAGGCTTCTTCTTTTCATGCGATACTCCACATTTCAAAACGACGAGAGCCGGTTCGGCGGTCGTCGCTTCTGAACACTCTGGCCGGCCCGGAAATCGGCTCGCCTTCAACATATTCGCCAGAGCACTCAACGATTAGATGGATAATGTGGTATGTTCCTATTATAATTTATTATTAATAAGTAGGGATCAGGCAATGAAGCGGGAAGACCTCGGGGACATCATGAATTTGCTTGTCGTCGCGGAGGAAGGCAGCTTCACCCGTGCGGCCGTCAGGCTCGGCATATCCCAATCGGCCCTCAGCCAGGCGATGCGTCGGCTCGAAACCCGGCTCGACATCAGGCTTCTCAATCGGACCACCAGAAGCGTCGCGCCGACCGAGGCTGGCCGTCAGCTGATCGAGACATTGCGCCCGGCACTCGATGAAGTGTCGGAGAGGCTTGCAGCCGTCACATCTATGCGCAACACCATTGGCGGGACGATTAGAATTCTCACACCGGAGCGGGCGGCTCACACGATCCTTTGGCCCGCGATCGACGATATCGTGTCGCGGTACCCCGCAATCAACGTGGAACTGACCGTATCGGGCCGTCATACGGATATCGTCAGCGAACGCTTCGACGCAGGCGTCAGGATCGGAGAAGAGCTTGCCAGGGATATGATCGCGGTTCCCATCGGCCCCGATCTGCGCATGGCGGCAGTGGCGTCACCGGATTACCTGGAAAAGTGCGGCGTCCCGGAAACTCCGCATGATTTGGCATCCCATGCGAACATCGGCTATCGCCGATCCGCGACGGGCGCAATCTACGCCTGGGAGTTCAGCAAGAGCGGGCTAAGCGTCAAAGTGCGTCCCCAGGGGCAACTGGTGTTTAACGATGCCGGTTTGCTGATCAAGGCTGCGCTGAAAGGACATGGCATCGCCCTTGTTCTGGAAAGCAGCGCGGCGCCCCATCTTGCTGAGAGATCGCTGCGCCGCGTGCTTGAGGACTGGTGTCAACCATTCGCCGGGTTCCACCTCTATTACCCCAGCCGCCGGCAAAGCTCTTCTGCTTTCAACTTGCTTGTCGAGCGATTGCGGTATCGGAAGGGTTCCTCAGCCGTGCAATAGACGACAATTGGCAGACCGGCTTGTTTCTGCCATTTCACCACAGCTATCACCCGAAAATTACCGCGATGGAGCCTTCGCCTTCTTGGTATCGGCCTTCGTTGCCGCAGCCGGTTCCACAGGCGTGGTTGCAGCGGCGACCTCCTCTTCGTGCGGCACCAGCGCCTGGAGATGCAGGACCCGCGGCGACATCGCCTGGAGATAGGCGTCGGAGCGACCGATATAGATCACGGTTGCGTCGGTAAATTCCGTCAACAGCGCCGAGAACTTGGCCTGGACATCCAGCTCCAGCCCTTCCATGACTTCGTCGAGGATGATCCATTTCGGCTTTGCCAAGAGCAGATGCGCGAAGGCGACGGCCTTCTGCTCATCATTGTCGAGCAGCCGGTCCCAGCGCGCCTGCGTATCGAGTCGGCCCTTGATGCGGCCAAGGCCGACCTTGTCCATCGCGGCTTCGACGGCGGCTTCGTCATAGGCATCCCCATCCTCTGGGAAACAGATCGCTTCCCGCAGCGTGCCGCCCGGCACATAGGGTGTGTGCGGCATGAACAGCATGTCTTCCATCGGCGGCATACTGATGGTGCCGGAGCCGCAATTCCATTGATGCGCCAGCGACTGGAACAGCAGCCTGCGGTTCACGCCGTGATCGCCATTGACCATGACATGCTCGCCGGCAGCGATGGTCACCGAGCCCTCGCGAATGCGGAAGCCGTTTTCCATGGCATCCTCGCTGGTCTTGGTGGAAATCTCCATGTCGGTCCACACCATCGTGCCGGGAGGTGCCTCGTCGAAGGCGATGGTGTGCGGCATCGGCGTCGTGTCATCCATTTCCATCAGCGCCTGGCGGAAATCGGTGACGCGCATCAGCGTCGCGCGCCATTCGGCGATCGGGCCGAAATTGGCGACATACCAGCGCAAGGCCGTATTGACCTGATTGAAAGCGCCAACCGCCACCATCAGCTGTCCGAAGGTCAGCCCGCCGGAAAAATAGGCGGGCGCGGCCACCAGGATCGGGATAATCAGCACAAGCCAGCCGTAACCGGCCGAAACCCAGGTGAGATTGGTATTGGCGATGGCAAGCTGACGGATGACGGCAAGCACGGCGGAAATATCGAGATTGATCCGCCGGCGCTCATTCTCCTGGCCGCCAGCAATGGTGATCGCCGGCATGTGTTCATTGGCATGCATCAGCGCAAAGCGCAGCTCGGCTTCCTTGGAATAGCGGTCGGCATTCAGCCGCACCAGCCGGCGACCGACGAACTGGCTGAGGAATGACGCCGAACCGGCATAGATAATCGCGGCCCAGACCATGTAGCCGGGGATCGAGAAGCTCACGTCGTTGTAGTGAAAGACCATGCCGCTGGACAGTTCCCATAGCACGCCGATGAAGCTCAGGAGCAGGATGGTCGCCTGCACCAGGCCGATCGCCAGGCCCGTGGTGCTCTCGGCGAGATTGCGCGCATCCTCATGCAGCCGCTGGTCCGGATTGACGCCGATCAGGCCGGAGGAGGCAAGACGAAGCGCGCGCTTGGCCTTCAGCCATTGATCGACGAGATCTCGCGCCAGACCCTCGCGCATGTAGAGCGCGGTCATCTGGTTGAGCCAGGCCTGGATGACATTGAGGATGAGAAGCGAGCCGGCAATGATGCCGAAAACGCCGAGCTGGTGGAAAAAGGCACCGGTATCGCGCCGCGCCAGCGAATCGTAGAAAGGCGCATTCCAGCTGTTGAGCAGGACCTGAACATAGGCCGTGCCCAGAATGATCACGAACAGCGCGACCGTCAGCGAAATGATTCTGATGCGAACCGCCGAACCCCAAAAGGCGGAGAACATCATCCTCAGCCGATAGAGAACGCTGAAATCGTATCCGACCCGGTCGTTCCCCTGAATATTCGGCGCGGCTTGCGTTTCAACTGCCATCAACACTTCCCTGCGACGCACGTATCGTCAGTTAACCATCACCTGCCCACATGTCCATCCATGCAGCTCATCAGGGCGATCACGTTCAATATATACACCGTCTCATGCCTTGAACCGAGTAAGGCCAGCGGCTAGCTTGCACCTCAAATATTGATGAAAGCCTTCCGATGCAATTTCAGGGAACTGCGGACTATATCGCCGACAAGGATTTGATGGTCGCCGTCAATGCCGCCATCCGGCTGGAACGGCCGCTTCTGGTCAAGGGCGAGCCTGGCACCGGTAAGACGGAACTGGCCCGTCAGGTGGCAACCGCCCTCGGTCTCGACCTGATCGAATGGAACATCAAATCGACCACGAAAGCGCAGCAGGGCCTCTACGAATATGATGCCGTCTCGCGCCTGCGCGACAGCCAGTTGGGCGACGAGCGTGTCCATGACGTCAAAAACTACATCCGGCGGGGCAAGCTCTGGCAGGCCTTCACAGCGTCGCAGAAATGCGTGCTGCTGATCGACGAGATCGACAAGGCCGACATCGAATTCCCAAACGACCTGTTGCAGGAACTCGACCGCATGGAGTTCCATGTCTACGAGACCGGCGAAACCATCCGCGCCGCCATCCGGCCGATCGTCATCATCACCTCCAACAATGAAAAAGAGCTGCCGGACGCCTTCCTGCGCCGCTGCTTCTTCCACTATATCCGCTTTCCCGATGTCGAGACGCTGACGCGCATCGTCGAGGTGCATTATCCCGGCATCAAGCAGGCGCTGGTGCGGGCGGCCCTTACCCAATTCTTCGAGATACGCGATGTGCCGGGCCTGAAGAAGAAGCCGTCCACCTCCGAAGCCCTCGACTGGATCCGCCTCCTCGTCGCCGACGATGTCGATCCGGCGACCTTGCGCAGTGACGCCAAGACGGTCCTGCCGAAGCTGCACGGCGCGCTGTTGAAAAACGAGCAGGATGTGCACCTCTTCGAACGCCTCGCCTTCATGGCGCGCGGTCAGGGGAAGTAATGCAGCCGGATGCCGTCAAAGTCCTGATCCACGCGCTGCGCGGCCGGCATCTGCTGGTGTTCGATGAGCCGGACTTCCCCGCCGTCAAGCTGCAGGTTCCCGGTGGTACTGTCGAGCCGGGCGAGGATATAGCGGCAGCGGCTGCACGCGAATTCGAGGAAGAGACCGGTCTTGCGGCGGCGGAACTGCGGCCGCTCGGCATTCACGACTACCGCTTCGAAAAGGACGGGCGCGAATATCATCATCAGAGACATTATTTCCGCTGCACCCTGCCCGAAGCGACACCCGATAGCTGGCTTCATCTCGAAATGACGCCGTTCGACGGCAGCGACCCCATTCGCTTCCGCTTCTTCTGGCTGTCGATCGCAACGGCGAGGCAGCGTCTCGGCTACGGCATGCAGCACTTCCTTGAGCGTCTGTGAGGGGCACCAATTCGAGTCGGGATTGCCTTCATCCACCGTGGCTGTGCTAGCTGGATGCGGTTCCGATAAAGGGCATCGAATAGGTGCAGATAAAAAGGGAGCCGTCGTCAAGGTATTCCGTACGCACCTGCACGCCGTCTTTCACCCATTGGTCCCATTCGACAATGCCATCCTCTTCTTCGGTTCGTAGAGGCAAACCGAATTCTAGCAGTGCGTCGTCGCGGTTGTGAATAGGATTGCGACTGAAGGGAAGCGGCCCAACATAAGCTGCACGCATTTCGTTGGGCTTGCCGTACGCAAAGATCGCCGAAAGGATCGCTTTGCCACCATCCCTGGGCATTCCGAACCTGGTTTTATAGCCAGTATGAAAGTCGAAGGCGAGTTCAATGCCCAGGGAGTTTAGCTCGCAGTGTCCGGTGCCGGCGCCACGTTGGGCTCGCCCCAGCATCAGGGAAACGTCAAACCCGACGGAGGCCAACAGGTCGGCCAGCCCTGTATCCTGTTCGGAATGCCCTAGAAAAGGCAGTATCGTATCCAGTGTCATATTCGTTCCATTCAGCAAAGTCGGCTTGCCTCTCGAAAGCAGACGTTGTGGGTATACAATCTAGATCAGAATCATGACAATCCAGCACTCTGTACCCAAATGACGGTGTTTCAGGCTGTAGATCCTCCATTCGCCGCCATCTTTCAGCGCAACCAGCAAAGGACAGCCCTCCCAGGCTCCCGGACATCTTCCATTCACCCGAGTTCACTGCCCTGCCCTCAAGAGCTTGCCCATTGACCGACAGAGGCCGCGGGTTTATTGAATTTCCCTTGTGGTGATTTGGCCGGCCGGCTTGCAGCCACGTTAAATAAGTCGCTAAAGGGCCGCGTGCGGACCGGTAGCGATTCATGATCGCGGCCGGTTTTTTGTTTTTTGGTCGAGTGATAACGATGCCCATCAAGATTCCCGATACGCTTCCCGCGTTCGAAGCCCTCCAGAACGAGGGTGTGCGGGTGATGACTGAGACGATGGCAATCCGTCAGGATATCCGTCCCCTTCAGATCGGGCTTCTCAACCTCATGCCGAACAAGATCAAGACCGAGGTGCAGATGGCGCGCCTTGTCGGCGCCTCGCCGCTGCAGGTGGAATTCTCGCTGGTGCGCGTCGGCGGCCACAAGGCCAAGAACACCTCTGAAGAGCATCTGCTCTCCTTCTACCAGACCTGGGAAGAGGTGAAGCACCGCAAGTTTGACGGCTTCATCATCACCGGCGCGCCGATCGAGCTGCTGGAATACGAAGAGGTCACCTACTGGGACGAGATGCGGCAGATCTTCGACTGGACGGCGACCAATGTCCATTCGACGATGAACGTCTGCTGGGGCGCGATGGCCGCCGCCTATCATTTCCATGGCGTGCCGAAGCATACGCTCAATGAAAAGGCCTTCGGCGTCTATCGCCACCAGAACCTCGCGCCGTCCTCCGTCTACCTCAACGGCTTTTCCGACGATTTCGCCATTCCGGTCTCGCGCTGGACGGAAGTGCGCCGCAACGACATCGAAAAGGTGCCGAGCCTGCAGATCCTGATGGAATCGAGCGAAATGGGGATCTGTCTCGTGCACGAACAGGCCTGCAACCGGCTCTACATGTTCAATCATGTGGAGTATGATTCCACCTCGCTGGCGGACGAATATTTCCGCGATGTGAATGCGGGCGTGCCGATCAAGATGCCGCACAACTACTTCCCGCATAACGACCCGGAAATCCCTCCGCAGAACCGCTGGCGCAGCCATGCGCATCTGTTCTTCGGCAACTGGATCAACGAAATCTACCAGACCACGCCGTATGATCTGGAGGAGATCGGCCAAGAAAGGGCATAGGCTTGTTTATTCCCTTCTTCCTGAAGCTGAAGGAAGCGAAGGTGCCGGTCACGCTCCGGGAAGTCCTGTCGCTGCTTGAAGGAATGGAAGAGGGGATTGCCGACTATGATGTCGAGGCTTTCTACTATCTGGCGCGCACGACGCTGATCAAGGA
>DASVPC010000202.1:0-14075 GCA_036383055.1 Rhizobium sp. | reverse complement strand
CGGCAGCAGGAAAACGCCGGTGCCGAAAATCAGTTTTGCCACGATGATCCAGACCACCGGCCGCCGTGGCTTCATGTTGCTGAGGATGAGGTTGGTCGTTACGTTGCCGACACCGTAGGCCGTCATCATCAGGCTGTAATCGGTCAAGGGATCGGTGCTGGTTTCGCGCAGGTGCAGGATCATTCCGAGCAGAATGCCCATGGCCCAGGCGATATTTCCCATCAGGTTGGTGAACAGCCCATAGAGGATGGCGGCATGACCCCGCGCCGCCCTCCATCCGCCCAGCACGCCGTCAATCACCGCAGCCGCGCCCGAGAAATCGCGACGGCGAGGCGCGGGCGGCAGTCTGGCGACAGCCAGCCAGACCGCTAGCGCCGACAACAGCAATGTCGCCGCCGTCACGGTGAAGAACTGAGATTTCGGCAGGAAGCCGTTGACCAGCGCAATCAAGCTTGGTCCCAAAATGCGGGCCATGCGCCTTGTCGCGTCGAACAATCCGTTGGTCGCATGCCGGATGTCGGGATCGACAGCGATCGTCGGCAAGGTCGCCTGCAACGACGGATCGAACGCTGCCGTCAGCAAGGCGATACATCCGGCAAGCACAATCAGCAACGGCAAGCTCATGACATGCATCAAGCCGGCGACGGACAGCACCAGCAATAGCAGCGCGCGCAGCACGTCGGACGAAATCATCGTCGTGCTATGCCGCCAGCGATCCGTCAGTATGCCGCCGAAGAGACTGCCGAACAGAAGCATGCCCGACTGCAACGCAGACACGTAGCCCGCGTTGCTGCCGATGAAATCCGCCGCGATCCAGACAACGGCGACCATGTAGAATTCGGATCCGGTCGCCGCCAGCACCTGGCCGGCCCATAGGAGAGAAATCGAGCGCTGGGCCAGCGGCCTTAGGACAAACATCTTCGCATTCTGGTATTCGAGCAGCTTACTTGATGACCTGGCCGTTGATCGTCACGGTCTTGTCGTCGGCGATGCTGACTTCCCAACGCGAACGTCCGTCGGGATCGGTCTTGGCGAAACCCTTGGCCATCATCAAGCCGAAGGAGAACTGGTTGAGATCCGGCTGTGTCTTGGCGGCCTCCTGGACAGCGGCAATCGTCTTGTCGAGGTCACGGGCAAGCACTGTCATGTTCATAGTGACCCGGTCGCTATCGCCCAGAGCGCCGCGCATGCTGCCGGAAGCTTCAATGTCGTAGAGCCCCGAAACCGCACTGATCTTCGGAAAATTGACCGTCATCGTTCCATCCGGAAACATGGCCCGCTGCAATTGGTTGTCCACGGCTTCCTGACCGGCAGGATGGTTGAAGTCGGTCTGCTGCAGAACGTCCGCGAGAGCGCTGAAGTTCAGGTTCGGCACTTGCACCTGCATTTCGGCAGCGTTGGGAATGAAGGCGACATAGTCTTGCGGCACCAGACCGGAAGCCAGGGTGAGCTTTTCGGCACTCAGGCCGAAACCGGCATTCATCGCATTGCTCGGCCCATCCACCTTGAAGGAGTAGCCCATATTCTGCAGGCTACCATCGCCAAAGAGCGTCGAAATGGAAAGATCCTTGATGGAGACTTTTTCCTCGAACGAACCGGCAATCGGCATTGCCTTCTGCAACAACGCCTTGATCTCGGCGCTCTCGCTATCGGACAAGGTCTTCGTTTCCTTGTGATCGGAGATGAAGCGCAATATCTCGTTCAGTGCCTTCAACGGCAGCTTGGTCGCGCTCGCATTGAAATCGATCGCACCGACCTTGACCTCGCCGAACGTCATGTCGCCGGAGGAAATCTTGTTGTTGAGGGATTGCAGGCTGCCATCCATCTTGAGATCAAGCTTGCCCGGTTCGCCGCTATCGGTCGAGGACAGCCTGTAGATGATGCTGTCGGCCGTGGCATCGTTCTTTTGCACGCCATTGTCTTTGTCGGTGGTCTTGCTGGTGAATGTGAGGCCGCTGCCCTTCATATCCATCGAGCGGACATAATGGAGCGCGGGGTCGAATATCCCCTGGACGCTGGAGGAAGCCAGCGCATAGCGAAACTCCATGTCCGTCTCGCTACCCGGCTTCGAACGCGCCGTCACGTCGATCGCGTTGTTGCCTTCAATGGCCCAGAGGCCACTATCCTGCGGCGTCGCAAGCGCCGTTAGCGGCTTGAGACCGCTGATGACGATATCGCTGATATTCAGCTTGTCGAAGAGCTTCTGAAGATCATAGGTGACTTCGTAATGGCCGCTTACCGGCTTCACCGCGACGAAGCCGCTCTTGGCCATGTCGTCGGGCAGGAAATAGGTCAGATTGCCAAGTAGATCCTTGGCGCCCTGCTCATTGACATCAGCCGCCTGCGACGCGCCAGCCAGGCTCGCGGCGAAAACCGCCGCCGCGGCTACTGCTTTGAAACGCATATTTCATTCCCCCAAAATACTTAGAAAAACAGTTGGAAACAAGAGAACCCTGAAGTGGGTTCTCGGTCAGATCGAAGACGCCGAAACGAGCGTCGGGTAAAAACTCTTAAGGGCTCTTCTGGCCTTTCGGCCCCTTCAACACCTGTCCGTTCACCGTGAAGGTGCGGTTCTCATCCATGCTGACATCCCAGCGCAGACGGCCGTCCGGATCGGTCTTGGCGAAGCCCTTGGCGGCCATCAGGCCGAAGGACACCTTGTTCAGTTGCGGGTCCGTCTTGGCCGCATCCTGGATGGCGGTGACCGTCTTGTCGAAATCACGCGCCAGGATCGTTGCCTGCAGCGAGTAACCTGCATGCGATTGGGTAGCCCTCTTCAACGCGCCGGAGACCTCGACATCGTAGACGCCGGAGGTCGCGCTGACTTTCGGAAACTCGAGCGTCGCAAGGCCGTCCGGGAACGCGATACGCTTCAGCGCCTCGCCGGAAACCGGCGTTGCGCGTGTCGACACATTCTTCAGCGCCGCATCGATAATGCCCTCGAAATTGATATCGGGCATGCCGATCTGCACATCGAGCGTTTCCGGCAGGAAGGCGGCATAGGTCGACGGAATGAGGTCAGCGTCAGGCGTGAAGTGCTCCGCGCGCAGGCCGAAATTGACGTTGGAGGCCTTGGTGAGGCCATCCATCTTGAAGCTGTAGTCAACTGTCTTGACGCCGACCTTTCCCTTGGCGGTCGTCACCAGCAGATTGTTCAGCATTACCGTTTCGTCCAGAGAGCCAAAGCCGGGCAAGGCGTGGCGCACCAGTTCCGCAAATTTCTCGCTGCCGCTGTCGGATAGCTGCTTGGCCTTGACGTGCTGAATGAAGAAGTGGACGAGTGCACGCAGCTCTTTCGCCGGCAGGCTTGTCGCCGCCGCCTTGATATCGATGCTGTCGGCGCTGAGGTTGACGGACGAGGCACCAGGCCCGGTCACCGTTTCATTGAAGCGCTGCAACGTGCCCTGCGATTGCAGATTGACCTTGCCGGCCTCGGTGCCGTCGGTCACCGAACTGGAGAAGGATGCACTATCGATGGTGGCGTCCATCGTGTGACCGGTGTTTCTGCCACTGCCAATGCTGGAGAACTTGATGCCATCGCTCTTCGTCTCCAGCGACCGCATCACCTCGAGCGCCGGATCGAAAATACCGTCGACCGAGTTGGAGGCAACCGAATAGCTGACGTCCGCTGTCGGCGAATGGACCGAAACATCGAGGCTATTATCGCCCTTCAGATGCCATTTGCCTTCCACGAGCGGCTGCGCGAACAGCAATAGCGGCTTGAAACCGGTAACCGACAGCGCGCTGGAATTGATCTTGTCGAAGAATTTCGCGAGGTCGTAGGTGATCTGATATTGATCGCCGGAGGGCGTCACGGTGACGAAGCCGCTACGGGCAAGATCGCGAGAGAGGGAATGCGTCAGGATATTGCGCAATTCCTTGGCACCCTGCTCGTTGACGTCAGCCGCCTGCGACGCGCCAGCAAGACCGATGGAAAAAACCGCGGCGGCGGCAATAGCCCTGGAGCGCATACCCGACCTCTCCTTTTGACCCTGATCGATTGAAATCGACTGTTGAAGAGGCCGGGGGTATATGTCAAGGCGTTGATAGAAATAGCATCGCCGGCTCTTTATCGAGAGTTGCAATGTCATCACAGATACGCTTTCTCCGGTGAGACTTGCACCTTGGGCCCGTTTGTACTATACGCCACGCGTCCGCGTAGACACCCTTGGAGGCAACGCGGATGAGGCAGGGCTTGCCCTCCTCCAGTTCAATCGGCTCCCCGCATGCCGGCGACCGGATGAACTCTCCAAATAACCTCGAAAGGAATAGCTATGAGCCACGAAAGCTACGAGCTCAAGGCCGAGGCGCGCGAACGGGTTGGTAAGGGGTCCGCCCGTGAACTTCGCCGCAATGGTTTGATTCCCGCTGTCATCTATGGTGACAAGCAGGCCCCCATCTCGATCACTCTCAACACCAATGAAGTGACGAAGCGTATTCATGCCGGTGGTTTCCTCACCACCATCGCGACGATCGACGTCGACGGCACGAAGATCAAGGTTCTGCCGAAGGACTACCAGCTCGATCCGGTCCGTGACTTCACGCTCCATATCGACTTTCTGCGCGTCTCCGGCAACAGCCAGGTGACCGTTGAAATCCCGGTTCACTTCGTCAACCAGGAAAAGTCCCCGGGCCTCAAGGCCGGCGGCGTGCTGAACATCGTTCGCCACGAAGTCGAAGTCCATTGCCCGGCCGATGCGATCCCGGAATTCTTCACCGTTGACCTTTCCGGTCTCAAGAGCGGCGACAGCATCCACATCTCGCACGTAACCCTGCCGAAGGGCGTAGTTCCGGTCATCGCCGACCGCGACTTCACGATCGCAACGATCGTCGCTCCGGCTGCCGGCCTTACGGAAGAAGAAGGCAGCGAAGAAGCCAGCGCTTAATCAGCGTCTTCATCGCTACGCATTCAGACCCGCCTCCCCTCAGGGGATGGCGGGTTTTTCATGTCTAAATTCTAATAAAAGCAACCAGAACTTCTGCAATTTGCGGAATCAATACTTGGTTTAAATCCATTAACCCCATGGTTTCAGCAACATTTAACACATTCATGAAAGTTTACGCCAAACAGTTGTAGAGAACGGCACGCCCCAAGATCAGCCGGTCTGCGACCGGGGAGCAAGCGGAACTATGAACCATTCCGTCGAAAACAGGTTTTTCGCGATCGTCTGCGGTGCGCTGCTGGTTTTCGTCGCGCCGCTTTTCGTGTTGTTCCTTTTCCTCTCGTCCGGGCGGGCCGAAAAGGAAATCAAGGACCATATCTCCGTACTGCTGATCGCCAACGCTCAGGCGCTCGCCAAGCCGCTATGGGATCTCGACGAGGACAGCGTTACCCAGATCAGCGCGACGACGGTTGCCGAAGGCGCGATCGTCAAGGTCAACGTCCGCGATCTCTCCGGCCAGCTCGACGTCACCCAATCGACCATCCCCAAAGCCTATAAGGGTCCATTAGAGGCCGTCTCGCGTTCGATCATCTACAACGGCGTGGATGGCGCAAAGAACCTCGGCTCCATCACAGTCTACTATCCGACCCTCGGCCTCTTCGACGGCTTGAAGAGCGAGGAGATCGTCTTCATCTCGATCTTCATCTTCGCCGTCCTGACCGTGTTCGGCGCCGCCCTGATCGGCAACCGAATCTTCGTCATCCAGCCGCTGATGCGGCTGACCCATGCGATCGAGGCGACACGGCAACTGGGCTCGCGCCATCATGTCGACTGGCAGTCCAACGACGAAATGGGCCGGCTCGCCCATAGCTTCAACGCGATGCAGAGCAAGCTGGAGCGCGAGGAGACCGAACTGAAGCTCGCCCATCGCCGCGCCACCGATACCTATAATCTGACGCCGGCCATGCTGTTCTCGCTCGACAAGGACGATTGCATCGCCGCCGTCAGCGACTATTGGCTGGCCGCGACCGGCTACGCCCGCGCAAACGTGGTCGGACGCAAGTTTGCAAGCCTGGTCCTGCCGGAATCGCGCGCAAAATACATCGAGCGCAAGCGCAGCCATCCTGACAACGCCGCCCGCTTCGACGTCACGGTAAAATTCCATTGCCGGGATGAGCGGGTCATGGACGTGCTGATCCTCGAGACGACGGCAATCCAGGACGGTCTTTCACTCTCAGTCATGACGGATGTCACCGATCTCAAGCAATCCGAAGACCGGAACCTGCGCCAGGCGATTACCGATCATCTGACCGGCCTGCTGAACCGCCAGGGTTTCGAGACAGCGCTGGATGCCAAGATCAACGAGGCGGACAAACGCAAGCGCGAGCTTGCCTGCCTCTTCATCGATCTCGACCGCTTCAAATGGATCAACGACAACAAGGGCCACGCCGCCGGCGACGCAGCTCTGCGCGAACTGGTTGCCCGCTTGCAGGCACGGCTGGAACCCGGCGACATCGCCGCCCGTCTCGGTGGCGATGAGTTCGCCATCCTGCTGCTTGCCGAGAACGCTGAAGCAAGAGCGATCGACATGGCAACCCGCATCGCCGATGTATTCGAAGCACCCTTTGGCGGCGATGCCCGCCTCAGTGCCAGCATCGGCATTGCCATCTACCCTCGCCATGCCGCCAATGCCGCCGAACTGCTGCTGAAATCCGATATCGCCATGTATGCCAAGAAACACGATGGCAAGAACGGCGCGCAGATCTTCGATAACGGCATGCTGGACGCATCCCGCCGCCGCGCCGAACTCGAGAGCCACATCGAGAGCGGCCTCAGCGAAGACTGGTTCGAGGCTCACCTGCAGCCGATCGTCAATATCGATGATCGCTCCATTGCCGGCTTCGAGGCGCTGATGCGGCTGCATCATCCGCAAAAGGGCATTCTGCCACCGGCCCGGATCATCGAGGTCGCCGAGGAGACGGGCTCGATCATTCGCATCGGCAACCGCATCATGGAGAAGGCCGTCTCCAGTTTTGCGCGTCTCTCGCGCCTCGACGGCATGCAGGACACCTATCTCGCCATCAATTTCTCGCCGCTGCAATTCGAGCCGGAACTACCCGTCCGTATCGCCGCCCTGCTCTCCCGCCACGATATCTCCCCGAAGCGGATCGTCGTCGAAATCACCGAAGCGGTATTGATGGACGACAATCCGGAAACCCGCATGGTCATCAACGAAATATGCCGATACGGCTGCCGCATCGCCCTCGACGACTTCGGCACGGGCTATTCGTCGCTGAGCTATATCAACCGTTTCCCGGTCGATATCATCAAGATCGACCAATCCTTCATCCGCGCGATCAACGACACCGTCTCTGACGTCAGCGCCAAGAGCCGCATGCTGGTCGAAAGCATCACGACGCTGTCGCACAAGATGAACTGCACGGTCATTGCCGAAGGCATCGAGACCGAAGAGGAGTGCACGACACTGCGCACCATGGGACTGGATTACGGCCAGGGCTATCTGTTCCATCGGCCGCAGCATCCGAATGATCTGATGAAAACATTGGCGGGGTCGCAAGCAGACAGGCTTCCCTCCGTGGCACAAGCATCGTAGGGGCGGGAAACCACATGCGCAAACTGCTGCTTCTCGTCCTTCTCAGCCTCTCCTCCTCTAGCCTTCTCTCCGCGGCCCGAGCAGAAACAGTCGCCTTCACCACGGAAGAATATCCGCCCTTCAATTACCGCGATGGCAAGACGGCCGTCGGCGCGACCGTCGAACAGGTGCGCAAGGTGATGGCTGATATCGGCGTTGATTATTCGATCGAGGTCATGCCGTGGGCACGAGCCTACGCCCAAGCGCTGACGGTGCCGATGACCTGCGTCTTCGCCACCGCCCATAATGAAGAACGCGACAAGCTGTTCAAATGGGTTCAGCCACTGCTGGTCGACCGCAACATCCTGATCAAACACACGGGATCCAGCGTTACCGCCGCCACGCTCGATGAGGCGCGGAAGTATACTGTCGGCACATGGCGGGAGGACTATACCGAGGCCGCCTTGCGGCAGGCCAATTTCCCACGGATCGATGTCGCCAGCGACTTCAGGGCGACGCTGAAGAAGCTGATGAGCGACCGCATCGACCTGATGCCGATCTCTGAAAGCTATTTCGACAAATTGAGGAAAGAAGGCAACGCCGTCGAAAAGGTAACGGTTCTCTCCGCGCAGCCCATGGGCATCGCCTGCCAGAAGGACTTTCCGGACGATCTGCTGAAGAGGATGCAGACAGCGCTCGACAGCTTGATTGCCGACGGCACACAGAAGCGGATATTCCTGAAATACGGCCTCCACCTCGGCGACTGACGGGTGGTCCCGCCTTGACTTTACCGTCAATTCCCTGTCGTGAAGGGCATCGGCATTTTCCAAAGGGTGAAGCGCATGCTTCTCATCGCGGGCCTCGGCAATCCCGGCGCCAAATATCAGGGCAACCGTCACAATATCGGCTTCATGGCCGTGGATGCGATCCATCGTCGTCATAGCTTTTCACCCTGGACGAAGAAGTTCCGGGCGGAGATTGCCGAAGGCGAACTCGGCGGCCAGAAAGTCCTGCTGATCAAGCCGCAGACCTTCATGAACCTCTCCGGCGAATCCGTCGGCGAGGCCATGCGCTTTTACAAGCTCGAGCCTTCCGACCTCGTCGTCATCTATGACGAACTCGACCTTACGGCTGCCAAGGTGCGGCTGAAGACCGGCGGCGGCCATGGCGGCCACAACGGCATCAAGTCGATCGACGCCCATTGTGGCCGGGAATACCGGCGGCTGCGCCTCGGCATCGGCCATCCCGGCGTCAAGGAGCTGGTGCAGAACCATGTGCTCGGCGACTTCGCCAAGGTAGACCGCGACTGGCTGGAGCCGCTGTTCGACGCGATTGCCGATAATGCCGACATGCTAGTGCGCGGCGAGGATTCGCAGCTGATGAACAAGATCGCGTTGGCTCTGGGCGGCAAGGCGGAAGAACCGGCGCCAAAGCCGGAGAAGAAAACCGTCGCCAAATCGCACATTCACCAGGCCCGCAACCACAATCAGCCACGCATGCCCGAGAGCGGCCCAATGGCCGAAATGCTGAAGAGAATGTTCGGCAAGAAGGACGATTGAGATGGCGGAAGCCGTAAATGACGGCGACACGATGGTGATCCGCCCGGCTGCCGTCGGCGATCTCCCCACCCTTCTCGCGCTCTACCGGCACCTCAATCCCGGCGATCCGGAGCTGGAATCGGCGCTGGCCGAAAGCCGCTTTATCGACATCCTGGCGCATCCGGGCATGACAATCTTCGTGACGTTTGCCGGCACGCTCGCCATCTCCTCCGTCACCCTGGTCATCGTCCCAAACCTGACACGCGGCGCGGCACCCTATGCGTTGATCGAGAATGTCGTCACCCATGCCGACCATCGCCAGCGCGGTCACGCCCGGGCGTTGATCCACAAGGCCATCGCAACGGCCTGGGAGAAGAATTGCTACAAGGTGATGCTGCTCACCGGTTCGAAGACACCCGCAACATTGCGCTTTTATGCCAATTGCGGCTTCTCGCAGGACAAGACCGGCTTCCAGATCCGCCGCCCTATGGTCTGACCCTTATTGACCGCGTTTATTCTTCCGGCTCGGTGGTGAACATCAACGGGAAGTCGGCGCTTTTCGCCAGATCGATGGCCTCCTGCGCCTTGGTCTCGGCAATGTCGCGGGCGCAGACCATGACCACGCAGCTGCCAAGCTTATGCGCGGTCATCATCACGCGATAACCGGCCTCCTCGCTCATGCGGAAGACGGCTTGCAGCACCATGATGACGAACTCGCGCGGCGTGTAATCGTCGTTGACGAGAATAATCTTGTAAAGCTTCGGCCGCTCGACCTTGGGCTTCGTCTTGGTCTTCGGTTTTAGGACAACATCATTGTCACTCATCGGAGCCACCGTTGATGACAGGGGGAAAAGGGCTTGTTGCTGATAACAGGTTTATACCGCACCGCAACCGGCCATTCAAGCAAGACGACGGTTCCACCATAGCCGTTCGGATCAATCGGTCGTGAGCAGGAAGAGGACGACAAGGACGTCCGAGTACGATCCGCGGCAGAAAAACAGCGCTTTTCCCCTGCAAGACTTGACCCGCAACGGCCCTTCCCCCATACGCACTGCAAAGATTTTCAAGATATGGACAAGGTGCCATGGGTTTCAAATGCGGTATCGTCGGGCTGCCGAATGTCGGCAAGTCCACTCTGTTCAACGCGCTGACCAAGACGGCGGCGGCGCAGGCGGCGAATTATCCGTTCTGCACGATCGAGCCAAACACCGGTGAAGTGGCGGTTCCCGATCCGCGGATGGAGCAGCTTGCCCAGATCGCCAAGTCGAAAGAGCTGATCCCGACGCGCATTTCCTTCGTCGACATTGCCGGCCTTGTGCGCGGCGCTTCGAAGGGGGAAGGCCTCGGCAACCAGTTCCTTGCCAATATCCGCGAAGTCGATGCCATCGTGCATGTGCTGCGCTGCTTCGAAGACAGCGACATCACCCATGTCGAAGGCCGCATCAATCCGGTTGCCGACGCCGAGACCATCGAGACCGAGCTGATGCTCTCCGATCTCGAGAGCCTGGAGCGCCGCACCGAGCAGACGCGTAAGCGCGCCACCGGTAAGGACAAGGAGTCCATGGCGATGCTGCCGCTTATGGAAGCCTCGCTCAAGCTATTGAACGAAGGCAAGCCGGTTCGCACCTTGCTGTCGAAGCTCGACGAGGAAGAACTCCGTATCCTCAAGAGCCTGAACCTTCTGACCTCGCATCCCGTGCTCTACGTCTGCAACGTCGCCGAAGCCGATGCCGTCACCGGTAACGAGCATACAGCGGCCGTCGCGGCAATGGCGAAGGAGCAGAACTCCGAAGTGGTGATCATCTCCGCCGCCATCGAAGCGGAGGTGGCGCAATTGCCCGCAGACGAAGCGATGGAATTCCTCTCCGAGCTCGGCCTTTCGGAAGCCGGACTCGATCAGCTGATCCGCGCCGGCTACAAGCTGCTGCACCTCATCACCTATTTCACCGTCGGCCCGAAGGAAACGCGCGCCTGGACGATCGAGGAAGGCACCAAGGCTCCGCAGGCCGCAGGCGTCATCCATTCCGATTTCGAACGCGGCTTCATCCGCTCTCAGACCATCGCCTATAACGATTACATCGCCTTCAAGGGCGAAGTCGGCGCCAAGGAAAACGGCAAGATGCGCTCGGAAGGCAAGGAATATGTCGTCCAGGACGGCGACGTCCTCAACTTCCTCTTCAATGCCTGAGAAATAACGCGATTGCCGGCCCTCACCCGAGTGCCGGCAATCTTCCCTGCACGGATACCGGCAGCGACCGGACCGTGGCACGGCGCGAGCGCCGATCGCCAGGGCGCTACCAAGGGTCGCCCCCTTTCCCCGTCACGAAAATACTTGCGCCACTCCCGCCCGACATGCGATTGCGCTCGGGAGGGATGAGGAGGCCCGTAGCGGATATGGCAAAACTGACATATGAGGATTTTCAGCCGGGACAGATATTTCCGCTTGGGCCGAAGCATGTGACGGCCGAGGAAATCATTGAATTCGCAAGCGAGTTCGATCCGCAGCCGATGCATCTCGATGAAGCCGCCGGCCGCGCCAGCATTCTCGGCGGGCTCGCCGCCTCCGGCTGGCACACCTCGGCGATGTTCATGCGGATGATGTGCGACAGCTATCTGCTCGACACCGAATCCGAGGGCGCGCCAGGCATCGATTTCATGGACTGGAAGAAGCCGGTTCTCGCGGGCGACATGCTCTCCGGCCGCTCCATCGTGCTCGAATCCCGCGCCATGCGCTCACGGCCCGGCATCGGCATCGTCAAGTTCCGGCATGAGGTGAAGAACCAGCACGACGAACTCGTCTGCCTCGGCGAAAACGCCACCATGATCCGCATGCGCTCGCCCGTGGAGGTCTCGCCATGAAGATGGCGGAGCTTTACCCCACCGGCGAACGGGCCGAGATCGGCAGCCATACGTTCACGCCCGAAAACATCATCCGCTTCGCCTCGCGCTTCGACCCGCAGATTTTCCATATGGACGCGGAAGCGGCCAAGGACACGCTGTTCGGCGGGCATTGCGCTTCCGGTTGGCACACCTGCGCAGCTTGGATGAGGACCTTCATCGATTATTGGAAAGGCGAAACCGTCCGCCTGATCGCCGAGGGCGGAAAACCGCCCAATCTCGGCCCATCGGCCGGTTTCCAGAAGCTGCAATGGCTGCGCCCGGTCTTCGCCGGCGACACCGTCGCCTACGGCGTCACCCTGCTCTCCAGCCGCCCCCTGGCGTCACGCCCAGGCTGGACGCTCAACACCATGCTTTGCGACGGAACGAACCAGCATGGCGTGCCGGTGATACGCTTCGAGAGTACCGTGCTGGAGTTCGAGTGAGACCTTCTCTCCATCGGAGAGAAGATCTTTGCTATCAATGCCCGCTGAATTCCACCAGCGTGTGAACCGGCACATCGAGTGCTTCCAGCTTCTTGCGACCGCCGAGGTCCGGCAGGTCGATGACGAAGCAGGCGGCAACGACTTCGGCGCCGATCTGGCGCAGTAGCTGCGTCGCGCCAACGGCGGTGCCGCCGGTTGCGATCAAATCGTCAACCAGGATCACCTTTTCGCCGGGGTTCACCGCATCACGGTGCATCTCCATCTCGTCGACGCCGTATTCGAGGCTATAGGCGATACGCACGATATCGTGCGGCAACTTGCCCTTCTTGCGGATCGGCACGAAACCGGCCGACAGCTGATGCGCCACCGCGCCGCCCAGAATGAAGCCGCGCGCCTCCATGCCGGCGATCTTGTCGATCTTGGTACCGGCATAGGGCTGCACCAGCGCATCGACGGCACGACGAAACGCCTTGGCATCCCCAAGCATCGTGGTGATGTCGCGAAAGATGATGCCCGGCTTGGGATAGTCCGGAATGGAACGAATGCTGGCAGCAAGCTCCGAAGCGATAGTCTTCATGGAAATATGTACTCTCAGGCTAAGATAGGGCCGGCCGCACCCTACCAAGACGCGTGCACGATACCAACAAAAAAGGCGGCCTCGACGGGCCGCCTCTTGTTGATTGCATGACTGCGACGCTTAGTGAGCGCCGGCCTTGGCATAGACCGACCGCTTGGTGAGGTAGATCAGCGTCGAGAAGATCAGCAGGAATATGATGACCATGAAGCCGAGGTGCTTGCGCTCCTCCAGATGCGGCTCCGCGGCCCACATCAGGAAAGCGGAGACATCGTGCGAATACTGATCGACCGTCTGCGGCGAACCGTCGTCATAAGTCACCTGGCCGTCGGAGAGCGGCTTCGGCATGGCAAAGGTCGCGGCCGCATCGAAATACGGATTATAGTGCGAGTTCTGCGCGACCTGGAAGCCAGCCGGCGGTTCTTCGTAGCCGGTCAGCAGCGAGTAGATATAATCCGGGCCGCCTTCCTGATACTGCGTGAAGATGTCGAAGATGAACTGCGGGAAGCCGCGCTCGATTTCACGCGCCTTGGCAAGCAGCGACATATCCGGCGGCACGGCGCCGTTGTTCGAGGCGGCCGCCGCCTCGTCGTTCGGGAACGGCGACGGGAAATGGTCGGACGGAAGCGCCTTGCGCGTGAACATCTCGCCCTGAGGGTTCGGGCCGTCCTGCACTTCGTAGTTTGCCGCGAAGGTCTTGACCTGCGCTTCCGAATAGCCGAGCTCTCCCAGCGTGCGGAAGGCCACCAGCTTCATCGAATGGCAGGCGGAACAGACTTCCGTGTAGACCTTGAGGCCACGCTGGAGCTGCGCCTTGTCGTAATAGCCGAAGGGGCCGGAGAAGGTCCAGTGCTGGGTCCTCGGCTCCTTGAGCGGGTAGTGCGGTGTCGCTTCTTCGGCGGCGGGCTTGGTCTCCGCGGCAACGGCGGCGACCGTGGCGAAGCCACCGATGAGTGCGAGCGACAGAAGGCCGGCAACAAGCTTTTTCATTGTTCTCTTCCCCGGTTACGCTTGAGCCGGAACGGCTGTCTTGCCGCTCTGCTTCTCAAGGACCGCCTCCGTAATCGAATTTGGAATGCGCCTCGGTGTTTCCACCAGTCCGAGAACCGGCATGGCAACGAGGAAGAACAGGAAGTAGAACAACGTCGCGAACTGCGAGATCAC
>DASVPC010000201.1:0-4146 GCA_036383055.1 Rhizobium sp. | reverse complement strand
GGCGATGTCGCCTTTGCCGAAGCATCCGACGTTGCTGCTGTCATCACACCGGTTCCGGGCGGTGTCGGGCCGATGACCATCGCCATGCTGATGGCCAATACCGTCATCGCCGCCTATCGCGCCGCGGGCAAGACGGTGCCGAGATTCTGACTTGAGCTAGTCGGCCGGCGCCACGCCGGTCGAGGCGCGAACGATCAGCTCGGTCTTCCAGAGTTCCTGTTCGGGGAATGTCTCCGTTTGCTTGATCCCGGCGATCAGCCGCTCCGCGATACGCATGCCGGCGGCGCGCAGCGACGAGCGCGTGGTCGTCAGCGGCACGGTGAAATTCTCTGGCTTCAAAAGCGTCAGCACGTCGTCATGGGCAATCAGCGAGATATCCTCGCCGAGCTTCAGTTTCGCCTGGTTGATGGCGCGTACCGCGCCCAGCGCCAGCACGGTGCTGGAGCAAAGAATGGCGGTCGGCCGTTTGTCGAGTTGCAGAATGCGCTCCATGACGAGCAGGCCTTGCTCGTCGGTCATTGCGGTATGGCTAATACAGGCTTCGTCCAACGCCAGCCCGCGCTCGGCAAGGGCGGCGTCCACGCCGTTTTTCCGCCGGATCGCAAAATCGAGATACATGGGACCGTTCAGCAGCGCGAAACGCCTATGGCCAAGTTGCAGCAGCAGCTTGGTGGCGTCGTAGAAGGCTGCTTCGTTGTCGATGTCGAGGAAGGGATAATCCGGTTCCGAGCCGATGGAGCGCCCATGCACGAGGAAGGGCATGGACAGCGATTTCAGCATGTCGAGGCGAGGATCATGGCCGCGCATATAGTTGACGAACAGGGCATCGACATTGCCGCTGACGGCAAGCCGCTTCAATGCGCCGACCTCATCGTTCGGATCGGCGGGCGTCACCACGAAATGGAAATCGTGCCGCAGCGCTTCTTCGCCAAGTCCGGTCAGGAACTCGCCGAAATGCAGGTCGGTGGGGTTGCCGGGTGCGGTCGGCATGACCAGACCGATCGAGCCGGCCTTGCCGGTCGCAAGCCGTTGCGCCGCCTTGTTGGGCCGATAACCTGTTTCCTGTACTGCCTTGAGCACGCGTTCACGCGTCTCGCGGTTGACTTCCGGATAACCGTTCAGCGCGCGGCTGACCGTGGTCTGCGACAAGCCTAGCATTTGCGATAGTTGTTTCAGATTCACTTGATTTGGCTCCTCCGTCTCCCCCGCCGCGATGACGCCCAAATCCCTCCCGCCAGGCGGCCGGCTCCCAAAGCGCTTTTAACTATGTAGCAAGACACGCATTTGAAACAAGACAAATAGCGAAATATTGCCATCCATTTCATGCTGCAACGCGAGATATGCTGTGCATTGCGGCCAAATCCGCAAAATCGCTTGACTCCTCCGTGTCTGCAATGGGATGAGTGGCTAGCCAAAGCGCTTTGAGGAAATGAGCGCACAGCACGCGGGATGTGCTCGGCTCGCAAGATTTGTATTTGGGAGGACAACCACATGAAGAAGTTGTTTTTGATGACCGTTGCCGTTGCCGCGCTGGCAGCCGGAACGGTGATGTCGGCCGATCTGAAATTCCAGCCCGGCCAGGATGCGAAGTTCAACTGGAAGAGCTATGACGACTTCAAGTCCGCTCATGCGGATCTGAAGGGTGAGACGCTGACCATCTTCGGTCCGTGGCGTGGCGAGGACGAGGCGCTCTTCACCAGCGTTCTGAATTATTTCATCGAGGCGACCGGCGCGAACGTCAAATATTCGTCCTCGGAAAATTATGAGCAGCAGATCGTCATCGACACCCAGGCCGGCTCGCCGCCGAACGTCGCGATCCTGCCGCAGCCGGGCCTGCTCGCCAACCTCGCCAGCAAGGGCTATCTGGCGCCGCTCGGCGACGATCTTGCCTCCTGGGTCAAGACCAACTACGGCGCCGGCGACAGCTGGGTCGGTTACGGCACCTATAAGGGCAAGGACGGCAAGGACGCCTTCTATGCCTTCCCTTACAAGGCCGATCTGAAGTCGCTCGTCTGGTACGTGCCGGAAAACTTCGAGGAAGCCGGTTACAAGGTCCCCACCACCATGGAAGACCTGTTCAAGCTCTCCGACCAGATCGTCAAGGACGGCGGCACGCCCTGGTGCATCGGCCTAGGTTCGGGCGGCGCCACCGGCTGGCCGGCGACCGACTGGGTCGAAGACCTGATGCTGCGCACCGTATCGCCGCAGGACTATGACGGCTGGGTCGACAACAGCCTGAAGTTCAATGATCCGAAGGTCGTCAATGCGATCGAGGAATTCGGCAAATTTGCCAAGAACCCGAAATATGTCGCTGGTGGCGTCGCCGCGGTTGCGTCTACCGATTTCCGCGACAGCCCGAAGGGCCTCTTTACTGTTCCGCCGAAGTGCTACCTGCACAAGCAGGCCTCCTTCATCCCGTCCTTCTTCCCGGATGGCACGAAGCTTGGTCAGGACGCCGACTTCTTCTACTTCCCGCCCTATGCATCGCATCCGGAACTCGGCAAGCCGGTAGAGGGTGCAGGCACGCTTGCCACCATCACCAAGGACTCGAAGGCCGCTCGCGCTTTCATCCAGTTCCTGCAGACGCCGATCGCCCAGGAAGTCTGGATGGCGCAGTCCGGCTTCCTGACCCCGTATAAGGGCGTCAACACGGCGACCTACGCCAACGATACCATGAAGAAGGAAGGCGAACTGCTGACGACCGCCACGACCTTCCGTTTCGACGGTTCCGACCTGATGCCGGGCAAGATTGGTGCGGGCGCATTCTGGACCGGCATGGTGGACTTCGTGGGCGGCAAGTCGGCCAAGGACACCGCTGACGAGATCCAGAAGGCCTGGGACGGCATCAAGTAATCATAACATTGCGGAAGAGCATCGCCGGGGAACCCCGGCGATGCCGATCTACCCTGTCGCGGTCGATGCCTTGCGGTGCGCCGACGATGCCGGACGGGTGGCTTCAAGCAAGCAAGAATTCGGGAGGGAAAGATGATTTCGCAGATCCTGTCGGCAGTCGGAGCCATGATATTCGGCGTTGCCGTTTGCGCCGCCTATTTTCTGTTTTCCAACAAGTTGCTGGACGCGATTTTCCCGGCGAAAGAGGGAGGCGATGTTCACCGCGTCGCCGTCAATCTGCGCCGCCGCGGCCTGATCCGTCCCTGGCTTTTCCTCGGGCCGGCCCTCATCCTGCTCGCCGTCTACCTGATGTATCCGGTGGTCGCGACGCTTATCTTGTCCTTTTACGGCCCTGACGGCACGAAATTCGTCGGTGCGTCCAACTATATCTGGGCGTTCAATGACACCGAATTCCGTCAGTCGATCTTCAACAACATTCTCTGGCTGGCCGTCGTTCCGGCCGCCTGCACCTTCTTCGGTCTGGTGATCGCCGTGATGACCGACCGCATCTGGTGGGGCAACATCGCCAAGGCGGTCATCTTCATGCCGATGGCGATCTCCTTTGTCGGCGCATCGGTCATCTGGAAGTTCATCTACGAATACCGCGGCGGCACCGACACGCAGATCGGTCTGCTGAACGCGGTCGTGCAGCTTTTCGGCGGCACGCCGGAAGTCTGGATTACCATCCCCTTCTGGAACAATTTCTTCCTGATGGTCATGCTGATCTGGATCCAGACCGGCTTTGCCATGGTCATCCTGTCGGCCGCCCTTCGCGGCATTTCGGAGGAGACCATCGAAGCGGCCGTCATCGACGGCGCCAATGGCTGGCAGATCTTCTGGAAGATCATGGTGCCGCAGGTCTGGGGCACGATCGCCACGGTCTGGACCACCATCACCATCCTCGTCCTCAAGGTGTTCGACATCGTGCTGACCATGACCAACGGCCAGTGGAACTCGATGGTCCTGGCAAATCTGATGTTCAACTGGATGTTCCGCGGCGGCGGCGACAGCGGCCGAAGTGCCGTCATCGCGCTCGTCATCATGGCCGCCGTCACGCCGATCATGATCTGGAACATCCGTCGCGCAAACGCCGAAACGAAGGGGCGCTGACATGCTGGGAACCCTCCGTCGTATCGGGCCTGCCCGCCTCTTCGTTCACTTCGCGGTTCTGTTCATCGTCATCCTCTGGCTGCTGCCGACGCTCGGCATCTTCGTCACGGCGCTCCGCGACAAGGACCAGATCGTCGTCTCCGG
>DASVPC010000200.1:0-9066 GCA_036383055.1 Rhizobium sp. | reverse complement strand
GAGGCAGGGCAGGAGACAATGATGAACCGCAATTATGCCGTGGCATTGCTGATATCGGCGACCGTACTTTCGTTTTCGACGACGGCTGTCATGGCGCAGCAGAGCAATGACGCCAACAGCATGCACGGGATGCACATGGATACGGGCAAGGCGCCGGTAGGTTCGGCGACGGCCAAGCTCGGCGATCTCGACATCAGCGGCGGCTACGTGCGCGCAATGTTGCCGGGCCAGCCGGTCGGCGGCGGCTACATCACTATTCACAATGGCGGCGAGAGCGACGACCGGCTCACCTCCGTCACATCCTCACAAGCCGGCAAGGTCGAGCTGCATCAGATGAAGATGGAGGGCGAGGTCATGAAGATGCGCGAAGTCAAGGAAGGCATCGCCATCCCCGCCGGCGCCACCGTGACGCTTTCGCCGAGCAGCATGCACATGATGTTCAAGCAGGTGAAGACGCCGTTCAAGCAGGGCGGCACCGTGCCGGTCATGCTGATGTTCGAGAAGGCGGGGATGGTCGACATCACCTTGCCCGTCGTCGCGCCGAACGCAAACTGAGGTTTGAGCGACCACTGACGCGCGACGCGGTCATAAAATTCCCTCCGACAGACAATTCCGGTTTCCACTTTCCCTCGAAATGCTCTAAAGCCACGTCAAAAGGCCGGGATGGACCGGCCCTGGGGCAAGATCGTGCCCAGTCTCTTGATTTGGCATGATGTTGCCCGAAAACCGTTTCACGCCTTTCGGGACCACGCCGCGACTTTTGAAAGAAGAAAAATGGCCGGGATTGAGCATATAGAGGTCGAGCCTGACGAGGCCGGCATGCGCCTCGACCGCTGGTTCAAGGCGCATTTCCCCGGACTTGGCTTTGGGCAGTTGCAGAAGCTCATGCGTTCCGGTCAGGTCCGCGTGGATGGCGGTCGCGTCAAGACCGATGCGCGCGTGCAGCCGGGACAGATCGTGCGGATACCGCCGCTGGACGTCGATGCCAAGGGGGTGAAGAGCGGCCCGATCGGCAATAAGGATATGAAGCATTCTAGCGACGCCGATCTTCTGGCGCGCATGCTGCTGCATGAGGACGAGAAGGTTTTCGTGCTGAACAAGCCGGCTGGCCTTGCCGTGCAGGGCGGCTCTGGCCTTACTCGCCATCTCGACAAGATGCTTGAGGCGTGGACGAGCAAGAAGGGCGAGAAGCCGCGTCTGGTGCATCGTCTCGACCGCGACACCTCCGGCGTCCTGGTCGTTGCCCGCACCCGTGGTGCTGCTCAGAAGCTGACGGCCGCCTTCCGCGAACGCGATACCAAGAAGACCTATTGGTCGCTGGTAAAGGGCGTGCCGCGCAAGCACGAGGATAAGATCTCGACCTGGCTGGTGAAGGAAGCGACCGCCGATGGCGACCGCATGCGTATCGCCAAGCATGGCGAGGAGGGCGCCGATCACGCCATCACCTATTATCGGGTGCTCGAAACCGCGGCGCAGAGCCTCGCCTGGCTGGAGATGGAGCCCTATACCGGCCGTACGCACCAGTTGCGCGTTCATGCGCTGCATATGGGCCATCCGATCATCGGCGATCCAAAATATTTCGACGACGATCATAACTGGGATTTTCCAGGCGGCGTTCAGAACCGGCTGCATCTGCATGCCCGACACATCGATATTCCGCATCCCAATGGCGGCCGCCTGCGCATCACTGCGCCGTTGCCGCCGCATATGGTGCAGACGTGGAACCTTCTCGGCCTTGATATGGCATCGGCGGGGGAGCCGGACGACGAATGAGACTCGTTCTTTTCGATTGCGACGGGACGCTGGTCGATAGCGCGCGGCTGATCCACGAGGTCATGGCCCGCACCTTCGTCGACTTCGGTCACAAGCGTCCTGACGTTGCCTCCACCAAGTCGATCATCGGCCTGACGCTCGATATCGCGATTGCCCGCATGCAGGGCAAACCGCATGTCGATGACGAGGCGATCGCCATGACGGCGCATTACAAGGCGATCTATCCCGGCGTGCGCGACGAGGCGGATATGCAGACGCCGCTGTTCGACGGCATCAAGCCGCTGATCGAGACACTTGCCGCCCGCGAAGGGTTGCTGCTGGGTGCGGTCACCGGCAAGTCGCGCCGCGGCCTGACGCATATTCTTGAGGTGAATGGCTTTACGCCTCACTTCGTGGTCTCGCGCACCGCTGACGATTGCCCCTCGAAGCCGCATCCGGCGATGGTGACGGAGTGCTGCAGCGAGACGGGCATGGATCCGCATGATACTATCGTCATCGGCGATGCCATCTACGATATGCAGATGGCGAAGGCGGCGGGTGCGACCGCGATCGGCGTCGCCTGGGGCTATGCCTCGGTGGAAGAGCTGCTGGCCGCCGGCGCTGACGCGATTGCCCATCATCCGAACGACCTGTTGAGCCATATTCTCTGAGGTGACGCCATGCGCGACCTGTTGAACGACCTTTCCGAAGGCCTGAGCCACCCCGACCCGATCCGCCGCGCGCAGATCCAGATGAAGAAGCCCTTGCCGAAGCGCTTCTACAAGGATGTGGGCATCCGTGAGGGTGAGGAGGGCCATGTGATCGAGCTCGACGGCAAGGTGGTGAAGACACCAGCCCGCCGGTCGCTCGCCGTTCCGACCGAGGCGCTGGCGAAACTTGTGGCGGCCGAATGGGCGCGGCAGGTAGAGATCATCGACCCCGCCGTCATGCCGGTCACGCGCCTGGTCAATACCGCGCTCGATGGCGTGGCGACCGATCCGCAAGCGGTCTTCGAGGATATATTGCGCTTTTCCTCCAGCGATCTGCTCTGCTATCGCGCCGATCAACCGGAACGGCTGGTGGAACGGCAAACGGAACGGTGGGATCCGTTGATCGACTGGGCAGCCAATGAGCTCGGCGCCCGCTTCATCCTGGCGGAAGGTGTTATGCATCAGGAGCAGCCGCGCGAGGCGATCGCCGCCTTCGCCGTGACGCTGCGCAAATACGATACGCCACTGGAACTAGCCAGCCTGCACACGATCACCACGCTGACGGGTTCGGCGATCCTGGCGCTTGCCTTTGCCGAGGGTCGACTGCCTCTCGCCGAAGTCTGGTCGCTCGCTCATCTCGATGAAGACTGGACGATCGAGCAATGGGGTCATGACGAGGAAGCCGATCATCGCCGCGCCCAGCGCTTCGAAGAGTTTCAGGCGGCAACGGATGTATTTTCTGCGCTTCGCAGTTGATTGTTGTTGATTTCCAGTCCGTTATATCGAACTCTGCATATTATGGGGTTGGGAGTTCGGGACGCGAATCATGCTGCAATTGAGGTCGGGGGTGGTATCTGCGCTCGTGGGATGTTTGGCGCTCTCTGCATGCTCGAGCTGGTCGCTGACGGAACCGCCTGCGCCTCCGGCCTATGATGTTCGCAGTGCCACTGTCGTTGCCGACCAAGCCGTCCCACCTGTTCCGCCGACGTTGCTGTCAGCCGTCAACGATCGCGTCAACGCCGCCATCGCCGTGACGGCACGCGATACGCCATTGCCGAAGGTGGCATTGACGATCCGTCTGACGGACCTTCGCAAGGGGCGCAGCTTCAACAAGGACCGCAATTCGGCAAAGATCAATGTCGATGCTGCGTCGGTCGACAATGGTGCGGTACTCGCAATCGCCTCCTTCGATATCGTGAACTACACACAGGATCCGACTGCGGCCAACGATCTGATGGCCGAGGATATAGCCGCACGAATCCGCTCGATCTTCGTGCTGAAGGCACCGCCACTGGTGAACTGAGCGTACGGCTTCAAACTATTCCTGCGTCATGCTAAGCCGGATAAGCGCAGAAGAGGGCCATCATGAAAGAGATCCTGCAGGAACTGGAACGTCGCCGGGAGGTCGCAAGGCTCGGAGGCGGGCAGGCGCGTATCGATGCGCAGCACGCGCGCGGCAAGCTGACGGCGCGCGAGCGTATCGACATCTTTCTCGATGAAGGCTCCTTCGAGGAGTTCGACATGTTCGTCGAGCACCGGTCGACCGATTTCGGCATGGACAAGACCAAGATCGCCGGCGATGGCGTCGTCACCGGCTGGGGCACGGTCAACGGCCGCACCGTTTTCCTCTTCGCAAAGGATTTTACCGTCTTCGGCGGCTCGCTTTCGCAGGCGCATGCCGAGAAGATCATGAAGGTCCAGGATATGGCGCTGAAGAACCGCGCGCCAATCATTGGGATCTACGATGCCGGCGGCGCGCGCATCCAGGAGGGTGTGGCAGCGCTTGGCGGATATGCCGAGGTGTTCCAGCGTAACGTGCTTGCTTCCGGCGTCATTCCGCAGATCTCCATCATCATGGGGCCTTGCGCCGGTGGCGACGTCTATTCGCCGGCCATGACCGACTTTATCTTCATGGTGCGCGACACGTCCTATATGTTTGTCACTGGTCCGGATGTGGTGAAGACGGTGACAAACGAGACTGTGACGTCGGAGCAGCTCGGCGGCGCCTCGGTGCACACGACCAAATCCTCGATCGCAGACGCCGCCTACGACAACGACATCGACACCCTGATGCAGGTGCGCCGGCTCATCGATTTCCTGCCGCAGTCGAACACGGCGGCTCTTCCGGAGATCGAGTGCTACCAATCGGTCACCGATCCGGACCTGTCGCTCGATACGATCATCCCCGCCAATGCGAACAAGCCCTATGACATCAAGGAGCTCATCCTGAAGGTGGCGGACGAGGGGGATTTCTTCGAGATTCAGGCGAGTTTCGCCAGGAACATCGTCTGCGGCTTTGGCCGCATCGAGGGGGCGACGGTCGGTTTCGTCGCCAATCAGCCGATGGTGCTTGCCGGCGTGCTTGATAGCGACGCCTCGCGCAAGGCGGCGCGTTTCGTCCGCTTCTGCGATTGCTTCAATATTCCGATCGTCACTTTCGTCGACGTCCCCGGTTTCCTGCCGGGCACCGCGCAAGAATATGGCGGGCTGATTAAGCATGGCGCCAAGCTGCTCTTCGCCTATGCCGAGGCCACCGTGCCGAAGCTCACCGTCATCACCCGCAAGGCTTTCGGTGGCGCCTATGACGTCATGGCATCGAAACATCTGCGCGGCGATCTCAATTATGCCTGGCCGACCGCACAGATCGCTGTCATGGGCGCCAAGGGTGCGGTCGAGATCATTTTCCGCAAGGATATCGCCGATCCAGAGAAGATCGCGGCGCATACGAAGATGTACGAGGACCGTTTCCTGTCGCCCTTCGTCGCCGCCGAGCGCGGCTATATCGACGAAGTGATCAAACCGCACTCGACCCGGCGCCGGCTGGCACAGGGTTTGAAAATGTTGCGCAACAAGAATCTGACCAATCCGTGGAAGAAGCACGACAACATTCCACTTTAGACATGTGACAACAAGTCACGGATTTTACACGGTAAATTGATTGGACGTTAGAAGCCGTGTTTTCACGTTCGCAACCGACCTCTCTAATGCTTTCATTTGGGGGAGTTAGAACTGGAGTTTAAAATGGCGCTTTCCGATCGGCTGAATCAATATCAGCCTTATGCTCTTACTGTGCTGCGTATTGTTACCGGCGTCCTGTTCATTGAACATGGCACGCAGAAGCTTTTCGGCTTCCCGGCCGGTGGTCAATTTCCAAGCCCGCTGCCGACCCTGATTTTGGTTCAGGGTCTTCTTGAGGTCATCGGCGGACTGGCAACGGTTGTCGGCCTCTTCACGCGTCCCGTCGCATTCATCCTCTGCGGCAACATGGCGGTCGCTTACTTCATGGCGCATTATCCGAAGAATTTCTTCCCCGCCAACAATGGTGGTGATGCAGCCATCCTGTACTGCTTCATCTTCCTGTTCCTGATCTTTGCGGGTCCTGGCCTTCTGGCACTCGACAACCGCAAGAAGTAATCAATCCCATCGCCGGGCGCGGTCGATCACCGAGCCCGGCGAATCATCATATCCCCCACGCATCAAGCGCGGCACGTGAAAGCACTTCGGCTTTCCGACCGCGCTTTTTTCGATCACGATCGCATGCGTCGTAACCGGATTATAGAGTTTTCGGATTGTCAGGCGGCGAGCTTGAGGCCGGCAATGCCAGCAACGATCAGGCCGATGCAGAACAAGCGGACAAGGGTTGCGGGATCGCCAAGCAGCCAGATGCCTAGCAGGACGGTGCCGACCGTGCCTATACCGGTCCAGACGGCATAAGCCGTACCCATCGGCAGAGTCTTCACCGCCAGACCCAACAATACGACGCTGATGACCATAGAGATGACGGTGAGAATCGTCGGCATCGGTCGGGTGAAGCCATCCGTGTATTTCAGGCCGACGGCCCAACCGATTTCAAAAAGACCTGCGAGGAAAAGCAGGAACCAAGCCATTTTACGCTCCTTTGTGAGAGCGAGGCCGTCCCCGCGGTATCTTACGATCGGTAACGCAATACCGGCCGCCGCAGTCGTCTGCGCGAGTAGATATATGCCTCAGTCGCATCGGTTTTTCAACCTGGCGATTGCATGGCTGCTATGCCACGCGTCTTATGCCAGCCGCTCGGCATGCCACTTCAGATGATCGTCCATGAAGCTGGAGATGAAATAGTAGGAGTGGTCGTAGCGCTCGTGCATGCGTAGCGTCAGGCCGATACCGGTGTCTCTTACCGCCTCTTCGAACAGCCAGGGGCGTAGGCCGGTTTCCAGGAAACTGTCAGCCTTGCCCTGGTCGATCAGGAATTCCGGGAAGCGGGCGCCATCCTCAACGAGCGCGCAGGCATCGTATTTCCGCCAGGCAGCTTTGTCGGCTCCGAGATATTTCTCCAGGGCCGGTGCCGACCAATCGGCGGATGAGGGCTGGACGATAGGCGCGAAGGCTGAGCAGCTCTTAAAGCGATCCGGATTCTTCAGCGCGATAGTCATCGCACCGTGGCCGCCCATGGAATGGCCGAATATGCCCTGCCTGCTCATATCCAGGCGAAACTGCTGGCTGACCAGTGCGGGCAGTTCCTCGGTGATATAGGTGTACATCTTATAGTTCTCTGACCACGGCTCCTCGGTCGCATCGAGATAGAAGCCGGCGCCTTTGCCCATCTGCCAGTTGGTCAGCTCGTCCGGCACATCGTTGCCGCGCGGGCTGGTATCCGGGCAGACGATGATCAGGCCGAGTTCAGCCGCCATGCGGCGATATTCGCCTTTTTCCATGACGTTGGCATGGGTGCAGGTGAGGCCGGAAAGATACCAGAGGACAGGGCGCGGTTCCTTGATAGCCTGCGGCGGCACGAAGACCGCGAAGGTCATCTCGCACTGGCAGGCCTCGGATTCATGCGAAAATACGCCCTGCATGCCACCAAATGCGGTGTTCTGGGAAATGATGTTCAAGACTGGTCTCCAGACGGATTATGGGCTTTTGCCCGCCGGCAGAGCCGGTCGAATGTTTCAAGAAAGGCCGAGCGGTCGCGCGGCGAGAAGGCGGCGTTATAGCCCTTGCTCTCGCCAGTCTCGCGCAGATGGGCGCCAAGATCACGCATCGCAGTCGCCATGCCGATATTGGCGACATCGAAGATGCGGCCGGTCGGCCCGGTCACCAGCGCGCCGGTGGCAACGCAACGCCCGGCAAGCGGCACATCGGCGGTGACGACGATATCGCCGGGTCCGGCATGCTCGGCGATCCAGTTGTCGGCGGCGTCGAAGGCACTGGAGACGATGACATTCTTCACCATCGGATCACGCGATGGCCTGAGGCCCGAATTGGCGACAAGCGTCACCTCGATGCCGTGACGCTCGGCAACTTTTAAGATCTCCGGCTTGACCGGACAGGCATCGGCATCAACGTAGATCATGGGATACTTCAATGATTATAATTGCATGCGGCGTTTAACTCATCTGCCGCATGCAATTTTCTAACAGAGATCAGTATACTACCACGCCGCGGATGCTCTCGCCCGAGTGCATCAGCTCAAAACCCTTGTTGATATCTTCGAGCGGCATGGTGTGGGTGATCATCGGATCGATCTGGATCTTTCCCTGCATGTACCAGTCGACGATCTTCGGCACATCGGTGCGGCCGCGTGCGCCGCCGAAGGCCGTGCCCATCCAGTTGCGGCCGGTGACCAGCTGGAACGGGCGGGTGGAGATCTCCTGGCCGGCGCCGGCAACGCCGATGATAACGGACTTGCCCCAACCGCGATGCGAGGATTCCAGCGCCTGACGCATGACCTTGGTGTTGCCCGTGCAGTCGAACGTGTAGTCGGCGCCGCCGATCAGGTCGCCGTTACGCTTCGTCAGGTTGACGAGGTAGGGCACGATATCGTCACCGACATCCTTCGGATTGACGAAATGCGTCATACCGAACTTTTCGCCCCAGGCCTTGCGATCGTTGTTGATATCGACACCGATGATCATGTCGGCGCCGGCAAGGCGCAGGCCTTGAAGCACGTTGAGACCGATGCCGCCGAGACCGAAGACGATCGCGGTCGAGCCGATCTCGACCTTGGCGGTGTTGATGACGGCGCCGATGCCTGTCGTGACGCCGCAGCCGATATAGCAGATCTTGTCGAAGGGCGCGTCCGGATTGACCTTGGCAAGCGCGATCTCCGGCAGGACGGTGAAGTTGGCGAAGGTCGAGCAGCCCATATAGTGATGGATCTTGTCCTTGCCGATCGAGAAGCGCGAGGTGCCGTCGGGCATCAGGCCCTGGCCCTGGGTTGCGCGAATCGAGGTGCAAAGATTGGTCTTGCGCGACAGGCAGGAATAGCATTCGCGGCATTCGGGCGTGTAAAGCGGAATGACGTGATCGCCCTTCTTGACCGAGGTCACACCCGGACCGACATCGACGACGATGCCGGCGCCCTCATGGCCGAGGATGGCGGGAAACAGGCCCTCGGGATCGGCGCCCGACAGGGTAAAGTCGTCGGTGTGGCAGATCCCCGTCGCCTTCACCTCGATCAGCACTTCACCGGCCTTCGGCCCTTCCAGCTGAACCGTCATCACCTCAAGCGGCTTGCCGGCCTGAACTGCCACCGCAGCACGTACGTCCATGGAAATTCCTCCAAAATCAATAGAATGGTGCTGTTATTTCATTTGAATTATCAGCTGACGGTTCTGTCCCA
>DASVPC010000199.1:0-11619 GCA_036383055.1 Rhizobium sp. | reverse complement strand
CCTGGATGACGAAGGGAATGATCTCGTCGCTAAAACGCCCTGCCTTCTGCGCGGCCTCGGCCTTGTTCTGCGAGGCGACGGCGAACATGTCCTGCTCCTCGCGCGTCAGCTGCCACTGGCGTGCGATGTTTTCGGCGGTCACGCCCAGGTGGTAGCCGTAGAAGGCGTCCGTCAGGCCGTCCTTGATCATCGTATCAATCATCTTCATGTCGCCCATCTTGGTGCCGGCGCGAAGATGGGCGGCATGCGGCGCCATCGACATAGACTCCTGACCGCCGGCAACGATGATCTTGGCATCGCCCGTGGCGATCTGCTGCAGACCGAGCGCGACGGCACGCAGGCCCGAGCCGCAAAGCTGGTTGACGCTCCAGGCGGTCGCTTCCTGCGGGATGCCGGCCTTCATCGCGGCCTGGCGGGCCGGGTTCTGCCCTTCGGCCGCCTGCAGCACCTGGCCGAGAATCACTTCATCGACGTCCGCGGCTTCGACGCCGGCGCGCTCCAGCGCGCCCTTGATGGCGGCAGCGCCAAGTTCATGGGCCGGAACAGCCGCAAAAGCACCGTTGAAGGAGCCGACGGCGGTGCGGGCAGCACTGGCGATGACGATGGATGGATTGCTCATGGAAGCCTCCTCACAGGATGAACATATATGAGGCGAAACTGTCAAAGCTTTGCGCCCGAGTCAAACTGCAAGACGGCGGTTGCCCATATTTCATCAAGCCACGACCACCGGCGAAAAATACAACCAATAGAAAGGGCTTTCCGCATCGCACAAAGCGATTGTCACCAAGCTTCTTTTGCGTCTACACTTGGTAATGGAGGAGTATTCCATACAATCAGACGGGGTCAGGAGACTGAGTAATGGCAAAGAATGAGGGCCAGATCGTAATCAAGAAATACGCCAACCGCCGCCTATACAATACCGGCACCAGCACATACGTGACCTTGGATGACCTGGCGGAGATGGTGAAGAAGGGAGAGGAATTTACCGTTCAGGATGCGAAAAGCGGCGAAGACATTACGCATTCGGTCCTGACGCAGATCATTTTCGAACAGGAATCGAAAACCGGCAATACGCTCCTGCCGATCTCCTTCCTCCGGCAGCTGATTGGCTTTTATGGCGATCAGATGCAGATGGTCGTGCCGAGTTTCCTCGAGCATTCCATGCGCGCCTTCACCGAGCAGCAGGTACAGATGCGCGAACAGATCAACCGCGCCTTCGGCGAGACACCGCTCGTGAAGAATTTGCAACTGCCGATCCAGATTGTCGAGGAACAGGTGCGCCGCAACACCGAAATGTTCCAGCAGGCCATGCAGATGTTCTCGCCCTTCATGAAACCGCCGGCAAAGGAAAGCCGCAAGGCGGAAGCAAAGGACATCGACGAACTGAAGGAGCAACTCCGCGCCATGCAGAGCAAGCTGGACAGCTTGTGAGATCTATCCTTCTCCCTTCGGGGAGAAGGTGCCCAAAGGGCGGATGAGGGGGTGGCGCGGCATATTCCAAGTCAACCTGTTCCGGCCAGCAAACGTTTCCCGGTAACGCCCCCTCACCCGGCGCTGACGCGCCACCCTCTCCCCGCCGGGGCTAGGGTATAAACATCCCGACCAAAACAGAAAAAGGCCGGCGAAACGCCAGCCTCTTCAATATCACCCTTAAGGGAGCGCTAGATTATGCGCTTTCCTTCGGCGTCAGAACCTGACGGCCGCGATACATGCCGGTCTTCAGGTCGATGTGATGCGGGCGACGCAGTTCGCCAGAGTTCTTGTCTTCAACGTAGGTCGAAGCCTTCAGCGCATCAGCCGAACGGCGCATACCGCGCTTGGACGGGCTCGTTTTTCTCTTCGGTACAGCCATTTTCGTTACTCCACTTTGCGGACGAAACATGTCAGCGGCCAGCCAGGCGGCCGAAACAGACATGGATCAATTTCGGAATTTGGTGGGGCTTATACATACCTTGCGGGGCTTTGACCAGTCCCTCACAGCATTTTTTGCCCACGCCACCGGATTCAGATGGATTGAGGCCGAATCGGCGATCAAGCCTCGTCCACCGCCACCCGCCACGTCTCTTCGAGTGCTGCCTTTTCCCATTTCTGCCAGGCGGGCAGTGCCTTCATCGCGGCCATGTAGTCCAGCGTGTCGGCGGAGCTGACGAGGTCATAGATTTCGAAGCGGTTGACCACCGGCGCGAACATCGCATCGGCGGCGGAAAACGCACCGAACAGGAAGGGGCCGCCGGAACGGTCGCGTGCTTCGCGCCAGATCATCTCGATGCGCGCCACGTCGTCCATGACGCCCTCCGGCAGGTCGAGCCGGCCGACCGGACGGCGCATGTTCATCGGGCAGGCGCCGCGCAGCGCACTAAAACCGGCCAGCATCTCCATGCTGTAGGACCGTGCAACCGCGCGCGCCTGCCGATCCCTGGGCCAGAGCCCCACTTCAGGAAAAAGCTCGTCCGCATATTCGATGATGGCCAGCGATTCCCAGACCTTGAGGCCGCCATGAACCAGCATCGGCACCTTGCCCGTCGGCGAGACCGCGCGGATGCCTGGATTGCCGGCCTCGAAATCGAAGGGGATCAGCACCTCCTGGAAAGGCACGCCGCAACCCTCCAGCGCGATCCATGGCCGGAACGACCAGGAGGAATAGTTCTTATTGCCGATATAGAGGGTCAGTTTGTCCATGGTTCGTCCCTTTTAGTCCTCGAAAGGCCGGCGGGCGCAGATCGAGCAGCGTCGTCATTCCAGCCGAAAATGCCAGATGTCGGTCATGCGATCGAACGACAAGTTCTAATATCAGTTATAAAGGCATTTGATGTACTCGCCGGAATTCGCAGCCCGTCGCTGGATCAGCGAGGCGAGCTGGCGCAGCCCGCGTCCCGGCTTGCTCGCCACCCGGTCGATCGGATTGGGCAGGGAGACGGCGAGAAGGGCCGCCTGGCGCGCGTTGAGTTTCGAGGCCGGCACCTTGAAATGATAGCGCGCCGCCGCCTCGATACCGTAAATGCCCGGCCCCCATTCGGCGATGTTCAGATAGACTTCCATCATCCGCCGTTTCGACCAGACGAAGGAGGAGGAGACGGACAGCGGCAGTTCCATCGCCTTGCGCACGAAGGAACGGCCGTTCCACAGAAAGAGATTCTTCGAGGTCTGCATCGGGATCGTGCTGCCGCCGCGCGTCGATTGGCCCTTCAGCGTCTGCTGTACGAGCGCGCGCATCTCACCCCAGTCGACACCGCCGTGAAAGCAGAACTGCCCATCCTCGGAGGCCATGACCGACCGGACCAGCACCGGCGATATCTCGTCGAACGAAACCCATCGGCGGTCATACCCTTGAAAGGTCACGGCATCGCGTAGCATCAGGGTCGAAACAGGATGAATGAAAGGCAGGGCGTAGAGGACGATCAGCAGATAGGGCAGCAGCAGCAAACCGGCGACGACGAGGACGATGCGCTGCGCGAGCGGACGGGCCATGAACCGCGCAAGCAGGACCGACCGTCGCGGCATCTCGGCTTCCTCCTCGCTGTCCGTCGATATGTCCAATTGCCGAAGGTCCACCATCACCCCATCCCGGAACACCCGTTGCACATTCGGGGAATGCTCCAATCGTCATACCGTCTACACAAAGCGATGACCAGAGTGCGACGAGATTCCCACCCCGGCTGTTGACAATTCCCGTTGCCAGCGACCGGCACTCATGCCAAACAGCGGCCATGGACAGCACCACCTCCTCCTTCGAACGTCGCCTCAGAGACAATGCCGGCAAGGTCGAGGCTGTGCTGAGCCGGCTTCTCGCCGATGCCCGGCTGGACGACGAGATCGCCCGTCCCACCCGCCTGCTCGAGGCCATGCGTCACGGCGTGCTGAACGGCGGCAAGCGGCTGCGGCCCTTTCTCGTACTGGAGACAGCGGCACTTCTCGGCGGCAATGGCGATGCGGCGCTGCGGATCGGTGCGGCGCTCGAATGCGTTCACTGCTATTCCCTGGTGCATGACGACCTGCCGGCCATGGACGACGACGACCTGCGCCGGGGCCAGCCGACCGTGCATATCGCCTTCGACTATGCGACCGCGATCCTCTCGGGCGACAGCCTGCTGACCTACGCCTTCGACATCATCGCCGCGCCGGAAACCGGCTTGCCGGCAGACCGGAAGATGGAGCTTGTGCTGGCACTGTCGCGCGCCGCCGGCATCGGTGGCATGGCCGGCGGCCAGGCGCTCGATCTCGCCGCCGAGAAGGTCACGCCGGACGAACAGGGCATCACCACGCTGCAGGCGATGAAGACCGGCGCGCTGATCCGCTTTGCCTGCGAAGCCGGCGCCATCCTCGCCGGCGCCCCGGTCGGAGACCGCCAGCGGCTGCGCAGCTTCGGCGAAAAGATCGGCCTTGCCTTCCAGCTTGCCGACGATCTGCTCGACGTCACCGCCGACGCCACCACCATGGGCAAGGCGACAGGCAAGGATGCCGCCCGAGGCAAGGGCACGCTGGTGGCGTTGCACGGCCAGGAATGGGCCGAGACGACGCTTGCAAAGCTGGTGTCGGGGGCGACGGAGCTGCTATCTCCCTACGGGGAAAAGGCGGCCATCCTGATCGAGACCGCGCGTTTCGTGGCAAATCGGAAGAACTAAGCCTTCGCGTCAGGCGCCTTCGGATCGCCGGACATGTCCCCGTGACAAGAAATCGAGCGAAGAACGGATGACCTCCAGGCGTTTCCGTGGCAGATTTCATCGCCTGAAATCCCCCGGAGCCATCCCATGCACGAGGCGCTCGCCTATCTGCCGCAGATCCTGCCGGCCTATATCGCCTATATCATCGCCGTCGTCAGCCCCGGACCGGCGATCATGGCCATCATCGCCACATCGATGACCCATGGCCGCAAGTCGGGCATGGCGATCTCGCTCGGCATTTTCGGCGGCTCGCTGACATGGGCGATCGCCGCCGCCGCCGGGCTTGCTACTTTGTTGCAGACCTATGCGATGGCACTGGAGATTCTGAAGATCTTCGGCGGGCTCTATCTGCTCTATCTCGCCTACAAGGCGTTGCGCGCCGCGCGCGCGACCGGTGACTTGCAGGCGGCCGTGACGGACGCGAAGGCACCAAGCTACAGATCGCTGATCCTTCGCGGTTACGGCATCCATGTCACCAACCCGAAGGCGATCTTCGCCTGGCTCGCCATCATCGCGCTCGGCATGCCGCAGGGCGCGCCGGCCTCGGTCGCAGTGCTGATCGTCACCGTCTGCGGAGCAACCGGCTTTGTCGCCTTCATGGGTTATGCACTGCTGTTCTCGACGCCGCATGCACTGAAGATCTACAGAAATGCGCGCCGCTGGATCGAGGGCGCCATGGCCGGCTTCTACTGCTTTGCCGGCATCAAGCTGCTGACCAGCAATATCTGAGCGGTTTGGCGGCGGATCACTCCGCCGCGACGCTCTTCTGGCCGAAACGCTTCTCGATATAGTCGGCAACCAGCACTTCGAAGTCCGACGCGATGTTGGGACCGCGCAGCGTCATCGCCTTCTGACCGTCGATGAAGACCGGGGCGGCAGGCGTTTCGCCGGTGCCGGGCAGCGAGATGCCAATATCCGCATGCTTGCTTTCGCCGGGGCCATTGACGATGCAGCCCATGACGGCGACGTTGAGCGCTTCCACACCCGGATATTTGTCGCGCCAGACCGGCATGTTCTTGCGCAGGTCGTTCTGGATGTTCTGCGCCAGCTCCTGGAACACGGTCGATGTCGTGCGGCCGCAGCCGGGACAAGCCGCGACGACGGGCACGAACTGCCGGAAACCCATCACCTGCAGCAGTTCCTGCGCCACCTGCACCTCGCGGGTGCGGTCGCCATTCGGCTCCGGCGTCAGCGAAACGCGGACGGTATCGCCGATGCCATGCTGCAGCACATAGCCCATAGCGGCCGAGGAGGCGACAATGCCCTTCGAGCCCATGCCGGCCTCGGTGAGGCCGAGATGCAGCGCATGATTGGAGCGTTCTGCGAGCATGGAATAGACGGCGATCAGGTCCTGCACCTGGCTGACCTTGGCCGAAAGAATGATGCGGTTGCGCGGCAGGCCAATTTCCTCGGCAAGATCGGCGGAAATCAACGCCGACTGCACGATCGTCTCGCGCGTCACCTGGCGGGCCGAGAGCGGCGAGCCGGCGGCGGAATTCTGGTCCATCAGCGCCGTCAGCAGATCCTGGTCCAGCGAACCCCAGTTGACGCCGATGCGAACCGGCTTGTCGTAGCGGATCGCCATCTCGATGATCTCGGCGAACTGCTTGTCCTTCTTGTCCTTGAAACCGACATTGCCGGGATTGATGCGGTATTTCGCCAGGGCCTCGGCGCAGGCCGGATGGTCGGCCAGGAGCTTGTGGCCGATATAATGGAAATCGTCGATCAGCGGCACGTCCATGCCAAGCCGCAGCAGCCGCTCGCGGATCTTCGGCACGGCGGCGGCACTTTCGTCACGGTCGACGGTGATACGCACCAGCTCCGAGCCGGCCTTGAAAAGGGCGGCCACCTGCGCCACCGTCGAATCGATGTCGGCGGTATCGGTATTGGTCATGGACTGCACGACCACGGGCGCGCCGCCACCGACGATAACGCCGCCGACATCGACGGCAACGGAGGAGCGGCGCGGCTTCGGATCAAAATCACTGGCGGACGACATGGAGAACTCTCGTTAGCCTCAGGTAATCAGTGCCTTTCAGGTGGATCACGAAGCGGTCGTTGTCAACCGCTTCGGATATCACTTTCTCGGGCTGGAACATGACCATAGTGGGTCAAGACGGCCGAATTAATGCGAACTCTGGCCGATGCCGTCTGCGTAGCGCGCCAGCGACGACAACGCCAGCACGACGAGCAACAGCACCGGCAACGCCAGCAAGACCGGCGAGAAGCCGACATGTTCGGCGGCGAAACCGATCGCCGATGGGGCGACCAGCATGCCGGAATAGCCAAGCGTGGTGACGACCGAGATGCCGATGCCCGGCTGCAGACCCGGAATGTTGCCGGCAGCCGAAAAGGCGATCGGCACCATGTTGGAAATGCCGATGCCGCACAGCGCGAAGCCGACAATAGCCAGTTCCGCATTCGGTGCCAGCGCCGCAGTCACCATGCCGACAATGGCGAAGACCGTGCAGACGCGCAGTGTCCTGACGGCGCCCAGCTGATCGCGGACGAAATCGCCGGCAAAACGCATCACCGCCATGGTCAGCGAGAAGGCGGCGAAGCCGAAGCCCGACAGCGTCACCGACGCGGCTTTTTCCTGGCTGAGATAGAGCGCGCTCCAATCGAGCACCGCGCCCTCCGGCATCATCGAGAACAGTGCCATCAGGCCGAGCAGCCAGGGCAGTGGGATCATCGGCAATCGCGCCTTCGGCTTCGCCTCGTCCGGATGCGGCTGATCGCCGAGGATCATCGGCCATGCGACGGCCAGGATAAGGATGGAAAGCACGGTGACGACCTCGGCGTGACCGAGATAGCCCAGATGCGAGATCAGGAAACCGCCGATCGCCGCGCCGAGCAGGCCGCCAAGGCTCCAGAAGGCATGACAGGACGACATGATCGCCCGGCGCATGGATTTCTCCACCGAGACGGCATTGGCGTTCATCGCCACGTCCATGGCGCCGATGAAGCCACCGAACAGGAAGATGGCAATGGCTGCGGTCCAAACACTCTCGACCACGGTCATGGCAAGCAGCATCGGCACGAGCAGCACAGCGAAAGCCTTGACGACGATCTTCGAGCCGCGCCCGGCAATCTGCGCGCCGGCAATCGGCATCATCACCAGCGAGCCGACGCCGAAGACCAGGATCATCAGGCCGAGTTCGAACTTGCTCAGTTGCAGCCGCTCGGCAAATTCCGGAATCTTCGGCGCCCAGCAGCCGACGCTGAAGCCGTTCATCAGAAACAGCAGCGAGACGGCCGCGCGCGGTTTCGTAAAGAATCCGCTTCTGCGTGCTTGAAGACCCTCGGTTTTCATCATGTCGTCCATAAAAAATCCCCCAAATCGGTGCTCGCAACATATTTAAATCGATTGAAATCGCAATATCCGAAAAGAGGCGAGCCAGTCACGTTTCATCACCATCTGTTAAAATGGAAGCAACGGGGCCACAACCATGCATAAATATTTCCCGCCTGATCTGCCCTGCACATATGACCTATTGACGACGAAAAGGTAGGCTCCTATCGCTTGAGCCGGACAAGATTCCTCGACTGCTTCGCATCGGCCCTTCCCCCTTGGTGCTCTAGTGAAAAACCCCATCAGCTACGGCATCCTGCTTACGGTGTTCGGCTACATGCTGTTTACCGCCCACGACTCGGCGGTGAAATTGCTGGTCGTCACCATTCCGGTCTGGCAGGTTCTGTTCTTTCGAAGCTGCGCCATTCTCGCCGGCTGTTTCCTCTACGAGGGGCCGTCGCTGGTGCGCAAGGTGGCGCGCTCGCCGGTGGTCAAGCCGATGATCGTGCGCAGCATGCTACTGCTGATCGCCTGGATCTCCTATTATTCGGCCGCCAAATATCTCCAGCTCGCCGAGGTCACCACCCTCTACTATGCCGCCCCGATCGTTGGCACGATCCTTGCGACCATCGTGCTCAGGGAAAAGGTCACCGTCGCCCGCTGGATGGCAGTCGGTGTCGGCTTCTGCGGCGTGGTGATCGCCTCCAATCCGGTGGGACTGTCGATCTCCTGGCCGGTCTATCTCGCCCTTCAGGCCGCCGTGCTCTGGGCAACCGGCATGGTGTTGCTGCGCAAGACCGCGCTGCACGAAAAGAGTCACATCCAGATGGCCGTTTCCAACATCATGCTGATCCTGATGACGGGCACGATGGCGATCCTGCACTGGAAAACGCCGACAGCCTACGAACTCCTTCTGCTCTGCACCACCGGCATCTTCGCCGGCATCGGCCAGCTGGCGCTGTTCGAGGGCATGCGCCAGGCCCCGGTCTCGGTGCTGGCGCCGTTCGAATATACCTCACTCGTCTGGGCCTTCGGGCTCGGCTATCTCATCTGGGGCGACATCCCCAAGATCAACACCGTCCTCGGCGCGATCCTGATCCTCAGCGCCGGGCTGATCATCATCGTCAGCGAGCGGAGACGGCGGCGGGTGTCCACAGCTTAAACGGCAGCGGCATCAAGCTCAATCGCCGTTCAGGTTTACGTCCTGTTGTGATGCGTGATTCATTCGGCGGTGCAGCAGCCAAAGGCTGAGAAGCGCGCAGAAGGCGAAGATCGACATGATCAGGGCCAGCCACAGGGCGGCGTGGGGACCGGCGGCGGTGAGGATGGCGGTGAACACCGGCGGTGCCGCGGCGAAGGAAAGGTTGAGCGGCACCGCCAGCCGCGCCGATGCGCGGGCATAGGCGCCGGCGGGAAAAACCTGCAGCGGCAGCGTGGCGCGGGTAACGGCGGTGACGCCGGTGGCAATGCCGTAGAGCGTGGCAAACAGCATGACGCCGATGAAGTTGCTGGTCAGCAGAAGAACGATGAAGCTCAGCGGAAACAGGGCCGAGCCGGCAAGGCCGGTGACGAAGCCCGACCAGCGCCGCCCACCGAGGGAATCAATCATGCGCCCCACCCACCGCGCAATCCCCATGAAGGCCGCGGCGGCCAGCGCACTGGCGTGATCGAGGCCCGCAGCCTCGAACAGGATGATGATGGTGAGCGCAAACCCCCAGGTCACGAAACCATTGGCGGCAAAGCTCATGGCCAGCAGGACGAAGCGAGGGCGGTCGATCGGAGCAGGCTCGGCCGCCGCCTTCGCGGCGGATTTTTGCCCGGGACGGCGGGCAAGCATGGTCCAATGCAACGGCATGCAGACACTCAGTGTGACGGCGGCATAGACCAATGTCGTGATGCGCCAGCCCCATTCGGCCTGCAGAAGCCCCGTCAGCGGCCAAACGATGGTTGCTGTCAGACCGCCGGCCAAGATCAGCACGCCGAGCGCCTGGCGCGCTTTCTCGCCGGCGATCTCGGCCACCGCGATCTGCGCCGGTGTCGTTAACATGCAGGCACCGGCAAGCCCGAGAATAAGCCACGAGAGAACGTAGGATACTGGACCATTGGCCAGGCCCATGACCAGCAGGCCGGCTGCGCCCAGGGACGATCCCAAAACCATGATCGGCCGTGTACCGTGACGCTCGAATACGGCGCTCAGCGGCCAGGACACCATAGCCATGACGACAAGCATGATCGTCGGCCCCGCCATGACCATCGGCAGCGCCATGCCCAGTTCGTCAGCCATGGCAGGCCCGGTCACCGCCGGCAGGTAGAAGGTCGCGCCCCAGCCGATGAGCTGGGTCAGCGACAGGGCGGCAACGGTACGGGCTGTCGGCGAGCGGGACCGCATCCCAGCAAGCGGCGCGGAAAGCACGATCAAGTCGCGGTAGCGGCGTCGGAGGAGAAGCATCGAGGACCTTTGGACATGAGTATCTTTTTTGGTTCTGACGAAATGAGGAAAGAACGGCGCTTCCGTCAGCGATCGGAGAATAATGCTGTTCCGGTCATCACCCGTGTTGTGGCTTTGGTGCTGGGGCAGGGACGGCTAGAGCACATTGCAAATTCAGAGCGGCTTTTCGTGTTGGCTTGTGCTTGATTTTCGTGTGATGCTCAAACGAGGAATTTGAGGGGAGCCTGAGGAAAATTCATGCAGGAAAGGCACCGCATTTCTCTCAACGCCATCAGGGTGTTCGCGATCGTGGCACGCAGCGGGAGCCTGACCGCCGCAGGCGCTGAACTCGGCGTTACCTCCGGCGCGGTGAGCCACCAGCTCAAAAAGCTCGAAGACGAGCTTGGGGTGAGCCTCTTCCGCCGAGGAAACAACACCGTTTCCCTGACCGACGTCGGACGGCGGTTCTATGAGGAGGTCGCGCCGGCGATCGGGCTCATCGAGCGTTCGGCCGATGCCCTTTATCGCGACGAAAGCGAAATCAGCGTCCATGCGACGACGTCGCTTGCGCTGCGCTGGCTCATCCCGTCCCTGGATCGGTTTCGCGCGCTCTGCCCACAGGTGCGCGTTCGGGTGGAAACGAGTTCTGTGCGAGGATTCCCGGCCGTCCCCGACGCTGACGTCAGCATCCGTTACTTTCGGGCAGGGGCACCGGCCGAGGGATGGGAGTTCCTTGCGCGCGACCTGCGCCGCCCGGTTGTTTCTCCGCTCCTGCTGGCAAGGGATACCAGGCAGGAGATTGTCATTCCGGACGTACCGGCACTTCAATGCTGCGTGGGAAACTGGGACTGGACACTCTGGTGCGAGACGTTTGATATTTCTCTGGCGGACCTTTCCCTCACCCATGCATTCGACACGGACGACGCCGCTCTTCATGGCTGCGTTGCCGGCCTTGGAATGGTGCTCGCGCCGACGATTCTAACGGGCAGGGAAATGAAATCGGGGGCGTTGATGACCTTGCCCGGATATGAACCCGTCGAGATGGGAGCATATCGCTACCAGCGCCGCTCGGAATCGAGGGCGGTGCGACAATTCTGTGGTTGGATGGATACAGAAATGCGGACGCTCGAATAAAGAGCTTCCAGCGCGACCAGGGGGCGGAATGCGTTCTATATCCAAAGATCGTTCTCAGCCGTCCTATCGCCGCCCTCATGCCCGGTGTTCAACGTGCCGCGCGG
>DASVPC010000198.1:0-23003 GCA_036383055.1 Rhizobium sp. | reverse complement strand
ACCGAAGACGATGGCGGTCGAGCCGATCTCGACCTTGGCGGTGTTGATGACCGCGCCGATGCCGGTGGTCACGCCGCAGCCGATGTAGCAGACCTTGTCGAAGGGGGCGTCGGGATTGATCTTGGCGAGCGCGATTTCCGGCAGCACAGTGAAGTTGGCGAAGGTCGAGCAGCCCATATAGTGGTGGATCTTGTCCTTGCCGATCGAGAAGCGCGAGGTGCCGTCGGGCATGACGCCCTGGCCCTGCGTTGATCGAATCGAGGTGCAGAGATTAGTCTTGCGTGAGGTGCAGGAATAGCACTCGCGGCATTCGGGCGTGTAGAGCGGGATAACGTGGTCGCCTTTCTTGAGCGAAGTCACGCCCGGCCCGACATCGACGACGATGCCGGCGCCCTCATGGCCGAGGATCGCGGGAAACAGACCTTCCGGATCGGCGCCCGACAGCGTGAAGTCGTCGGTATGGCAAATGCCGGTGGCCTTGACCTCGATCAGAACTTCACCGGCCTTCGGGCCTTCAAGCTGCACGGTCATGACTTCGAGCGGTTTACCTGCCTGAACGGCTACGGCGGCGCGAACGTCCATCGTTTCATTCCCTTCTAATAATGATTTGGTCGGCGCGACATTCGCATGGGCGCGCAGTACGGCTCAAGCTAAAAATCAGACACTTAATGCCGTATTTTGATCAGTCGAACTCCATGATCACCGCATCGACGGCGAGGCTTTCACCCGGCTTTGCGTTGATCTTGCCGACGGTCAGGTCACGTTCGGCGCGCAAGACGTTCTCCATCTTCATCGCCTCGACGATCGCCAGCGTCTCCCCGGCCTTGACCTCCTGTCCCTCGGTGACCGCAATGGCGACGACGAGGCCTGGCATAGGGCAGAGCAGCAGCTTCGACGTATCAGGCGGCAATTTCACCGGCATGAGCTTGTCGAGTTCGGCCTGACGCGGGGTGAAAACCCTGGTCCGGACGGAAAGCCCCTGCCAATCGATCTGCAGGCCATTGAGGAAGGGCCGGATCTGCGCCGTCACCTCGCGCCCGCCGACCGAGCCGGCCCAGACGGCATCGCCCGGACGCCAGTCTGTCGCAACCGTCAGGTTCTCGCCGGCGATCTGCATATCCATCTCGAACGGGATGGTGACGAGGCCATCGAGCAGCGTGATCGGAATATAGTCCGTGCCAAGCTTGACCGTCCATTCCTCGCGCAATGGTCCGGTAGCTGGCCGCAACCTGTCGGCATAGCGCTCGCGACGGTTGGCATCGATCAGGCCGCAGGAGAGGGCTATGGCCGCCAGCAGGGCGCTTTCACGACCATCCGGCGTCATCGGTGCAAAACCATCAGGATATTCCTCGGCGATGAAGCCGGTCGACAGGCGGCCCTCGCGCCAGCGCGGATGCTTCATCAGCGCCGAGAGGAACGGCATGTTGTGTTCGATACCGTCGACGACGAAACCGTCGAGCGCCTCGCCCATGGCATCGATCGCTTCAAGCCGTGTCGGCGCCCAGGTGCAGAGCTTGGCGATCATCGGGTCGTAATACATCGAGATTTCCGCGCCCTCGAAGACGCCGGTATCGTTGCGGACGATCGTATCGCCGCTTTTGCCTTCGCGCGGCGGCCGATAGCGCGTCAGGCGGCCGATCGACGGCAGGAAGTTGCGGTAGGGATCCTCGGCATAGAGGCGACTTTCGATCGCCCAGCCGTTCAATTTGATGTCATCCTGTTTGAACGGCAGCATCTCTCCGGCGGCGACCCGAATCATCTGCTCGACCAGATCGATGCCAGTGACGAGTTCAGTCACGGGATGCTCGACCTGCAGGCGGGTGTTCATTTCGAGGAAATAGAAATTGCGGTCGCGGTCGACGATGAACTCGACGGTGCCGGCGCTCTGGTAATCGACCGCCTTGGCAAGTGCCACGGACTGCTCGCCCATGGCCTTGCGCGTCGCTTCGTCCAGGAAGGGCGAAGGTGCTTCCTCCGCGACTTTCTGGTTGCGGCGCTGGATCGAGCACTCACGTTCGCCGAGATAGACGACATTGCCGTGGCCGTCGGCCAGCACCTGGATTTCGATATGCCTGGGATCGACCACGAATTTCTCGATGAAGACGCGATCGTCGCCGAAGGAGCTTTTTGCCTCGGACCGGGCACGATCAAAACCGTCGCGCACTTCATCCCTGCTCCAGGCGATACGCATACCCTTGCCGCCGCCGCCCGCCGAAGCCTTGATCATCACGGGATAGCCGATCTCGCCCGCAATCTTTTCGGCGTGATCGGCATCGTCGATGACGCCGAGATAGCCGGGCACGGTGGAAACCTTGGCGGCATTGGCGAATTTCTTGGATTCGATCTTGTCGCCCATCGCCTTGATGGCCTTCGGCTTCGGGCCGATGAAGACGATGCCCTCTTTCTCCAGTGCTTCGCAGAAGGAAGCGCGCTCGGAGAGGAAGCCATAGCCGGGGTGCACCGCTTCGGCCCCGGTTTCCTTGCAGGCGTCGATAATCTTTTCGGCGACGAGATAGCTTTCGGCGGCAGGAGCGGCGCCGATATGCACGGCTTCGTCGGCCATCTCCACATGCAGGGCGTCGCGATCGGCGTCGGAATAAACCGCGACAGTCAAGATCCCCATCCGACGTGCGCTCTTGATCACTCGACAAGCGATCTCGCCGCGGTTGGCGATCAGGATTTTCTTGAACATGGAAACTCCGCCCAATGCATATGCCCTGATAGCGTTTTAGTCACAAATCGCCCCGGCGGTCCATGCGGAAGATGGAAGTGCTCAGGCCGACGCTGCGGATCGCGCCTGTACCCGCTCGCGCCAGAGGATGAACAGGCCAGATCCAACGATGATCAGGATGCCGATCCATTTGTAAAAATTGGGAAAATCGCCAAACAGCGCATAACCGAGAATGGTGGCGGAGATGATCTCGAAATATTGGAAAGGAGCCAGCAGCGATAGCGGCGCAAGCCGGAATGCACGGACGACCAGCAGATGGGCATAGCCGGAAACCGCGCCGAGAATCAGCAGCAGTATGAGGCCGAGCCACGAGGCGGGCAGGGACGGTGCAAAATCGGCAGCTCCGGCCGAAGCACCTATCCACAGCGCGCCCGTCATGAAGATCGTGCCGCCGATACCGGCCATGGTCTGCATGGTCAAAGGTGAATCGGCCTCGCCAACGGCGCGGTTCATGAAGAGGTAGAGCGCGAAGAGAAAGGCGCAGGCGACTGGAAGCAGCGCCTTCAGGCCAAAAATCTCGAAGCTCGGCTGAATGACGATCATCGCGCCGCCGAAGCCGACGACGATCGCCAGCCAGCGCCGCCAGCCGACCTTATCGCCAAGAAACAGCGCCGATAGCGCGGTCAGAATGAAGGGCTCGACGAAATAGATGGCGAAAACGTCGGCAAGCGGCATGTATTTGACCGCTGCGAAGAACAGCAGGCTGGCCGCGCCGTGCAATGCGCCGCGCAACAGGTTCATCCACGGCCGCTTGGCTGAAAGCGCTCCCCAGCCGAACGCAAAGAAGAGCAGCGGCAGGGTGCAGACGAGCTGAAAGAAGAAACGATAGAAGGTCACCTGTCCCGGCGACATCGCCTCGAAGGTCGCCATATATTTGGCGATGGCATCCATCACCGGCAACACGATCATGGCGCCGGCCATGATGGCCATGCCTTGCAGAGGATTTTGTTGGGCGGGAGCGGTAACGATAGCAGACATGACGGACATCAATCACAGGAACGCCCTTCGATCAAGGCATCGGATGCAACCTGTCCTTTTCAATTGGTTGTACCATTTGACGTAAAGTGCCGGACTTTCCCAATTCGGACACATCGAGGTCGCTACATGACGCCTCTAGACCTATGTTTGCCTGGTTAATCCGCTAAAAATTTAAGCGCGCCGCTCAGAATTTCACCGGCGCGACCAAAACGGAGGATCGCACCGATGTTGAAGACGGAACATGAGACAACCGTTTTTTCGGATGAAAGCGACGATACCCTGGGTGGCCGCATCTCCATGGCCCGCGATGCCGCCGGCATCAGCCTCGAATTGCTGGCAGGCCAGCTCGGGGTGACCCAGGAAACCATGCTTGCCTGGGAATCGGACCGTTCGGAACCGAAATCGGCCGTTCTGGCCGCAATGGCCGGCCTGTTCGGCGTTTCGCCGGCCTGGCTGATGACCGGCACGGGGGACGGGCCCCGCGAGGATACGGAAGAACGGGCGCTTGAAGCCGTCAGGAACGAATTGTCCCGGCTGCGCTCCGCCCACCAGGACATCGGCCGGCTGATCGATACGACGACGCGCCAGCTCGAAAGGCTCGACCATCAGATTCGCTTACGCAACGTCAGCAAGGACGTCGCGCATTAGACCTCATTGGCTGTTTCGCCGAAAACCTGCTCGAAAGCCTCGCGCAGTCGGATATCCACATCCGTCATCATCACCGGCAGGCCGAGATCGACAAGGCTGGTGACGCCATAGGCGGATATTCCGCAGGGGACGATGCCGGAGAAATGGCCGAGGTCGGGATCGACGTTCAGCGACAGGCCGTGAAACGTCACCCACTTGCGTACGCGGATGCCGAGCGCGGCGATCTTGTCCTCTGTCACGGTACCATCCGGCAGCAACGGCTTTTCCGGACGGCGCACCCAGACGCCGACGCGATCCTCGCGGCGCTCCCCGCGGACATTCATCGAATCGAGCGTGCGGATAATGACTTCTTCCAGCGCGGCCACGAAGGCGCGGACATCCTGGCGACGGCGTTTCAGATCCAGCATGACATAGGCCACGCGCTGGCCGGGGCCGTGATAGGTATATTCGCCGCCGCGCCCGGTGGTGAATACAGGAAAACGATCGGGCTCGATGAGATCGGCCGCATTGGCGCTGGTGCCCGCCGTATATAGAGGAGGGTGCTCGACCAGCCAGACGAGTTCCGGCGCCTGGCCATCGGCAATGGCAGCGACTTCCGCCTCCATGGTCGCCACCGCCTCATCATAGGGAACGGGACAGTCGGCGATGCGCCAGCGCACCGGAGGTGAATCAATCAGCGGAAACATTTGGTGTTCAAGATCGGTGCGTAGCATCCTGCCAGTCCTTTGCATGCCTGCGGCCGCGCATCTCTTATAAAGCAACGAGCCGGCGAGCATGGACTATATGGAGGCTTTCACAGGGGAATTCAAACAGTTGTGAAACTCTTCAAAAAAACTGACACATATCTCTTGTGCCCCCTGAATGCTTTTGCTACATGCAGCCGCGCCGGAGCAATTCGGCGCCTACCACGATGCGGTCGTGGCGGAATTGGTAGACGCGCAGCGTTGAGGTCGCTGTGGGGCAACCCGTGGAAGTTCGAGTCTTCTCGACCGCACCAAAACAAAAGACCCGCTTCGGCGGGTTTTTTTGTTTTTCTACTCCACCGCAGTTTCTCACATCCTTTTAAGTTGCGCGATATGTGATATACTCGCTGTGGTCGCTGTTTCTGTACAGTTACCGTTCATGTTCGCCATCATATGGTGTCGCTCATCGAACCCTGATGCTGCGTCGATTGACAAATCAAAAAGGTGAGATGATTAATAGTTTCGACATTCGTCATAGAGCGGAGGATTTGCCAATGACTAGTCGTGCCATCCTGTTGATGTCTTTTGCGTCTTTTGCGGTTTTGGGCTCGATGGCCCTCTCATCGCCGGCCTCTGCGCTAACGATGAAAGAGTGCAGCACAAAGTATCAAGCTGCCAAGACCGCCGGAACGCTAAACGGCCAGAAGTGGAATGATTTCCGCACCACCCAGTGTGCCGATACAGCCGCTACCACGACCGCTCCGGCAGCGACTGCTCCGGCGGCTACCGCGCCGGCAAAAACCACGCCGGCCAAGACCACCGCAGCTGCCAAGGTTCCTGCCGGTGAGCCGGATGTCGCTAACCCACCGGCTACGGAACCGCCGAAGGCAACGACCGTCGCTCCGGCTGGCGTGACCTTCCCGGCCGCCGTCGATACCAAGTATTCGATCGAAACGCCCGGCAAGGCACGCTTCCACACCTGCGTCGATTCCTATAATGCGAACAAGACCAAGAACAGCCTCGGCGGCCTAAAGTGGATCCAGAAGGGCGGTGGCTACTACAGCCTCTGCAACACCAAGCTGAAGGGCTGATCTGCCTCTTCATCGAAGAACCAGCGGGCGCCTCAGAGGCGCCCGTTTTTTGTGCGGCGAGCCGGATCAGGTCTTCGCCTTTTCCCATTTTTTTACCAGCCGATCGCGCTTCAACTTTGACAGCCGCTGCAGCCAGAACAGGCCGTCAAGCTGATCGACCTCATGCTGGATGCAAATCGCCAGGAAGTCTTCGGCCGCGGCTTCATGGGCTGCGCCGGTCACATCCTGATAGCGGAAACGGATGGCCCTTGGCCTGACGACCTCGTCGGTGAAGCCGGGCATGGAGACGCTGCCCTCCATATGCCGCATGGTCTCCTCGGAAAACCATGTGATCTCCGGATTGATATAGGTGTGGACGCCGTCCTCGCGGCTAAGTTCGATTACGGTGACGCGCTGGAGAACGCCGATATGGGCGGCAGTGATGCCGACACCGGGCGCCGCGCGCATGGTGTCCAGCAGATCGATGGTTAGACCATGCAGACCGGCGTCGAAGACGGTTACCGGTGCGCTGGCGGTTCTCAACAATGGATCTGGGAAACGGATGATAGGACGGACTGGCACGGCACTCTCTGCTGAGGAAACGATAAATGATCGCCTGAGGATAGGGGCAATACCACGCTAATGCCACCGTCTTACAGATCCGACACAAAACGTCAGCTTTCTCGTCTATCCGATTGTTGACAATAAGCTTTTCGCCGTCATTCTCCAAAGCGAAATCCTAGATCGCCGTAAATTGAACCGGGATGGGAGGCGGTAATGACAACGACCGATGAAGACGAGCGCCTTCGCAAGACCTCCGCGGAGACGGATCCCGACATCTATAATGAGGATGGCGTCGTCCGCTCCGATTTTCTGACGAAGATCAGCGACGCGATCGAGCGGCATGACGTTGCGTTCCTGCAGCAGAATGTCGTGCGGCTGCACGATTCCGAACTCGGCGATCTTCTCGAATCGCTGCCGCCACATGAACGGCTGGCACTGGTGCGATTGCTCGGCAACGACTTCGACATGACGGCGCTGACGCAGGTGGACGAGGCGATCCGCATGGAGATCGTCGACCAGATGCCGAACGATCAGATCGCCGCCGGCATCGGCGAACTCGATTCGGACGACGCCGTCTACATTCTCGAGGATCTGGACCAGGAAGACCGCGACGAAATCCTGTCGCAACTGCCGTTTACCGAGCGGGTCCGCCTTAGGCGAGCACTCGATTATCCGGAGCGGTCTGCCGGTCGCCGCATGCAGACGGAATTCGTAGCCGTGCCGCCATTCTGGACGGTTGGCCAGACGATCGACTATATGCGCGACGAAGAAGGGCTGCCGGAAGCCTTTACCCAGATCTTTGTCATCGACCCGACTTTCAAGCTGCTCGGCAGCATCGATCTCGACCGCATACTCCGGGCCAAGCGCCAGGCGAAAGTCGAAGGCATCATGCGCGAGACCTCCCACCCGATCCCGGCTGAAATGGACCAGGAGGAGGCGGCGCAGCTCTTCGAGCAATACGACTTGCTGTCCGCCGCCGTCGTCGACGAGAATCAACGGCTGGTCGGCGTGCTGACCATCGACGACGTGGTCGACGTCATCAACGAAGAAGCCGACGAGGACATCAAGCGCCTCGGCGGGGTCGGCGACGAAGAACTATCGGACAATGTCACCTCGACCGTGCGCTCACGCTTCGTCTGGCTGGCGGTCAACCTGATTACGGCGATCCTTGCCTCCAGCATCATCGATGTCTTCGATGGCGCCATAGAGAAGATGGTGGCGCTTGCCGTGCTGATGCCGATCGTCGCCTCGATGGGCGGTAATGCAGGTACCCAGACGATGACCGTCACCGTGCGAGCGCTCGCCACCGGCGACCTCGATATCTACAACGCTTTCCGCGTCATCCGCAGGGAGGCGAGCGTCGGTCTGATCAACGGCATTCTTTTTGCCGTCATCATGGGTGCCGTCGCCACATTCTGGTTCCATGATGTTCAGCTCGGTATCGTCGTCGGGGCAGCGATGATCATCAATCTGGTCGCGGCGGCCCTTGGTGGCATTCTTCTGCCGCTGATTCTGCATCGCTTCGGCGCCGACCCGGCCATCGCCTCGTCGGCCTTCGTCACCACGGTCACGGATTGTACGGGATATTTCGCATTCCTGGGCATTGCGACTTGGTGGTTCGCCATTCACTAGGCTGATATGAGAGGGGAAGTACCGTCGTGCGCAAATTGACTATTACGTAAAAGTCAATATTATACCCCCTGCAATACAGGGGCGCACGACTGGTGGACAGATACTATAGCATAACGGAGCTGACGCGGGAATTCGGGGTTTCAACCCGGACATTGCGTTTCTACGAGGACGAAGGACTTATCCACCCCGAACGCAGAGGCCGCACACGTCTGTTCCGGACGGCCGACCGTCGTCTTATCATGGAAATTCTGCGCGGCCGTCGTATTGGCTTCACCATCGCCGAAATCCGCGAGATCATTCAGGTCTACAAGGAACCACCGGGCGAGATGGGCCAGCTGAAACTGCTGATGAAGCGCGTCGATGAAAAACGCAACGAGCTACGCCAGAAACGCAAGGATATCGAAGACACGCTGACCGAACTCGACAATGTCGAGGAAGCCTGTCTCGGCCGTTTGGCTGAGATCGGTGTGGGGACGTGATTGCCTGCGCCACAGCGTAAGCTACGCAGTAGGCCATAGTTCCGGCAAGAATGCTTTCCAAAAACAAAGCGTTCACAAGGAGTTATGGCTTGGCCGCAAAAATCGGAATTGTCCTTGCTGCGATTCTATCCGCTTTTCTGGCGAACGCCGTCAATAGCCGCGCAGCTGACGTCAACAAATCAGATATTCCGGTCGCGTATGCCTTTCTTATGGATGGCAAGGAGGCGATCTATGGGAAGGTTGTTTGCCAACTTCATGTCCGCTGTCAGCTTATCGACAACCGGGAAACTGGCATTCAATTGAGCCTCATCATCGATTCAAAACAATATTCGACCGGTAAAGTCAGCGTGCACTGCGATGAACCCGGCTGTTCTTTCTTGACCTGGAAAACATCGACTCGGCTGGAAGGAGCCCCTAGCGGGCAAAAAGCTCGTGAACTCGATCTCTATGCCGGTGAAAATGATCTGGTCGCGATGGACCTACTTCAGCGTACAAGAACACGGATTGGTCGGATTGCCGTCCTCTTTTGAAAACGGCAAGCAGGCACCAGCTTCAAATCCAGCGGCGCGTATGCCTGCAGTAAAATTCGAATTCGCAGCCGAAGCGGGAGAGCAGGTGCATCTCCTCGCAGCGGATAACCAATAGCGTGGTCAGCGCCGCCGCCACGGCCGCCATGGCGACGAACCAGACGTTACCGATCATCAGCCCGAGGCTCACCGTCAGTAGCGTATAGCCGAGATAGGTCGGATTGCGGGTAAAGCGGAACGGGCCTTTCGTCACCAGATGCGCGGTGCAGCGCTGTGTCAGCACGGTGGTGCGGCTCTCGATCAGCGTCTTCACCGCCCAGACATTCAGCGTCACCGCGACAATGGTCAAGAGAGCGCCGATGCCCCAGCAGACGATGATCCATGGGTAGGGCAAAGGCACCGGATAATCCTGGTTCAGATAAAGCGCCGTTATGACTGCGAGACTATATAATAAAGGCGGCCACGGGAAACTCAGCGACTTGGAACGATAGGCATTCATCGAATAACCCTGTCATTGCGCTTGTTCCGTGCACTGTAGCGCGATTCGGCTGATCCGTTCATCGCTATCTGCCTTAATTGCCCCGGACTCCAGCGGCGAGAAGAGATTCTGCGCCTGCAACTGATCGAGCGTGCACTTGCAGAAGCTGCGGCACATGGCTTCGCTGCCCGATTGCGTGCAGGAGGTCTCGCATTGCCTGATATAGCCGACCGTGGGGTCTGGCGCCGGAGCAGGCGCGACCAGCGACAAAAGATAGACCAGGCCGAAGAGCAGGGGCTGGTGCACGAGGTAGAAGATCAGGCTGTGGCGACCGGCGCGGGCGATCAGGTTGCGGCCAGGACCGAGCTTCGCCAGAGGCCGGAGCCAGCCGAATGAGATTGCCAGCTGCGCGATGCCGAGGCCGAACAGGAACGGCGTCAGCCAGGGAAAAACCGGCACGTAGTCGTTCGACCGCGGCAGGTTTTCCGACAAGCCGACCCAATAGAGCCAGGGCGTGTCCAAGACGGCGGAGTGCAGCGAAAAAGGTGCGATGACATTGTCGACGACGATGCCGGCCAGGAGCAGCACGGCTATCAACAGCGTCGCGAAGGCCGGCATGCGCAGAAAGAGCAGGCCGATGATGCTGGCGGCGGCGATGCTGTGCAGGATGCCGAAGAAGATCCACTCGTCGCGCATGCCGATGAAGGTGACGATGGAAATCGCCACGGCGGCGGCCACGATCATGCCGAGGCGCTTGAAAAAGGACTGCCAGCGGACTTCGGGCGTGTTGGCAAGCACCAGGCTGACGCCGGCGAGGAACAGGAAGGTACTGGCGATGGCGCGAGCATAGAATTTCAGCCAGCCGGTTTCCGCCGTACCAGGCTCGATATAGCCGAAGAATTCGAAATCCCAGGTGCAGTGATAGCTCGCCATCGCCAGAAGGGCGATACCACGCGCCGTATCCAGAATGCCGATGCGGGGCGTTTTCTGCGGCGCATCGATACTCTCGGCGATAGCGGCCATTTGGCGGATCCTTCCAGGCATGAATTCAGATCGTTGACACCTGCTTCATCATCGCCAACGCGGCGATGTCATGGCACATCGATATCCATGATGGCCAGACGGGCGTCGGAAAAAAACTGCCGGCGGACCAGAACGATGATGATGAACATCGTCGTGACCATGAAGACGTAGGGGCTCAGAAACCAGCCGAGATAGCCGATCGACAGGAAGATGGTTCTCAAACCTGCGTTGAAATTGCGCGCGGCGATGATGTTCATACGGATGACACGCTCTGCGGCCCGCTCCGCCCGCGCGGGGTCGAGTTCGGCATCCTGCCGCATCGGCAGAGCGCCGAAGAGGATGGTGCAATAGTTGAACAGGCGATAGGCCCAGCCGAATTTGAAGAAGGCGTAACCGAACAGGCAGGCAAGCCCGGCCACCTTGAGTTCGAAGGCGGCGCGGCCGCCATTGAGAATGAAGGGCAGGTCGGCGAAGAAGGCATTGACCTTGTCGGTGGCGCCAAGCAGGGCGAAGCAGCTGCCGATGGCAAAAATCGATGTCGAGGCAAAGAAACCGGTGCCGTTCTGCAGGCCGGCCAGGATCTGTGTATCGATCATCTTCAGGTCACGGCGCAGCGAATTGTGGATCCATTCGCGCCGGCGCTCATTCATCGCCAGCGTCAGGCTGGTGCGATTGAAGAAGCTGGCGCTGCTGGTAATCCAGTTCAGGGCAATCCAGAGAAAAATAAAGAGGGCGAGGGCGACATAGTCGACGGTCGTCATGAAGGCAGATTCTCCCAGTCTTTCTGTTCCAGACTGTAACGCACGCCTGTTTGGGCGCAATGGCCTTATGTTTGCGCCGTCGCAAGCCTATATGGTATGTCGCAGGCATGAAATCCGATGTCGGTCGATCGCCGTGCAGGGCTGCGCTGATAGCGTAGCCTTGTCATTGCTTGATTTGCCGAGGAGGCACCAAAGGTCCATGTTTCTTTCAGTTTTCGATGTTTTCAAGATCGGTGTCGGACCGTCCAGTTCGCACACGATGGGACCTATGTCGGCCGCGAATCGGTTTCTTGACCTCGTCCTGTCGAGCGAGTGGCCACGGCCCTCCTCGAACGTGCATGTCGCCTCGATCAAGGTGAGCCTGCATGGCTCGCTCGCCCATACGGGCATCGGCCACGGCACGGGCAGGGCGGTGATTCTCGGCCTGATGGGAGAAAGCCCGGACCAGGTCGATCCCGACCGGATGGATGCTATCATTGACGAGGTCGAGCGCAGCGGCCGCATCACGCCGCCGGGACATCCGGCCTATCAGTTCCAGCCGAAAACCGACTTGATCTTCGACAAGAAGGTGCCACTGCCGGGCCATGCCAACGGCATGAGCTTTTCCGCCTTCGACAAGGACGAGCGGTTGCTCGTCAAGCGCATCTATTATTCCGTCGGCGGCGGCTTCGTCGTTACCGATACCGAGCTCGAACAGATGCGCGCCGACAAGAAGAAAGCCTCTTCCGGCGAGCGCATTCCATTCCCCTTCGCCACCGCTAGGCAAATGCTTGATATGGCCGAGCGTTCCGGTCTCTCGATCGCTCAGATGAAGCGCGCCAACGAAGAGACGCGCATGAGCAGCGATGAACTTGATGCCGGGCTCGATCGCATCTGGATGGCGATGAGCAGCTGCATCGATCGCGGCCTGAAGGTCGACGGCATCATGCCGGGCGGCTTGAAGGTGCGGCGGCGGGCGCGCGCCATCCATGACAAGCTGCAGGAGGAATGGCGCAGCAACCGCATCAATCCGCTGCTCGCCAACGACTGGCTGAGCGTCTACGCCATGGCCGTCAATGAGGAGAACGCGGCCGGCGGCCGTGTCGTCACCGCGCCGACCAACGGGGCGGCTGGCGTCATCCCGGCGACGATCCGCTATTACCAGCATTTCCATGAGGACTGGGATCAGGACGGCATCCGCAACTACCTGCTGACAGCTGCGGCCGTCGGCGGCATCATCAAGCACAACGCCTCGATCTCCGGCGCCGAAGTCGGCTGTCAGGGCGAGGTGGGTTCGGCGGCTGCGATGGCGGCTGCGGGACTTGCCGCCGTCATGGGCGCCTCGCCCGAGCAGATCGAAAATGCCGCTGAAATTGCCCTAGAACACCATCTCGGCATGACCTGCGACCCGGTCGCTGGCCTCGTGCAGGTGCCCTGCATCGAGCGCAACGCGCTTGGCGCCGTCAAGGCGGTGACCGCCGCCTCATTGGCCCTCAAGGGGGACGGCCAGCATTTCGTGCCGCTTGATGCCTGCATCGAAACCATGCGCCAGACCGGCTACGACATGAGCGAGAAGTACAAGGAGACGTCGACAGGCGGTCTCGCGGTAAATGTCGTCGAATGTTGAGTGTGGACGCTTGGCTCTAAAAGCTTGACGCTGCCGGTCAAAAGGATTTCAACGGCGTCATGGCTTTGCATCTGATCAAATTATGCGTGGGCGCCGACTCGCTTGAGGATCTGCGTGAATGGGTTTCCGAGCGGGCAATGAGCGCGATTGCCGCCGGCCTGGAGCCGCATACGACCCATACGACGCGCATGGTGCCGAAGCGCATGGAGGAGCTGCTGGATGGCGGCTCGCTCTATTGGGTGATCAAGGGGCAGGTGCAGGCGCGGCAGAAGCTGCTCGGCATCGAAACCTTCACCGACGTCGACGGCATCCACCGCTGCCGGCTCATCCTCGATCCGAGCGTTGTCGAAACAGCCGGTCAGCCGCGTCGGGCTTTTCAGGGGTGGCGCTACCTTCCGCAGGAGGATGTGCCGCGTGACCTCGATAGTCTCGGCGGCGTCGCCGAATTGCCCGCGGATTTGCGACGCGAGCTTTCCGAGCTGGGATTGTTATAGCTAGAGCTGGTATTTTTAAGCTAAGGCCGTCTTGAAGCGCCTTTACCTGGGCCTTGGTCTACTGAAAGGTGTGTTCTATCTCAAGCATACCTCCGATTATGGCGAGCGATGTCCCATCGCAGGCCCGCGTTGAGCGTAGGGACGCTAGAGCTGTCCAACCCAGCATTGCCGAGACGAGCAACTGATGAAGCTCGGAGCGCTTACATCAGCCAATCAATAGATTTTTCCTGACAACCTTTTCCGGTTTATTGTTTTTACAGCGAAAAAACTTCTAGTTTTCGCACTGAACGATGCTTTAGCAGCCGCATGCTCATTCGCACAGGCCTGTGCTTTGTGGGATTTTACAAACTCGCTCAGCCTGGCTTTGCAGAAAGCTGAAAAGGAGCGATAAAAATGAGTATGATTGAATTCAGTGTCGGCGCGATCGCAATCAAGGGCGTCGGGTTCTACGGTCAATCATTGGCGACTCTGTTCGCAGCGATGATCTTCATGATAGCGTGGAAAAATCGCCCTCGTCAGTGATGACCACGGCACCGTTTATTACATCTCCAGATGAGTCGCTGTCATCAATCCGGGTGAGCGCTGCCATGATTTCCGGTAGCGCCACCGGACAACATTCGCTCAGCGCAGCCGCAACTGCACCGGTGCCTGACCGTTCGGCGCGATGATGCGCAGACGAATATGGGCTTCCGGCTGTGAATAGCGCCAGGCGCGCGCGCCATGGCAGAGCAGGATGCCGATCAGGTCTTTCGTCTTGCTGCGCGAACGCGAACGGTTCAGGCCGAGATCGGCCAGCCGCAATGCTGCTTCATGCAGCGGATGAAGGGCAAAGCCCTTCGGTTTGGTCTTTCCCGCGCCATCGAGCGAGAAACCTGGAAAGTTCTCGTTCATCGCCATCTCATATCCCCGCAACACATTACAAACTCAGGGCCGGCCCCATACACATCCAGGACCGGAAAGCCGGGCGTCGCCACGCGAAACCCGGCAATCTCTTGACAATGCGGCACGAAAACCGTGGCCACATTCCTATTCCAAACTTGCCCAGCACTTCACGCCGGCTTTCTTGAGCGCCTTGCAGGCGTTGATCGCCGCATTCTGGTCTCCAAAGCCGCTGAAGCGGGCGCGATAGCCGTTGTCATAGGCAACTGCGTAAGCCTTGGCCGAGCGCAATGCCTTGCCGCCCTTGCTCTTGGCTCTGTCGAGCAGATCATCGGCACCGTCCTTGCTGGAGGAAACACCGATCTGAACGACCCAACCGGTCGGACCCTTCTCAGCCTTGGCAAGCTTTTCAGGCTTCTCTGCCTTCTCGGCTTTTTCGACCTTCTGCGGCTTGACGATCTTCGTGTCGGACTTGGAAGTCGAAGCGGTCGTCAGCGTATCGACATCATCCTCGTCGCCCTCGTCCGTCGTCGTCGGCGCGATAGAGGCGACTTCATCTGAAGCGGTGCGGTGCTTCTGCTTGGTCGTAAGCAACGGATTGCTGGAGTTCGGTGCTACCGCGGCGAAGGCGGCGGCGCTGGACGGCTGCGTATCATCCTCAGCCTCAGCGCTCTCGACCTTGCTCGCCTTCACGCTGCCGGCGGCTGCCATACGGGCGCTCGCGGCCTGGATATTCGGCGTTTCCGCCACGGTCTGGGCTATCACGTTGGAGGAAATATGCTTGGTCGATGCTACCGGCAGGTAGGTCGCGATCAGCTTGCGCATCTGGTTGTCGCGGGCAGGCGTCGAGGCGCCACCGAGCACGACGCCGACGATCGAGCGGCCGTCGACCTTCACGGAGGTCGCGAGATTGTAGCCGGCGGCGCGCGTATAACCGGTCTTGATGCCATCGACGCCACGAACCGCGCCGAGCAGATGGTTATGTCCCGGGATCACCCGGTTGCCGAGACGAAAGCTCGTCGTGGAGAAAAGGCCGTAATATTGCGGAAAGTGCTCGCGCAGGGCAATGCCGAGGCGGGCCTGATCGCGCGCCGTGGTCATCTGCGCGGTGTTCGGCAGGCCGTTCGGGTTGCGATAGGTCGTGCGCGTCATGCCGAGCATGCGAGCCTTGTCGTTCATCATGCGGGCGAAATTATCTTCCGAGCCGCCGAGCATCTCACCGAGCGCCATGGCTGCGTCGTTGGCCGACTTGGTAACAATGCCGAGGATCGCGTCGCGAACGGTAACTGACCGGCCGGTGCCGATGCCAAGCTTCGTCGGCGCCTGCATGGCGGCATTCTTCGAAAAGACCACCGGCGTATCGAGGGTGATCCGACCCGATTCGAGCGCCTCGAAGGTCAGATACACCGTCATCATTTTGGTAAGCGACGCTGGATAGTGAAGCGTGTCGGCATTCTCGCTGTAGAGAACATTGCCTGTATTCGCATCGATGACGATGCCCGCATATTTCGGGCCACCGGCTGCGTGCGACGCATCAACGGTCATCGTTATCGTCGCCGTCGAAACTGCGAGACCAAACAGCATCTTCGCCAGAAACTTGCCGGAGTGCGATGAGGATGCGGAATAATTTGATCTGGACACTACTTCACTCTCTGCTTGCATTTACGGTCTCGATTATCCGGCCGCCGCCTCCAAGAACGTCCGTTGCGTTCCAACGTAGGGGCTTAGCGTTACCAATCGGTTTATGATGAACAGTTGGTTTCAAATTTAGGCACCATTTTTGCCATCACTTACAGAAGCGCCGCTGGCGTTTGGTGCGTCGATGAGGTGGGATCTAACGAAGCTCTGGACGGCTGCATCCATAGTCTGCCAGTCGCCGAGCTGATTGGCGGAAAAGCGATAGAGGACGCTCAGATCCTTGCCGACCTTGACGTCCCTCTGGCAATCGCCGCTGGTCGCGAGGTCAAGCGAGGCGGGCAGGATGCAGCGGACGACATAATCTGGCTCGCCCGCACGTGGCGCGGTCAGAAGCACTTCGCCGCTATAGCCGGCATCGGCGCGGAGCGGATGCGCTGTCAGACCGTGCGGACCGACAAAGGCCTGCCCCTCCATCAAATGCGAATAGATCGGCTCCAGCCGGCCTGACATGTCGCGCGACATGGTGCTCTGGCTGATCTGGAGGAAAATCAATGAGGAGGATTGAGAGATGTCGTCGAAACGCAGCCTGTCGGCATCGCTGTAGCCCTGCATTTGCGGCCAGGTGAGGTAGAGATCGACGCGTTCCGCGATGCCGTTTGCCCGTTCGCTCGGAAAGCGGATCGTATTGGCGCCAAGGCGCAACGTATCTTCGCCGATCGTCACGGTGATCGGCTTGGTGCTATCGGTGTGGCCAGCAAGCGAAATCTTCTCGCCGAGCCAGCGGCCTCCGATGGTGATTGCCACGGCCAGTGCTGCGAGCACGGCTATCCCAGCGGTCAGACGATAAGCTAGGCCACTCGAAATCAGTGGCTGTTCGTCGATCATGGAGGTGGACGACAGAGGAGGGGCCATGCTCTTGCCTTCGGTTCCAACCCGCATCGGTCATTGTCGTCGGCGACATCTCCGCTGCGGCAAGAGACCCCTGATGAGTCCCGATGTGGAATGATTGCCGCCTTCATGGTTAATGAGCAGTTAAGAATGCATTGGCCTGCATATTTAATGACGGATATGCTCTCGCGATTATCCGGACGATTTTTCGATGGAATACGCCGGGAAACGAAAAGAGCCGTTCCCGGGACAGTGGGAACGGCTCCGAGGCGCCGGTCGGGACAGAAACCTGGGGACAGACCGGGCCTTTTGCTCACGCCGCCAACGCTAGGCCGCCGGCGGTCGCAAGGAGGAGAGTGACTTACTTCAAGCTTCCGACAGCGACAGCGCGGCCATCCTGTATCTTAACCCAACGGGCCGGATCGTCGGCGGATTGGCGCTTCAGGAAGGTATATTCGGTCTCCGACCAGAGCTTCACCTTGTTGCGCATGTTGTCGAGAACGAAGTCGCCGCGGTCGGTACGCACTGTCAGTACGGCATGGCCTTCACCGTTCGGCTGCAGCACCACGGTCATCAGCAGGTCGGAGGGGGAAAAGCCGGCCTCGATCAGGTCCTTACGCTTCAGGAGCGCGAAATCCTCGCAATCGCCCGCAGTGGTCGGGATCGCCCATTTTTCCTCGACGCCGTAAAGGTCCATGTCGGTCATCGGCCTGATCGTGGTGTTGACCGCGTAGTTGATCTTCAGGATCGTCTTCCAGCGATCCTCGGTGAGGATAGCGGGACCGGCATCGCCGCCGGCATAGGAGCATTCAGTCGGATTTTCCCTGCAGAACTGATAATGGCCGATCGGCGGTGCGGCATCGCCGGTGATCGTCATATTGGCAGGCGTCGCATGGGCGAAGCCGAGACAGCCGAAGGTGAAGAGAGCTACTGCGGCATATCCGCGAAGAAGAAATTGAAAGCTCATGTCCGTGTCCCTTTTTTATTGGGACCAGAATGACATGCAGGCTTTTACCCCACGCAAAATTACGCAGTCAAATTAAGTACTTAGTTTATTCAAACACGCGTCGAATTGTCATAAAATGAGAACAAAATTTGAATCAAATTTGAAGTAATTTCCATCGGAATTCGGAAATCCTCCGGCGTTTGTCTCCATGATTGGATTTCCCATATCCGATTGTTTTTGAATGACTTTCTTTTTATCTGCTAAAATTAGCCGCACGGCTCGTTGACCCGAGGCGTTAATGAAGCAGGGCCAATGCCTTGTTTCGGCACATAGTAGGAGCGGTCCGAATGCCGGAGATTTCCGTTTATTGTGCCATTTTGGGACGGCACACGCGAAAATATTTTTGATTTTTTTTACTGCCTTCAGGCGAGGGCGCGAAACGCGTCCGTGGCATCGACAATGGCTGCCGCCATCTCCGACGTCCCCGGTGAATGGGCGGCGTTGGGAACTATTATCAGACGTGCCATGGGCCAGGCCCTCGACAGTTCCCATGCGGTGACGACAGGCCCTTCCAGATCGAGACGGCCCTGGATCATCGTACAAGGGATGCCAGCAAGCCGGTGGACATTCCGCAATATTTGTTTGTCATCCAGCCAACCACGATGGTGGAAATAGTGGGTGATGATGCGAGCTCTTGCGATGACATAGTTTGAATCTGCCCAACGACCGGAAAGCGTCGCCCGCGGATCGACCAGAATATTGGCTGATTCCCATTCATGCCAGTCCCTGGCGGCCTTGAGATGGACCGCCGGATTAGGGTCGCGAAGCAGTCGGTAATAGGCCGCGACGAGATCACCATCGCGCTGGTTCTCCGGAACGCCTAAGCGAAACAGCTCCCATTCCTCGGGAAAGAAGCGAGCGAGCCCTCTGTAAAGCCAATCGATCTCGGATTGTCGCGTCATCGTTACGCCGGCGACGATAAGGGCCGCGACGCGCTCCGGGTACGCCTGCGCGTAGACCAAAGCCAAGGTACATCCCCAGGAGTTTCCATAGACCAACCAACGTTCGACACCGAAAACGAGCCTTAGCCGCTCGATATCGGCAACCAGATGCCATGTGGTATTCGCGGAAAGATCGGTCTCCGGCTCGGATGCATGCGGCAGACTATTGCCACAGCCGCGTTGGTCGAACTGGATGATGCGATAATGTTGCGGATCGAAGAAGCGGCGGGCGCCGGCGGAACTGCCTGATCCTGGGCCGCCATGCAGGATGACGACGGGAACACCGTTCGGGTTGCCCGATTGCATCCAGTAAATGCTGTTGGCGTCGCCGACATCGAGCATCCCCTGATCATAGGGCTCGATTTCCGGATAAAGCGTCTTCATCGGTGGCCACGCAGGTAGAGGAGGAGAATTGCCTCTGTCTCTAGAGAGAACGCGACGTCAGAATGACGGGATCAGAGGAATTCGCGCAAAGTCTCGCGGGATTGCAGCGAGAGAAACTCGATCGCAACACCTTCGATGAAGTGACGCACGACGCGACCGCGCATATTGCCGAGACGAACGGGCGTTCCGATCGGCGGGCGGGCCTCGACATCGACGGCCGCACCCGACAGCGACAGGTCCATGATGCGGCAGACATAGAGAGTGCCGTCTTCCAAGGTCAGCTCGCTGGTGGTGGAGCGCGGCGTCAGGCGGTCATGGCGGCGATCTTCCGGAAGACCAAGCTCATGCTTGTTGGCAAGCCAGGTCAGCTGGGCGGCGAGCTTCTCGCGCTTGCGGTCGGTCGCGTTGATCGACATGCTGAAGCCGCGACCGTCGACGGCAACCACGTTGCCCTCGACCCGGCCAAGATGATCGATATAAGCCACGATGCGCTCATTGGCGCGCGGACGTCCCAGGCAGGTGACATACATGTCGCCGGGCGACATGTCGGTGACCAGGCATTCGAATTCTTCGTAACTGGCCAGCATCAGACGGCCCTGCATATTGATCGGAACCCGCTGAAAGGTTCGCTGATCATTGCGGGACGCACCCCCTGCCATCTGGTTGGGCCGCGTCGTCTGTGCTGGCTGGAATGAATGCATGAAAGGGCTTCTTCAACCGATTATGTTTATTACAATCTTTAGCCGAACTTTCTTAAGGTAAGGTTGTCTTTGCCAAGGAATCACCGAGAAGAGATGGAAGAATTTGTGCCGCGATGGGTCAGCCGGCGCGTGAATCGTGCATGCCCGTTTTCAGATTCAGTACCCGGCGCATCAATTCACCAAAGCCGGCGCCATCCCGAGGGACGATTGGATTGGCGGATTGCAAATGCGATGGCGGTTCCGCGGTGCGGACAGGGCGGTCGTAAAGCAGGCGGCTGCGGTCAAGCGCCAAGAACTCCAGACGCTCGCTGCCGAGCCATGCCGCATGGGCGACCGGTGTCAGACAGCCGAGCAGGCGATCGCAGACATCCACCGACGAACGCATCGGCATCAGCACCATTTCGAAGGCCATATGGCGGCCACTGATGCTATAGCCGGTCGCATTGATCAAGGCGGGAACCACATGCGTCATGACGCCCGTCGCAATGCGTACGGGGTCTTCGACCTGGCTGCCGGCCCAAAGTGCCGCAAAGGTCTCACCGCGAATTTCGCGCCCCATGAGACTGCAAATCGCCGTCCCGGCCAGCCGGAAACGTGGAGCCTCGTTCGGTAGGAGCTCCAGAATGAAGAGCTCTGGCAAGATATGGCGAACCGCAGAAGGCTGTATCAAATTGCGCAAGGGGGCATCCGCGTTGCCGCGCAGCTGTTCCCAATAGGTAAATATCTCGATGCTCGTCTTCTGGCGCATGACGCGTCTGTGTCCCATTTCAGTTCAAATACCGGGGCGCTCATCGCCCTTGCGCCTTACCTTGCTTATTTCATGCCAACGCCGAGCCATTAGGGTTAACAAAGGGTATCGTTTGCCTTTTGCGAGCCTGAGTGGGAGAAACAACCCATCACTTCACGAGGTGACCTTCAGCACAAACTCTTTCGGGCGTGGGATGCAAGCCATTGCCGTGCATCCCGATGAGGAACGCCCGCACAAGCCGTCCACCTCAGTTGGACGGCTTTTTTTTTGAGAGTCGCTGCGGTATGTCTCGAGTCCCTTTTTTGAGGATCTCAGAGCAAGACATGGATAATGCAGAGCCGCCGCGCCACCAGCCAGAAGACGAGCGGCCGCCACAGCGCGTTCCAGCTTTCAACCTTCCACCTGTTATCCTTGCAAGCCTGGCGTTATTGGCTGTCGTCTTCGCTGTTCAGAACCTGCCCTGGTGGTCGGACGACACGCTGAACTGGCTCTATTTCACCTTCAGCTTCATTCCCGCGCGCTATGCATTCCCGCTGTCGCAGCAGGGGCTGGAATGGCTATGGACGCCGGTCACCTATTCGCTTCTGCATGGTGGTATCGAACATATCGTTTTCAACGGGCTGTGGTTGATGGTCTTTGCTGCGCCCGTCGCACGCCGGATCGGCGTCGTGCGTTATGTGCTCTTCTGGGTTTTTTCGGCGGCCGCCTCCGCATTCCTGCACGCGGCGATCTACTGGGGTGACCAGACCCTGTTGATCGGCGCATCCGGCGTCGTTTCGGGGTTGATGGGAGCGGCATGCCGCTTCGCCTTTCCGGCCATGGACGGCCGCCGTGCTGGCATACGGGAGGCCCACCTCAACCCGAGACTGTCGATCCTCGCCTCGCTGCGCAGCCGGACGGTCGTCGTTTATATCCTCATGTGGATCGCCGGCAATGCGCTGGTTGCTTTCGGCATCACTCTGGTTGGCGACAGCTCACAACCCGTCGCCTGGGACGCCCATATCGGCGGCTTCCTATTCGGATTCCTGCTGTTTTCGCTGTTCGACCGGCAGCCTCGCGTCGAAGTCGAAAATCCAGCCGCATCAACGGAATGAAGCTGTTGCTTTCTTGGCGGCACAGGCGCAACATTCATCTCTATCGGGCGCGCGTGGGAGGAGACCAACGCGGCCGATGACGGGAGCAGCGGTCCGAAACCTTGGGGTGGTTTCGGAATAATTCCGAGGCTCGCATGTTCACTGTGCTTTCGAGATGGGAGAATCGAATGTCAGTTTCCGTAAAAGCCATACTTGATACCAAAGGCCGCAATGTCGTTACCACTGGGGGTAATACGACCGTCGCGGAGGCCGCCAAGATTCTCAACGAGAACCGCATCGGCGCCATCGTCGTCATCGGCATGGCAGGCAAGATTTCCGGCATATTCACCGAGCGCGATGTGGTCAATGCGGTGGCCAAGCACGGTGGCGAATGTCTCGATCAGCCGATCGCCTCGATGATGACGGCGAAGGTGCATCGCTGCAAGGAAGAGACCACCACCGATGAATTGATGGAAGTGATGACCCTGCGCCGCTTCCGCCATGTCCCGGTCGAAGACAAAGGCAAGCTCTCCGGCATCATTTCGATCGGCGACGTCGTCAAATGGCGCATCCGAGAAATCGAGCTCGAGGCCGAGCAGATTAAGGCATATATTGCTGGGTGAGAAGCGGTTCGGCGAAGCCGAAGCAATCGACCCGGTGGGTCGATTGCAGCGACGAACGCTCTGAGCCCAAAGCAAAGGGCCGGGTGGTGCATTACATGCGAACCCCGTCCCGCCCTTAGTAAGCGAGATGGGCTCGTGGCTAACTGCTTTTCAGATTTTCGCGTCTATCGACGCCCTAGCGTGCATAGGCTTCCTGCATGCGCCGGATTTCGGTAAGCCTCGCCAATGTCTCCTCATAGCCGCGCTCAATCGCTTCGCCGGCGCGATGGAATTCCGAAAGGCCGATATCGCTGAGGCGCGGATGCAGCGACAGATCCGGCGGATCGCCGGCGAGACGGGCGCGCGAGATCCGATCCTGGATGATGTTGAAAGCCTGCACCATCACGCCGGTCATGCCGAGCTTGGTGTAGGGTGCCTCGTCGCGGCGTTGCTGGTCGCTGCTCGGCGG
>DASVPC010000197.1:0-19652 GCA_036383055.1 Rhizobium sp. | reverse complement strand
GGCCGCAGGTTCAAATCCTGCCCCCGCAACCAGAACTTACAAAGAATATCAGTAACAAAGCCCTCACATCGTGGAGGGCTTTCGTGCGTTTATGGCCTAGCACACGGCTAGCACAAAACGGCCTCTCGATTTGACCGCTGCGTCAGGTCCCGATTCCATGTTCCCATATCGAAAATGGAAACGGGCCTTCTTGGCGTTCTAATTCTAAAGCTCAGCGACTGATCCATGAATGCCGGTCATGACCTCATGTCGATTTTCCCCCTTAGTCCCCTGGAGAGGTGCCTGCTATATGATCAGTCTGGTTGATCGCAAGGTAAGCGGATTCTTCTTGAGGAAACGGAATGTCTGGTGAAACTTTGGCAGGCGGCAGTGTCGATGTCGCCATTATTGGCGGGGGAGCTGCCGGTGTTGGCGCGGCGCGGCGGCTGCAGGTGCTGCGGCCTGATCTGTCGCTTGTGCTGCTCGAAGCTTCTGATCGCATCGGCGGCCGGGCAAGGACGGTGCAGCCGCCCGAACTTGGCGGTTTTGCGCTCGATCTCGGTTGCGGCTGGCTGCATGGCGCGAGAACGAATGCCTGGACGGGGATCGCCGAGGAGATTGGCCTGACAGTCGATCGCACGCCGGCGCCCTGGAGCGAGGGCGGGCGGCAATTGCGGAGGGATGACAGCGATGCCAAGGCGGCGCGCATTGCGGCCAACGAATTCTTCGAACGGATCTACGCCTATGACGGCGAGGAGGACGCAGCGCTCTCGGCGCTGCTCGCGGCGGACAATCCCTGGAACGGGTATATTCAGGCACTTGGCGCCTTCCTCACCGGCGCGGAGTTAGACCGATCTTCCGTTATCGATCAGAGCCGCTACGATCCCGGTCAGGGTCCTGATTGGCGGGTACCGCAGGGTTACGGAACACTGGTTGCCACCTATGCCGCGCCTGTTACGGTTCATACTGGAGCGGAAGTCCGCCGCATCGATCACAGCGCTGTCGATCATATTGTTCTATCGACGGCGATGGGCGATTTAAGAGCGAAGGCCGTCATCATCGCCGTCTCCACGAATATTCTCGCGGCTGAAAGGATCGCATTCTGGCCGCCGCTTCCGGACAAGGTCGAGGCGGCATCGCAGCTGCCGCTGGGCCTGGCGAACAAGCTTTTCCTGCAGCTGCGGACGCCGGAGGTCTTTCCGGCCGATGCCCATATTCTCGGCTCCTATCATAGCGGCCGAACCGCAGGCTATCAGCTGAGGCCCTTTGGCGCCCCCGTTATTGAAGCCTATTTCGCGGGCGATCTTGCCCATGATCTGGAGCGGGAAGGGATTGGTGCGGCATTCGATTTCTCCGTGGAGCAGCTGAAGCGCTTCTTTGGTTCGGGTATTGAAGGCATGCTGTCGCCAGCAGTCATGTCCTCCTGGGCAAGCGAGCCATTTGTCGGCGGATCCTACTCCTATGCGGTGCCTGGCGCTTCCGATCAGCGGCAGGTCCTTGCCGCGCCTCACGATCAGCGTCTCTTCTTTGCCGGTGAAGCCTGCTCGCGGATGCGCTATTCCACGGCCCATGGTGCTTATGAAACCGGTTCCGCCGCCGCGGAGGCCGTTGCGAAGACGCTGGCCTGAACGCGCCGGTAAAAATCCTGCCTCACAATATTGCGCTTTCGTCCGATGGCGATGTTTTTCGGGTGGGCGGTTGCAGACCGCTCTGATCATATTGGTATCATCGGTGATGTAACCGAATCACCGCTATCGGGCCGAAGACCGGGAAAGTATCGTCCGGCTCATTCGTGCCGGCCCCGAGCAGGAGGATATCGATATGACCAAGACAGTGCACGATGCGCAACAAGAGTATGTTTTCAAACGGATGATGTCGCCGGTCGGCCAGCTGAAGCTTGTCGCCGGCCATGAAGGTCTGGCGGCAATTCTCTGGGACAATGACCGGCCGGGCCGCGTGCCCCTGATCATTATTGCAGAGGATGACAGCCATCCGGTCCTGCTGGAAACGGAGCGGCAGCTGCGGCAATATTTTGCCGGCGAACGACGGGTCTTCGATCTTCCGCTCGATTTTTCCGGTACCGAGTTCCAGAGGAAAGTGTGGCAGGCGCTGCTCACCATTCCCTTCGGCGAGACGCGCTCCTATACGCAGATTGCCGAGCAGATCGGTGCGCCCAAGGCAATCCGCGCGGTCGGCGCCGCCAATGGCCGGAATCCGATCTCCATCATCGCGCCATGCCATCGTGTCATTGGTGCGGCCGGGGATCTGCGAGGGTTCGCCGGCGGTCTCGAGCGGAAGACTTATCTTCTCGGCTTCGAAGGCTCCGAAACCAAGGCGTTCGATTTTGCGGCTTGATCCGACGAGGCGACAATAGCAAAACAGCCCGCTCCTTCAAGGAGCGGGCTGTTTCTGTTTCACGCGACAACCGGCTCGGGAAACCGGGCCGACCAGCGACTGATATCAGCCTTCCAGCCACTTCACCTGTTCTGGCGTCAGCTTGATGTCGAGCGCCGAGAGGCTGTCTTCCAGTTCGGCGATCGTGCGCGGGCCGATCAGCGGGATGACCGGGAAGGGCTGGGCGACGACATAGGCGAGCGCGATATGGATCGGGTTGCGGCCGAGCTTCTGCGCCAGTTCGATCGCGCGGTCGCGGCGGCCGAAGTTGCGCTCGGAATACCAGACGCGCACCAGTTCCTCATCGCTCTGCTTGTCGCGGCCCGCACGGTCGGTGAAGAAGCCGCGGCCCTGGCTCGACCAGGCGAAGTTCGGGATCTGCTTGGCATTCAGCCAGCTCTTCCACTCGTCGTCGGAGGCGGCGACGCATCCGGCCCAGATCGGATCGAGCATTTCCGCCAGCGAGAAGTTGTTGGAAAGAGCAGCAGGTGCCGTCTTGCCGGTCTTCTCCGCATAGGCGATCGCCTCGTCGAAGCGGCCGCGGGTCCAGTTGGAGCCGCCGAAGATGCCGCGAATGCGGCCGGCCTTGACCTCGGCATCCATGGCATCGACGAATTCACCGACCGGAATGGCCGTGTTGTCGCGATGCATGAAGTAGATGTCGACATAGTCGGTCTTCAGACGGTTGAGCGACTGATCGAGCTGCTTGCCGATCATATCCGGGTAGCAGAGCGGCGAATGCGCGCCCTTGCCGATCAGCACGATCTCCTCGCGCGGCACCTTCCGGCTGGTGTGCCAATCGCCAAAAATGCTTTCGGTCTTGCCGCCGCCATAGACATAGGCGGTGTCGAAGGCGTTGCCGCCGGCCTCGTAGAAGGCGTCGAGCGTCAGCGATGCGGCAGCGAAATTCGGGAAGAATTCGAAGCCGAGCGTGACGATCGAGGCCGGCTTGGCGATGCCGGGAATGCTGCGCTTTGGAACGCTGTTGCCCTTGGTGACGGGTGCACCGGCAATATTCGTCGTCCGCCGCGTCGCCTTTTCAACCTCGTATTCGAGGCCGATCGTGGCGCGCCATTGGTCGAGAACACGCAGGTTGCCGATCGAATCGGCCCAGCCGATGCCCGGATAGGCAAACTCCTTGGCTCCGGCGCCGATGGCATCGCCGGCAGCATCAACTTCAAAGGAGTAGAGCCAGCGGTCTTCCTTGACTTCGATGACTTGCGTCTCGCCGCCCTTGATGAGCTCGATCGTGCCGACACCGCCCTTGTGGCCGGAAGCGAACCAGAAATCCTTGACTTCGATACGGCCCTCGGAGCCGATGATGCGCAGCGTATTGTCCTGGTTCGCCATGATCGAGCAGGAGACTTCGGCGATGATGTTGTTCGGGAATTTCAGCACAGCCGAGGCCCACTCATCGACGCCGGTCTGGCCGAGATGGGCGACGCCGGAGACCTTTTCCGGGTCCAGGAACGGCTTGCCGTCGGCTGCACCGGCAATCAGCCGCGCCATCGATACCGGATAGCCGCCGACATCGAGAATACCGCCGCCGGCGGTTTCGTTGGCAAACAGCCGGTGCTCCGGATTGACGCTGCCCATGTTGAAGCCGAAGGAGGAGCGGATGATGCGGATATCGCCGATCACGCCGCTTTTCACCAGTTCGATTAGCTTCGCCGTCTGCGGATGCACACGGTACATGAAGGCTTCACCGGCGAAAACGCCGGCCTTCCTGGCTTCGTAATAGATCGCTTCGGCATCATAGGCCGAAAGTGCGATCGGCTTTTCGACAAGGACATGCTTGCCGGCGCGGATCGCCTTGATCGCCCATTCGGCATGGCCGGTATGGGGGGTGGCGATATAGACGGCGTCGATGTCCTTGTCGGCGAGTAGCGCCTCATAGCCATTGACGATGCGTGCGCCTGGGAAGTTGTCGCCAAGGCCCGGCTTGTCGGGATTACGGCTGGCGATGGCGACGAGCTTGCCGCTGCGGGAATGGGCGACACCGTCGGCAAAAGTCTGGGCGATCCGGCCGGGGCCGATGATCCCCCAGCGGATGGGTGTGTCTGTACTCATGGAACTATCCTTTCCTCAATCTTCATGCTGTCTTGGGAGGGGCTGGAATGGGCGCCTATCGCAATCGGTTGCCGGCGCTGTCGAACAGGAATGTCTTGGCTGCGGAGAGGGCGACGGTCAGCGTGTCCCGATTGCTGGCATTGCGGGATTCTTCACGCTCGATCACGATCTGCTCGCCATCGGCGACGTTGGCGTAGATGTAGCTGGTATTGCCGAGGTGCTCGGCAACGTCGACGTCGACGGTCATGTCGATATCGCCGCGTCCGGCCTCGAGGAAGTGTTCGGGACGAACGCCGAGCGTCACCTGCTCGCCGATTTCGACCCGAGCGGTCGTGGTCGGTAGCGTCAAACGGACATTGCGCTGGTTGCGCAGGACCACCGCGACGCGGCCCGGCTGATTGTCGACGACCTCGGCCAGCAAGAAATTCATCTTCGGAGACCCGACGAAGCCGGCGACGAACTGGTTGGCGGGATCGTCGTAGAGGTCGAGCGGCGCGCCGACCTGTTCGATATTGCCGCCGCGCAGCACAACGATCTTGTCGGCAAGCGTCATCGCCTCCGTCTGGTCGTGCGTCACGTAGATCATGGTGGTGCCGAGCTTCTTGTGGAGGCGCGAGATTTCGACGCGCATCTGCACGCGCAGCTCGGCGTCGAGGTTGGAGAGCGGCTCGTCGAACAGGAAGATCTGCGGTTCGCGCACAATGGCGCGGCCGATGGCGACACGCTGGCGCTGGCCACCGGAAAGCTGCTTCGGCCGGCGCTGCATCAGCTCGGTGATCTGCAGGATCTCGGAAGCCTGTTTGACACGGCGGTCGGTGTCGGCCTTCGGATTGCCGTTCATGCGCAGACCGAAATTCAGGTTCTGCTCGACGGTCAGGTGCGGATAGAGCGCATAGGACTGGAAGACCATGGCGATGCCGCGATCGGCGGGCTCGACATCGTTGACGACGCGGCCGCCGATCTTGAGTTCACCACTGGTAATATCCTCTAGCCCGGCGATCATGCGCAAGAGCGTGGATTTGCCGCATCCGGAAGGCCCGACGAAGACGACGAATTCGCCGTCCTTCACCTCGAGATTGGCGCCGTGGATGATTTCCAGCGAACCGTAGCGTTTGACGATATTGGTAAGGGACAGTTCTGCCATACGGGATCTCCCGGAATTACTTGATTGCGCCAGCGGCGATGCCGGCGATGAAATGACGTTGCAGGAGAACGAAGATGACGAGGATCGGTGCCGTCAGCATAACCGCCCCGGCCATGATGCCGCCCCAGGAGACCTTGGTGAGGCCGATCAGCGTTCCCAATGCCACGGGCGCGGTCATCATCCCCGGTCGGGAGTTGATCAGCAGCGGCCAGAGGTAGTTGTTCCAGGAGGCGAGGAACAGGATGATGGCGAGCGCGGCCATGGTCGGCCGCGCCAGCGGCAGAGCGATGCGCAGGAAGATCTGCCATTCCTTGACGCCCTCGACGCGTGCGGCGTCGAAAAGTTCGCCCGGCATCATCGAGAAGGCCTGGCGCATGAAAAGCACGCCGAGCGAGTTGAACAGCGGCGGCACGATCAGCGCGACCCAGGTGTTCGCCAATCCGAAATTTTTTGCCACCATGATGAATTGCGGGATGACGACGACCGAATAGGGCAGCGTGATTGTCCCGAGAATGATGGCGATGACGAGGGACTGGCCGACGAAGCGATAGCGGGCCAGCGCCCATCCGGCCATCGATGTCAGGAAAACGGACAGGACGGTATAGATGACCGCGACACCGATCGAGATCGTCAGCGCGCCCAGGAAATTGGTGTCCGCCTGTAGGTTGCGGACATTGGCGAAGAAGCTCGTCGACGGCGTCAGGATGATGGATGGGCTGAAGATGCCCTCGTCGGGCATGGTCGAGAAGATGAACATCATCCACAGCGGAAACAGCCAGATAAGGGCGAGCGGCGTCAGCAGCGCGTGCAGGGCGATCGTTCGCATCAGATTGGATCTGGATTTGCTTTTCATTTCGGTTCGCGCCCCACCCAGAGATTAAGAAGAGAGATGACCACGGCAAGCGCTGCCATCGTGTAGGCGATTGCCGAGGCGTATCCGAAGTTGAGAGACGTGAAGCCCTGCCGATAGAGCAGTATGCCGAGCGTTTCCGTAGCGCCGCCGGGACCGCCGCGATTGGTGATCAGGAATGGTTCGGTGAAGAGCTGCATCGTACCGATGACCGACAGCACCACGCAGAAGAGGATGATCGGTTTCAAAAGCGGCAGGGTGATATGGAAGAATTGCTTGACCCGGCTGACACGGTCGAGCGTGGCGGCCTCATAGACATCCTCGGGGATCGATTGCAGCCCGGACAGGATGATGATGGCGTTATAGCCGGCCCAGCGCCATGTGACGGCGATGATGATCAGCAGCATGGCGGCGTGTGCTTCGGAAAACCACGAGATCGAGGCGATGCCGACGCCGTTCAGCAGCTTGTTGATGATGCCGAAATCCACGTTGAACATCAGCCGGAAGACGGCGGCATAGGCGACTTCGCCGACCACGACGGGGGCAAAGAAGGCAAAGCGGAAGAGGCCGCGCGCCTTCAGAAGCGGCGAGTTCAACAGCACCGCCATGACGGTGGCAAGCGAGATCATCACCGGAACCTGGATCACCAGGATGATCAGCGTGTTGGTCAGCGCGTTGTAGAAGGCCGGGTCGCCGAACAGGCGCCCCCAATTGACAGAGGCGCTGAAGACCCAGGGATTGACGCGCGTATTCTGGAACGAGATCAGGAACGAATTGATGATCGGCCAGATCCAGAATGTGGCAAACACCAGAAGATAGGGCGCAAGGAACGCGTAAGCGCTCCGGTTTCGCAGCCGCATGAAAGCCTTCTCCTTTTATATCCGATAAGGTGGCGTGCAGGGCCACATCCCCGCCGCCTTTTGGGCGGCGGGGATGCCAAGCGCGGCTTGGGAGGCGCGCCTGGCTATGTCACTCACTTTGCGATTGGCAGTCCTGTCGCCGAGGCGATCTGCTGTGCGGCGTCATCAAGTGCTGCCTTGGCGTCCGGATAGCCGCCGGCGAGATACTTGGTCTGCACTGCCTTGATGACAGCGTCGGCATCACCGAAATATTGAGTGCCCGGGCTCGGATTGATCTTCGGCAGGGTCGCGAGAATGTCGGCCCAGACCTTCTGACCGCCCCAGTAGGGCAGCGGCTCGTTGACGAAGGGATCCTTGACCGCCGACAGCAGCGAGGGCACGAGACCGAAGGACTTCAGCATCGTGACCTGGCCTTCATTGGTGCCGAGCGTGTAGTCCAGAAACTTCCAGGCGGCTTCCTTGTTCTTCGAGCTGCTGGCGATCGCCAGCGACGAACCGCCGAGATTGGCAGCATGCTGGCCATCGGCCTTCATGCTCGGCATCAGGTAGACGCCCCATTTGCCCGCAAGATCCGGCGAGGTGGAGCGCACGGTGCCTTCGTACCAGCCGCCATACATCTGCGTCGCGACCTTTCCGGCCGTGTTGGACTGGATCTTTTCGTCCCAGTTGGCGGATGTCAGCAAACCGGCATCCTTCATCGCCTTGACCTTGTCGAGCGCTGCGACGCAGCCGGGCTGATTGATGCTAATGTTCTGGCTATCGGCAGAGAAATAACCGCAACCCTGCTCGTTGGAGAGCATACGGAACCATTCGCTGTCGCCGTTGAAGTCGGCCTGCGACATGACCACGCCCGGATTGGCGGCTGAAATCTTCTTACCGGCGGCGATAAAATCATCCCAGGTCTTGATCGTTGCCGGGTCGACGCCGGCCTTTTCGTAGAAGTCGCGGCGATAGAACATTGCAACCGGGCCGGAATCCCATGGCATGGCATAGGCTGCATCGCCAACTTCAAGCTCGGCGCGCTTGAAATCCGGGAACTGCTTCTTGAGTTCGTCCGTGTAGCCGAGTTTCGTAAGGTCAGTCAGGCAGTCCGGGAAACGGTTCCAGAAGATCGAGGCCTTGTGGTTTTCGATCGACATGATGTCGGGCAGGCCGTCGCCACCGGCGGCGCAGGCAGCCAGCATCTTGTCGAAGACCTGCGGGTTGCCGATGTCCTGCACATCGACCTTGATATCCGGATATTTCTTGTTGAAGCCCTCCACCGTGGATTTCAGCGCCGATGCGGCGACGTTCCAGCTCCAGACTGTAATGGTGGTTTGCTCGGCGAATGCGGAGCCGGATGCAAGCATGGCGGCGAGCGCAGTCGCGCCAAGAAGTTTTAAACGCATTGAAAATCCTCCCTTTTCAATTGCCGTCCTCTAACGAACGCGTTTAAACTATCTGTCGGTACGCTTCTGTCTCCTAAAAAGGGAACATAGACTTGGCGAAAAGTAAGGTGGGTGATCGAGCAGTCTATCAGCCGGGTGCGAGCAGCATCGAAGGGCTGCCGACGACCCTGCAGATGTTTCATGCCCATCCACCCCTGATGGCAAAGCCGCATTGGCATGCGCAGGTCGAGGTGAACTATGTCATACGCGGCACGGTTCATTACCGCATGAATGATCATGAAGTTCAGCTCAAGGCTGGGGATATCTGTCTGTTCTGGGGTGGGCAGCCGCATCAGATGGACGATTCGTCGGAGGATTCGATCTATGCAGGCGCGCACCTGCCGCTGGTGCATTTTTTCCGCATGCGCCTGCCGCTCGATATTTCCGGCCGGTTGATGCGGGGCCAGATTCTGGTGACTTCGGCGACCGATGCCGCCGACAACGAGAATTTCGCGCGCTGGTATCGCTATGCCGTCTCCGGCGATCCGGCCAAGGCCGGCCACGCGGTCGCCGAACTTCTGTTGCGCCTGGAGCGCATTGCCTTCGAGCCCTATCTGATGCTGCCGGAAAAACGGGAGCATCAACAGAGCGAGCAGGTGCATCCGCATTCGTCCCGCAGCCTGGCGCGCATGTGCGATTTCATTGCCGGCAATTTCCTGCACGACATCGATACGGTCGATATCGCCAAGGCGGCGGACCTGCATCCGAAATATGCGATGAACCTCTTCAAGAAATGCACGGGCATGACGCTTGCCAAATATGTGAACCTGCTGCGCCTGTCGCGCGCCCAGGCGATGCTGATGCGCGATGGCGCCAATGTGCTGCAGGTGGCGATGGACAGCGGCTTCGGCTCGATCAGCGCCTTCAACAAGTCCTTCCGCCATATTGCCGGCATGACGCCTTCGGACTTCCGCCGCGACATGCGCGTCCTGACAGCGATGAACGTCGAGGCCGTTCGACCCCCGATGCGGCGGCCGGCTCCGCAATTCTAGCCGCAAGCCCCTTGCCGCCGCTCTCGATCTGTCGCACTCCTCTACAGCGCCGCGCGTCAAACTGACGCGCAAAGGAGGCTGTAACACTTTAAGATTGCTGCATAAATTTGCCCTTAAATCGGAACCGATTTGAGGATTTATGCGGCGGGCCTATTTCGGAGAGGAGATTTTCATGCGGCAATTTTCCGCGTGCATCGAATGGCTGTTTGCCCGAGAGGGTGACGATTTTGCCGATCGTATCCGCCTTGCGCACGCGGCCGGCCTCAGCGCGGTCGAGTTCTGGCGCTGGACGGACAAGGATCTGGAGGCGATCGCATCGGCGGTCACGGAGACGGGCATAGCCGTTGCTGGCATCGTCGCTGAGCCGATGATTGCATTGACGAATCCGGCTAACAAGGACGCCTGGCTGGCGGGATTGGAGAAATCCGTGAAGGTGGCGCAGCGCCTTGGTGCTCCGGTTCTGATCGCGCAGGCGGGCGACGATCTGCCGGAGTTTTCGCGCGCCGAGCAGCGTGCCGCCTTGATCTCCGCCCTGCGTGCCGGTGCCGATATCCTCAAAGGGTCGGGCGTGCGCCTCGGCCTCGAGCCGTTGAACACCTTGGTCGATCATGCCGGCTATTATCTGTCCTCGACGACGGAAGGCCTCGATATTGTCGATGAGGTCGGCCGGCCGGAAATCGGCATCGTCTACGATATCTATCATTCGGCGGTGATGGGCGAGCGCACGGAGGAGGTCGTCAAGGGACGCGTCGATCGTATCGTTCACATCCATGTCGCCGATCATCCCGGCCGCAACGATCCAGGCAGCGGCGAAATCGACCTTGCCAGCCGGCTGAACTGGCTGTTCGCCCATGGTTATGACGGCAGGGTGGGTCTCGAATACAGGCCGAAGAGTGAAGATCCCGAGGCGGTCCGGGCGGTGGTGAAGCGTCTCTCCGCCTGACGGTCAGACCGGTTCGAGCATGCCGAAGACGGCGACCAGCGCGATGACGGCGATACCAAGGACGATCTCGGCGATGCTGCCGAGGCGGATGGCATTCAGTGCTCGCGCCTGATCATGCCCGATGCGCGGTGCGAGGACATAGCGATTGACGATCGCCAGCAGGCTCATGCCGGCAACGAGCGCGATCTTGATGGCGAGTAACGCCTGATAGGGCGACGACCAATCGGTCGGCAGATGCCTCAGGACCAGCATCGTATTGATGATGCCCGACGTGATCACCAGCGCCACGGCGATATGCCCGGCTGTCGAGAAGCGCCGCAGCGCCAGCAGCGCCTCGACCCGGCATTCAGGCTGGTTCAGAAGCCGGAGAATGGGGATCAGCGGCACCAATGCGCCCAGCCAGCCGCCACCGGCCAGAACGTGCAGCATATCGTTGGCGCGATGCGCGATCTTCAGCCATCCGTCATGCATCGAGGCGTGCCCCGTCAACACGAGTGCGGCAAGGCCGAGGCCGGAACCCAGCGAAATGCCCCGATGACGCCAATGCCCCGGCAGCGGCAAGGCGAGAAGGAGGATGAGTGCGGCCGCCGCCTGTGCGAGCCAGGCTTGCCCCACCGTCGTCTCGAACAGGACTGCGTGGAGCGTGGCGGCATCGATGGCATCGCTCCAGCCACTGCCGATACCGGCGGCTGCCAGCGGCAGCGACATGAGGGTGGCGATGACCGCTACCAGAGCGGTGACGACGGATGCGCCAGCGAGCATGTGCCAGACCCTGTCCGCCAGCGCTTTCGGCACCATAAGGCAAAGATAGGCCGCGGCACCCCACAGAAGCATCAGCGACGCGTCGTGAAGAAAGCGGCATGCCGCGAGCGCTGTGTCCGGATCGATCAAGGCTTCACGGTGAAGGTGTAGCTGCCATTGGTCTTATGGCCATCGGTGGAAAGGACATGCCATTCGACGGTATAGGCGCCCACGCCAAGGGGAGCGGGAACGGGAACCGTCAGACCCATGCCCTTTCGCGTCAGCCTGGGATCGCCGAGCTTGACGGTTGCCTTGTCCGGGCCGGTCAGTTTGACCCCGGAGAATTTGAGGTTCAGGCTCTCCGTAAAGGTCAGGTCCAGCTCGCTGGGCGAGCTTGTGGCCGTGCCTTTATCGGCGGGCACAGCCGATTTCAGATGCGCGTGCGCAAAGGCCTGCCCGGCAAGGCCGAAGGCAAGAATGGCGGCAAGGCCGAGCCTGGTGACGGTCGTGGCTATGAAAAGTCCTCCTCTTGGCTTATCGAGCGCGATAGGATTGTGGATACCTCATGTCAACTTTTGCCGTGTGAAATAGCCCCATTCGGGACGCTTTGCCGCAAGGTAACGTTTTCTTGACGGCTTGCAGCGAGGTAGAGGGCCGACAGAAGCGTTTATGTCCATGACTCGGCAAAGAATCGTCGTTTTTCGATTATTTCTGCAGATATGGGTTGGAGCGCTCGGGATGCTGATAGTTCGATAAGAGAGTTTCATGGTGGCAAATACGATACGCGAAAAAATGACGCGTGGCTTCGGCCAGCAGCGTCGGCGTGAGCGGCTCGATCTCCTCGATATGCCTACCTATGTGATCGGCGACGTGCATGGACGCTACGATCTCCTGAGCGCGCTGGAGCGCAAGATTTTCACCGATGCCGCCACGCTGCCCGGCCGCAAGCTGATCATCATGCTCGGCGATTATATCGACCGTGGCCCGGCCTCGGCGCAGGTCGTCAGCCGGCTGATGGCGCCGCCGCCGAACGGCTTCGACCGGATCTGCCTCACCGGCAATCACGAAATGGCGATGCTCGAATATATCGATGGAGACATATCGCTGGACGACTGGGTGGCGCTCGGCGGCGACGCGACGCTGAAATCCTACGGTGCGGATATCCAGACCTTGCCTCAGCAATATCCCCAACCGAAGAAACTCGATACCTTCATCCGGACCTGGCTGCCCGACGACCATATCAATTTCCTGCGTGGCCTGCCGATCCTGCTCGACACGCCGGAGGCGCTGTTCGTGCATGCCGGCATCGATCCGGACCGGCCGATCGCGGAGCAGGCGGATGACGATCTCGTCTACATCCGCTCGCGCTTCTACGACAGCGCGCAGCCGCTGCCGAAGCTGATCATTCACGGCCACACGCCGGTGAAGGATGCCGACGCGGATGGGCTGCGGCTCAACATCGACACTGGCGCCTTCTATTCCGGAAAGCTGACGGCGGCCCGGCTATGGCAGGGCCGCGTACTAATCACAACGACATGATTAGCCGGCTACATTACAGGTTTCCGATGCAGAGATACTTCATTTCGAGATAGTCGTCGGCGCCGTGGCGCGAGCCTTCGCGACCCAGGCCGGATTGCTTGATGCCGCCGAAGGGCGCGGTTTCCGCCGACATCAGGCCGGTGTTGATGCCGACCATGCCGTATTCCAGTGCTTCCGCGACCCGCCAGACCTTCTTCAGATCGCCGGCGAAGAAATAGGCGGCGAGGCCGAATTCCGTGTCGTTCGCCTGCGCGATCACATCCTCCACCGTCTCGAAGCGGAAGAGCGGTGCCACCGGGCCGAAGGTTTCCTCGCGGGCGACCTTCATGGTCCGGTCGATACCGGTGAGGATGGTCGGCGCGAAGAAGGTGCCGGCGCCGTCGATACGCTTGCCGCCCAGCATCACTTTGGCGCCCTTTGCGATGGCATCGCGGACATGATCTTCCGCCTTGGCGACGCCCTGTTCGTCGATCAGCGGACCGATGGAGACGCCGGGCATGAAGCCATCGCCGACCGCAAGCTCGGCTACCTTGGCGGCGAGCTTGGCCGCGAAGGCATCATAGACGTTCGACTGCACATAGATGCGGTTGGCGCAGACACAGGTCTGGCCGGCATTGCGATACTTGGAGGCGATCGCCCCTTCGACGGCAGCCTCGAGATCGGCATCGTCGAAGACGATAAACGGCGCATTGCCGCCAAGCTCGAGGCTGACTTTCTTGATCTGGTCGGAGCACTGGCGCATCAGGATGCGGCCGACCTCGGTCGAGCCGGTGAAGCTGATCTTGCGCACCTTGGCATTGCCGCAAAGCTCGCGGCCGATCGCCGGGCCATCGACGCCGACGATCACGTTGAAGACGCCGGCGGGAATGCCGGCCTGCTCGGCCAGCACCGCCAGGGCGATTGCCGACAGCGGCGTCTGCTCGGCGGGCTTGGAGACGACCGTGCAGCCGACGGCGAGCGCCGGCGCAACCTTGCGGGCGATCATCGCTGCCGGGAAGTTCCAGGGGGTGATCGTGCCGACGACGCCGACAGGCTGCCGGATGACCAGCATGCGCTTGTCGTTGGAGGGAGCCGGAATGGTCTCGCCATAGATGCGCTTGGCCTCTTCCGCGTACCATTCGACATAGGACGCGGCGTAGAGGATCTCGCCCCTCGCCTCGGGAAGCGGCTTGCCCATTTCTGCCGTCAGGATGGCGCCCAGCTCATCGGCGTTGGCGACCATCAGGTCGAACCACTTGCGCAGGATGGCGCTGCGCTCCTTGGCCGGGCGCGCGGCCCAGGCGGCTTGCGCGGCATAGGCGGCATCGATCGCTGCCGTGGTCTCGGCAGCGCCCATGTCGGGCAGGCTCGCCAGCACTTCGCCCGTTGCCGGGTTGATGACATCGAAGGTCTTCGTCGCACCGCCTGCCGTCCAGACGCCGTTGATATAGCCGGCGTCGCGCAGGAAGGGCGAGGAGAAGGGAACATGCTTGGTCATTGCGGTCGTGAAGGTCATGATATGCACTCCGGAGAGGATATTGCCCGGCCATCGTGCCGGGCGTTCTGAGAATGGGTTTTGAGGCAAGCGCCGTTATTTGCCGGCGCTGGCTTCCAGCATCGAGGCTTCCAGAATGTCGAGCGCTTCGCTGAACACGCCGTCCTGGATGGTGATCGGCGAGAGGAAGCGGATGACATTGCCGTGGACGCCGCAGGTGAGCAGGATCAGGCCCTTGTCGAGGGCGATCAGCCGCACCCTGTTGGCGAAGTCGGCGCTCGGCAGCTTCGTCGTCGCATCGTTGAACTCGACGGCGTTCATGAAGCCGGGACCGCGAATGTCGACGATCTCCGGCACCTTGTCACGCAGCGATTCCAGCCGTTGCTTCAGCCGCGAGCCGAGCTGGTTGGCGCGGTTGCAGAGGTCTTCGTCGACGATGACGTCGAGCACGGCATGGGCGGCGGCGATGCCGATCGGATTGCCGCCATAGGTACCGCCGAGGCCACCCGGTCCCGGCGCATCCATGATCTCGGCCCGGCCGGTGACGGCAGCCAGCGGGAAGCCGCCGGCGAGGCTCTTTGCCATCGTCATGAGATCGGGCGCGACCTCGTGATGATCCATGGCGAACATCTTGCCGGTACGGGCAAAGCCCGTCTGCACTTCATCGGCAATGAGCAGAATGCCGTGCTGGTCGCAAAGCTCCCGGAGTGCCTTCATGAAGGAAGCCGGCGCGGGGTAGAAGCCGCCTTCGCCCTGCACCGGCTCGATGATGATGGCAGCGACACGCTGCGGGTCGACATCGGCGGCAAACAGCTTCTTCAGCGCGGCGAGCGACTGCTCGACGGTGACGCCGTGCAGCGGCACCGGGAAGGGCGCATGGAAGACATCACCCGGCATCGAGCCGAAGCCGACCTTGTAGGGCACGACCTTGCCGGTCAGCGCCATGCCCATGAAGGTACGGCCATGGAAGCCGCCGCCAAAGGCGATGACAGCCGAGCGGCCTGTGGCGGCGCGGGCGATCTTTATGGCATTCTCGACGGCCTCGGCGCCGGTGGTGACAAAGATGGTCTTCTTGGTGAAATCGCCCGGCGTCAACGCGTTGAGGCGCTCGGCAAGATGGACGTAGCTTTCATAGGGCACGACCTGGTGGCAGGTATGGGTGAAGCGGTCGAGCTGCTCCTTGACGGCGGCGATAACGCGGGGGTGACGGTGGCCGGTGTTGACCACGGCGATGCCGGCGGCAAAATCGATGTAGCGGCGCCCTTCCTTGTCCCAGATCTCCGAATTTTCCGCCCGGTCGGCATAGATCTGCGTGGTCATGCCGACGCCGCGGGAAATGGCGGCGTTTTTCCGGTCGGTCAGGGTCATCGATGCGCTCCGAAATGAGAGGGAACTTAAATTAGCTTGCAGAACTTCTGCAAGTTCTTTAGAAAAATTCCTACATTTTTCCTGTAAGATATCAAGCGACATTTTGTAGGGGTGACAAGAAAGCGGTCGAGGCTCTCGCAAGCCGGCCATCCGTGCTAAGCAAATCAAAAGACGAAGATCAGGAATCATTGGCAAATGAACAGCATCGAGCCCGTGCGCTACAAGGTGGCGGAGGCGGCGCGTCTGGCGGGCGTGTCGGCTTCGACGCTCAGGCTTTGGGAAAGCCAGGGTCTGGTTGTTCCCAGCCGCTCCGACACCGGGCACCGCCAGTATAGCGCCGAGGACGTGGCGCGGCTGAAGCGGATTTCCTGGTTCCGTGCCGAGCGCGGGCTCAATCCCGCCGCGATCCGCGAAGCCCTGGAGACGGAAGATGCGACCCTGCCGGGCGCGGACAATGGCGAGCAGGTGGCGTCCTCCGGCATTGGCCGCAAGCTGCGGGCGCTCCGCCATGCAGCCGGCAAGACGCTGGATCAGGTCGCCGCCGACATGGGCGTGACATCCTCGACCCTGTCGACGCTGGAGCGCACCTCGCAGGGCGTCAGCTTCAAGACCTTGCACGATCTCGCCGATTATTACGGTACGACGGTCTCGCGGCTGTCGGGGGAGGAGCGCGAGGATGTCCCGGCGTTGATCCGATCGGGCGATTGGCGTGCCTGGCCGGAAACGACGCCCGGCGTCACCGTCCAGCTTCTCGCCGAAGGGCGGACGATGATGGATTGCCATCGTTTCGTCCTGGCGCCGGGTGCCACCAGCGAGGGCGCCTATCGTCACGACGGTGAGGAGTTCATCCATGTTCTCGCCGGCCGGCTGGAGCTGGTGCTCGACAACGACCAGTTCTTCGATCTGATGCCGGGCGATTCCCTCTATTTCGAAAGCCGCCGCGATCACTCCTGGCGCAACCGCCACGACGGCGAAACCATATTGCTCTGGATCAACACGCCGCCGACATTCTAGGCCTCGCGCGGTATCGCTATGTCCCTGTCTGTTCTATAAAACAGGGCGATAACAAGTTTCAGACGATAGTAAGCCCGGAGAGTTTCATGGCCGCCACCATCCGCTATCACGAAGGCGATATTTCCGCCGCCGATGCCGCCCGCTATACCGGCGCCATAGCCATCGACACCGAAACCCTCGGCCTCATCCCGCGTCGTGACCGGCTCTGCGTCGTGCAGCTCTCGCCGGGCGACGGCACCGCTGATATCATCCGCATCGCGTCGGGCCAGAAGCAGGCGCCCAATCTTGTCGCCATGCTCGCCGATACGACCCGTCAGAAGATTTTCCACTACGGCCGCTTCGATATCGCCGTGCTGTTCCATACCTTCGGCGTCACCACCACGCCGGTCTTCTGCACCAAGATCGCCTCGCGTCTTTGCCGCACCTATACGGATCGTCACGGCCTGAAGGATAATCTCAAGGAGCTGCTCGAGGTCGATATTTCCAAGGCGCAGCAGTCCTCCGACTGGGCAGCGGAAAAGCTGTCGCCGGCGCAGCTCGAATATGCCGCCTCCGACGTGCTCTACCTGCATGCGCTGCGCGACAAGCTGACGGCACGCCTCGTGCGTGATGGCCGCATGGAGCATGCGGAAGCCTGCTTCGCCTTCCTGCCGACGCGCGCCAAGCTCGATCTCCTCGGCTGGGAAGAGGCCGATATTTTCGCACACAGCTGATCAGCCGCTGCAAAAACGAATGGAAAAGCCGGTGCCGCTTCCGCTGCGCCGGCATTTCTTTAGCGATCTGTTAAGAAACGCCCTGCTATTCTGCCTCTGATTGAATGCATTCGATCGGCGCCTTCTTGCGTTGCCTTGCCGGCCTCCGGTGTTCGAATAGCGACCGGCCGCATGAGCGGACCTTGACTGAACCTGCCTCCCGCTTCCAACACCGTCTTGCCAGACAGAGGAGCATGTCATGTTGCCTCCCGTTGCCGCAGTTTCCGTTGTGGGTGCGTCCATTGAGAAGCCGGTGGTCGCCACCGCCGAAACATCCAGCGCCCAGGCCGCGGCGACGCCGCTTGCGGTGCTCTCGAGTGCCGTGAACGCCAGCGCCGGAGGCAAGCTGAACATGCTGCTGGCTGCGGCACGCGAACGGATGTTCGAAAGCCTGCTGTCGGCCATCGACGCCGCCAGCGCGGCATTGAACGTTCCGCGCGAACCGGGCGAGAGCAATGCCGCCCTGGCGCAGCGGCTGGTCGATGCAATCCGCAGCCTGCCACCCCAGCAACTTGCCGCCGCCCAGCAGCAGTTGAATGCGCAGATGAAAGCGCCGGTTCCTCTGCCTCTGCTTGCTGAGGTCCTCGACAATCCCGATAGCCCGCAAGCGGTGCAGATCGCCGTCAGACTGGATGCATCCTTGACGCAGGAGCCCGATGCAATCATCCGGGCGGTGGTCAATTCCTATGGCCAGAATGCCGGAGAACCGGATGCGGTCGGGCAGCAGACCCCGGTCCCGGCGCAGGCAATGCCGAGGGCTTCCGAGGCTGCTGTCAATACGCCAGCGGCAGCCCCGACGGCCTCGCCCGAGAAAATGGCAGCGCCATCTCTCACGCCTGTCACCGCTTCTCCTTCGACGCCCTCCGCTCAGGCTCCGCAACAGGCAGCGACAATTGTCGTCCAGACCATTGCCGGTCCGGTAGCGATCCCGGTTCCGGAGGCCATGCCTGACCTGGAGGCCGCCGTGACGCCGCAAGCCACGCCAAATCCGCAGGGCAGCGCGACGCCGCAAGCTGTAAACGTGCCCGCCGCCGAAAAGGGTGTTCCTGCGCAGATTGCCGTCATCGTCGAAGACAAGGCGCTTTCCGTCGCGTCGCTGCCACTATTGGCGTCCGGTGAAAGCAAGATCCCGACCGAAATCGCCTTGATCAGATCCCCCCTCACGCCGCCGCCGGTGCCGCGTGACATCCAGCAGCTGCAGGCCGATATCAAGCAAGGGCTGCAAGTCGTCATCAGCCCCGCGATTGATGTGACCGGCCCCGATCTTCCGCAGGTCCCCCGGAGCGATACACCACTTGCCGAACGGGTCATTGCGCAGGCGCTTGCCGCCGATCAGCGGGATCCGCAACCATTGCCGCAAGCGGTCCGTGACGAGAGCGTCAGGAACCTCACTGCCGCCCTGGCGGGCCAGATTGCGGCTTCCGCCGAAGAGGCGCAGAATGCACCAACTGCCGCGCTTCCTGTAAAACCGCAGGGCAATGCGCCGGCGATGACGATCATGGACATGTCGGAGGCCGTGGCGCAGGCGGGAACGACGATCGCTCCGCTGCTCGGTATTCCCTTTGCGATTGCGCACTATCTTCCCGCCGAGGTCCCTGGCGAGGACGATCCGAAACGGGTCGATCGTGTCGACCTGGTCGATGAGGAGCGCGAACAGGGGCAGGGCGGAGAGGCGGCGCGGGACGACAGCGAGGACGAATCCGCGCCCGAGGAGACGGATCAGCCGGCAGCTGACTCCGATCCTGTCGCCGAGGACGCCGACGCTGAGGTCGTTTCCGTTTCGGCCGTGTCCGTTGGGCCGAAAGTGCCGGCGCTGCCGGCACCCGCGCCGGTCGATCCCTTGTCCGATCACGCCTTCGATTTCTATCGGCGCATGGTCGGCTGGGAATGAGATAGCGGGCCACAAGAAGTTCAAACAAAAACCCGCCGGATCGCTCCGGCGGGTTTTCTATTTCTATCAGGCCTGCCGAGGATTATTCGGCGCCGCGGTTCTTCAGAGCCGCGCCCAGGATGTCGCCGAGCGAAGCGCCGGAGTCGGACGAACCGAACTGAGCAACTGCTTCCTTCTCTTCTGCGATTTCCAGAGCCTTGATGGACAGCATGAT
>DASVPC010000196.1:0-59576 GCA_036383055.1 Rhizobium sp. | reverse complement strand
GCCAGAGCCCCCAGGGCGTCGCCAGCGCCAGCCAGGCGTCGAAGTCGACGACTTCGCCGAGATAGCCCCTGTCGACCGCATCATGAAGCGCCAGCATCATCGGCGCGAAGCGAAGCTGGAAATTCACCGCCGCCTTGATGTCACGCTCACGGCAGACCCGCAGGATTTCAGTCGCCTCGGCAAGATCGCTACCCCTCGGTTTCTGGATCAGGGCAAAGGAACCGCGCGGCAATTTCGCCAGGATTGGCGCATGCGCCGCCGGTGGCGTCGCGAGATCGAAGATCGCCCCTTCGACGGCCAGCGCCTCGGTCTCGGATGCGAAGGCGCGGACGCCCCATTGATCCGCCAGGGCCTTCGCTTTTTCCGCATTCGGATCATAGAGGCCGACCACCGGAAAACCGCCCTTCTTGTAGGCCGGCAAATGCGCGTCGCCGACAATGCTGCCGGCGCCGAAGATCACGATCGGGCGTGGGGTACTGGGCTTGGGCCACCATTGGCGGAGGGATTGGGGATCGAAGGTCATCTCACCCTCCCCTTGAGAGGGAGGGTCGGACCGAAGGTCCGGGGTGGGGTGATCCCTCCTCGCACGGAAGCATCAGATATGGAGATGCCGAGCGTCACCCCCACCCGCGCGTTCCGCGCCACCTCCCCCCTCAAGGGGGAGGTCGCCGTTTCGCGGCGCGCTCCGTTCCAATCGCTAGTCATGATGAAACACCTCCTCCATCATCGCCCACCACTCACCTTGCTTGCGGGTCTCGAACGGCTTCTGGCAGGGGATGCACACCGACCACCATTCCTGATTCTTCGGGCTCGCCGCCATCTTGGCCATATCGGCCTCGAAATCCGTGCCGACATATTCCCAATAGCCGAAAAGCAGGTTTTCCGGCTCCTTCAGGAAGATCGAATAGTTGGTGATGTTGCAGTCGGTAATCAGCGCCAGGATCTCGGGCCAGACGGCCGCATGAAGCGCCTTGTATTCCGCAACCTTAGCCGGCTCCAGGCCGATCACCATACCCATCCGCTGCATGACCGTGTCCTCTCTCAGCCGTGAATCTCTCTGGTGAATTCGCCGATCGAGCGCGCCTTCACCGCCTCCCAATCCCAGGCGATGCCGATGCCGGGCTCGGAGGGTGCGATAGCCTTGCCGTCAACGATGTCCATGCCCTTGGTGGTGAGGTCGTCGAGCTGCGGGATATATTCGACGTACTTGCCGTTCGGCACGGCGCAGGTGAGGCTGACATGCAGCTCCATCAGGAAATGCGGGCAGACCGGGATGTCGAAGGCTTCCGCCGCATGCGCCACCTTCAGCCAGGGCGTGATGCCGCCGATGCGGGCGACATCGACCTGGACGATCGAGCAGGCGCCCTTCTGCATATATTCGCGGAAATGCCGGATCGAATAGATGGATTCCCCGACCGCGATCGGCGTCGGCGTTGATCGCGTTAGCCGGATATGCCCATCGAGATCGTCGGCCGGCAGCGGCTCCTCGATCCAGGCAAGATCGAGCTCCTTCAACCGCGCAGCGCGGCGGATCGCCTCGTCGACGGTAAAGCCCTGATTGCAATCCGTCATGATCTCGAAATCGGAGCCGAGTGCCAGACGCATGGCCGAGAGCCGATCATAATCCTCCGAGCCATGCGGCTTGCCGATCTTCACCTTGGAACCGGAGAAACCCTTGGCCTTCGCCTGCACGGCATCCTCAACCAGCGCTTCCTTCTCGATATGCAGCCAGCCGCCCTCGGTCGTGTAGAGCGGGCAACGATCCCTGGCGCCGCCGGCGAGTTTCCAGAGCGGGAGATTCTGCTTCCTGGCGCGCAGGTCCCACAGCGCCGTATCGACGGCGGCAAGCGCCAGAGCCGTGATCGCGCCGATGGTGGTTACGTGGGTGGCGAATTCCATTTTGTGCCAGATCGCCGCGATGCAATCGGCATCCGCGCCGATCAAGAGCGGCGCCAGATGGTCTGACAACAACCGCATCACCGACGAACCGCCGGTGCCGATCGTGTAGCTGTAGCCGGTGCCGACGGCACCGTCGCTGTCGGTGATGGTGACGATTGGCGTTTCCTGGCTGACGAAGCTCTGGATCGCATCTGTCCGCTTCACCTTCGGCGGCAGGTCGACCATGCGCAGTTCAATTTTCTCGATGCGGGCCATGTCTCGCCTTCCTCGCTCAGATCGCCAGGCTCTTGCCGGTTTCGATGGAGAAGAGATGTGCCTGAGAGAGATCGAAGCTCATCTTCAGCTGCTCGCCGCTTTTCAGGCCGCGCGGATTGAGCATCCGCGACACCCATTCACGGCCGCCGAACTCGACGAAAACAAGGGTTTCGTTGCCAAGCGGCTCGGTGATGGCGACCGGCAATGTCACCTCATGCACCGCCGCTTCAGCACCGGAATGCAGGCCATGGCCGGTGGGGAAAATATCGTCCGGTCGCAGACCGAAGGCGACCTTGTCACCGTCCTTGACCCGATCCGTGAACTGGCCCGGTAACGGCAGCCTGTCGCCGTTCTTGAACACCAGCGCGCCGGCAGACACCAGCGCCTCCTCGATATTCATCGGCGGCGAGCCGATGAAGCCGGCGACGAAGCGGGTGGCTGGCCTCTTGAACACCTCGTCCGGCGTGCCGACCTGCTCGATATAGCCGTCGCGCATGATGACGATACGGTCGGCCAGCGTCATCGCTTCCACCTGATCGTGGGTGACGTAGATCACCGTCGACTGCACCTTGGCGTGCAGCTTCTTGATCTCGGTCCGCATCTGCGTCCGGAGCTTGGCGTCGAGGTTCGACAGCGGCTCGTCGAAGAGGAAGACTTCCGGCTGGCGGACGATGGCGCGGCCCATGGCGACGCGTTGCCGCTGGCCGCCGGATAGCTGCGCAGGACGGCGATCCATCAGCGCATCGAGACCCAGGATGGCAGCGGCTTCGTTGACGCGCTGATCGATCTCCGTCTGCGGTTGCTTGGCGATCTTCAGCGAGAAGCCCATGTTCTCGCGCACCGTCATATGCGGATAGAGCGCATAGGACTGGAACACCATGGAGATGTTGCGGTCGCGCGGCGGCAGGTCGTTGACGACGGTGTCGCCGATCTCGATCGTTCCGTCGGAAATATTCTCGAGACCGGCGATCATCCGCAGCGTCGTCGACTTGCCGCAGCCGGAGGGCCCGACCAGAGCGATGAACTCCTTGTCCTTGATATCGAGATCGATCCCATGGACGATTTCCAGGGCACCGTAGCGCTTGACGAGTTTTTTGAGCGAGACCTGAGCCATGGGATCAACCTTTGACCGCACCGAATGTCAGACCCGACACCAGATGCTTCTGAATGATGAATGTGAGTGCGAGCGCCGGAACGATCATCACCACGGCAAGCGCGCACATGCCCCGCCAGTCGATGGTGAATTCGGCCGTGTAGTCGAGCAGGCCGACCGGCAGCGTCTTGGAATTGACCGAGCGCGTCAGCTGCGAGGCCAGCGCATATTCGTTCCAGCAGGTGAGGAAGGCGAAGATACCGGCGGACGCGATGCCGGGGCCGGCAAGCGGAAACTCCACCTGCCAGAAAGCCTGCCAGCGCGTGCAGCCGTCGATCTGCGCGGCCTCGGCCAGATCCTTCGGCACCTGCCGGAAGAAGCCATCGATCAGCCAGATGGTGAAAGGCACGTTCAGCGCGACATAGGTGAGGATAAGGCCGAAATGCGTGTCGATGATCCCGAGCCGCGCATAGACCATGAACAGCGGCAGCGACAGGGCGACACCCGGCACGGATCGCGTCAGCATCAGGCCGAGGAACACGGTCGACTTGCCGGTGAAGCGGAAGCGGGCGAAGGCATAGCCGCCGGACATGCCGATGATCAGTGCGATGGCGGTGGAGGTGATGGAGATCACCAGCGAATTGCGGAAATAATCCCAGACGGGAATGCCGCCCTGCCCCGCGCCACTGAACATGGCGCGATAGGCTTCCAGCGAGAGCTCCTGCGGGATCCAGACCGGCGGCTTCGCCATGATCTCGACCGTCGGGCGCAGCGAGCTCAGGATGATCCAGAAGCCCGGCAGGCAGATGATGAGCATCGCGATGAAAAGGCCGATGAGATAGGCGACTTTTCCGATGCGGCGGCGCAGGCGTTGTTGAGCGTTGCGATCCATGATTACCACTCCGCTCCGATCTGGGTGCGGGCAAGCGCCAGCTTACGGAAGAAATAGACTGTGAAGGCGATCGACAGGATGATCGAGACATAGGCCATGGCGTTGGCGAGCCCCATCTGCGCGTCGGCATAGGCGGTGCGCCCGACCAGCGTCCAGATCAGCTCCGTGCGCCGCGCCGGGCCGCCATCGGTCATGATCTTGACGATGTCATAGGCGCGGGCGACGTCGAGCGAGCGGATGGTCATGGCGATGAAAGCAAAGGGCATCAGGAACGGCCAGGTGACGTAGCGAAAGGTCTGCCAGCCCGTGCAGCCATCGACTTTCGCAGCCTCCACCGGCTCCTGCGGCATGGCGAAAAGACCGGCGAGAATGAGGATGGCGAAGACGGAGGTCGACGACCAGACTTCCGCAACGATGATCGAAAATAGCGCCAGATTGCCGTCGATCAGCCACGGAATGGCATTGCTGGTGATGCCCAGGGATTGCAGGGCGTTGTTGATGATGCCGACATTGTCGTTGAACATGAATTTGAATTGGAAGCCGACAAGCACCGGCGAAAACATCATCGGAAACATCATCAGCGTGCGCAGAATGCGCTTGCCGTGGGTCGCCTTGTTGACCAGCAGCGCCAGGCCGAGACCAAGCAGCATTTCCAGATTGAGCGCGATCGTCAGCAGCACGACGGTACGCACGAAGGCCGCAAGGAAGACCGGATCGGTGAGAATGCGGATGTAATTGCGCAGACCGATAAAGGTGAAGAGCGTCGACGGTCGCGTCAGACGAAACGGCGTGAAGCTGGAATAGAAGGACAGAAGCAGCGGAAACAGCACCACCGCCACAAGCACGATGATCGCTGGAAGAAGCAGCAGGACCGGTGGGGATATTTTCTTGAACATGGTTTGCACCTATCGGCATTCCTCAGCAGCGTGGCCCGGACTGCGTGGAATGCGATTGCATGGGGCCGAGAGGCCGGATTGGCATCCGGCCGGACAGACCGGCCCCTAAAGGCTCAGGTCATAAGCATTTTTCAAAGGCATCCCGCACCCGTTTCCGGGCGCGGGACCTGATTGCGTCGATCAGAGCGAGCCGGCGTCCTTCAGGACATCGGTCGCCTTCTGCGCGGCCGTGTCGAGCGCTTCCTTGGAGGTCTTGTCGCCGAGGATGGCGGCCTGAAGCTCAGGATAGACGACGTTGGAAATCTCGATCCATTGCGGCGTGCGCGGAACCGGGAAGGCGTATTTCATCGATTCCTGGAAGGTACTCAGCACTTCCTTCTTGTAGGGGTCGGACGCAGCCTGCTGGATATCCCACTCCCAGACCGCCTTGCGGGTCGGCAGCGTGCCGTTGGCGGCTTCGAGCTTCTGCGAATCGTCGTTGGTCAGAAACCAGACGAGCGAGGCGGCGGCATCCTTGTTCTTGCAGGCTTCGGTCACCGAGAAACCGTGGTGACCGGACCAGCCGGTGTGCTTGCCAGACGAGCCGACGGGCTGCACGACGACGCCAACATTGCCGGCGACCTTGGAGGATTTCGGATCGTTGAAATAGGTCGCCCAGCCCGGCCAGTCGAGGTCGAGCGCGACGGTGCCCGAGGCAAAGCCGGCGCCGAGATCGTCCCAGAGATAATTGGTCGTGCCGGCCGGAACGGCCTTCGCCTTGTACATGTTCACGAACCAGTCGAGCGCGCGCACGCCGGCTTCGGAATTGAAGGCCGGCTTGCCGGCCTTGTCGAGATATTCGCCGCCTTCCGCGACCAGCATTTCAAAGAAGCGACCGTTGATCGCCTCTTCCTTGCCGGGGAACTGCGTGCCGAAGAAGTTCGGCGGATTGGCGAAAAACACCGCCTGGTCCGACACTTCCTTCCAGGTCTTCGGCGGCGCCAGATCATAGCCATACTTGGCCTTGAACGCCGTCTTCTTGGCTTCGTCCGTATAGAGGCTCTTCTGGTAGTAGAGGGCGGAAACATCGAACTGCGCGCGCGGCAGCATGATCAGCCGGCCGTCGATGGTGGACGCTCCAATCGTCGAATCGACGAACTGGGCGATCTCTTCCTTCGGCAGCAGCTTGTTGAGATCGGTGTAGAGGTCGGGATATTGCGGCGCGAAGGACGAGTGGTTCGAGCCGACGCACCAGGAGATATCGCCCGACGCCATGTCCGATTTGATTTCCTTGTCGAGCTCGAAATGGTTCTTCTTGGAGAGGATGTTGACCTTGGCGCCGGTCTCCTTCTCCCACTCGGTAATGCGCGCATAAAGCGGCTCATATTGCTGGCCGCCGATCAGCTTGGCATCGATCGTCACGCCCGGGAACTTGCCGGGCAGGTCGGCGGCAAAAGCCGCGGAACTCGCAAGCAATGCCAATATGCCGGCGGCAAGACCGGCCTTCAAATTCCTCATTGTCGTTCCTCCCTAAAGAACCGGACTCCCCGTCCGATCGCCCTTGCGACCCAAATATGGATCATTGATTTATAAGTAAACATCTTATTCATTGGCCGTCAAGCCGGGATCAGCGGCGCTTGCAAATCGTATTCATTCACATATGAATGATGAATCATGTTCTTTGAGGAGAAGCCCGCCGTGACCATTGAAGACGACAGCGATCGATATCGCGCACCGGCGCTGGACAAGGGCCTCGATATTCTGGAGCTGCTGGCGCGCATCGACGGCGGGCTGACGCAGGCGGAAATTGCCAAGGCGCTCGGCAAGAGCCCGAACGAATTCTACCGCATGCTCGACCGCCTGGTGCGGCGCGGCTATGTGCAGCGGCAGGATGGCGACCGCTTCTACCTGACGCTGAAACTCTTCGGCCTGGCGCATTATCATGCGCCGGTGCGCCGGCTCGTGTCCTTCGCCACGCCGCTGATGCGCGAATTCTCCAACCGCGCCGAACAGGCCTGTCATCTGGCGATTTTCGACCGCGGCTCGGTCGTGGTCATCGCCCAGCAGGATTCGCCGACCTATTGGGGTATATCGATCCGCGTCGGCGCCCAGATCAACCTCTTCAACACCGGTTCCGGCCATATCCTCCTCGCCTTCCGCGACGAGAAGCAGCGCCAGATGATGATCAACGAGCAGCGCCGCCAGCAGGATCAGGAAGACGACCGACCGCCGGCCGATCTCGATGCAAGGCTGCGGGTGATCCGCGACAAGGGTTTCGAGACCATGGACAGCCTGCAGACCAATGGTGTGCGCAATATCTCCGCGCCGATCCTCGCCATGGACGGCAATGCGCTGGCGGCACTCACCTGCCCCTATATCCAGCCGGTCAATCCCAATGCGCCGACCTATGATCAGGTCATCGACTATGTGCGGGACGCGGCAAAGCAGATCTCCGAAACCGTGGTCGGGACGGTGGATAGCGCCGAGCTATAATTTCTATTTGAATAAATTATTCTTCTGTGAGTATATGCTGACCAGCATGATGGGAGGATCGCCATGCTTTTCGATAGCCACCTGCACATCGTCGACCGCGAGAAACTTGCCTATCCCTGGCTGGAAGGGGCCGGCGCGCTCGACCGCGACAGTCTCTACGAGGACTATGCCCGCGAAGCGCATCGCTGCGGGATTACCGACACGCTGCATATGGAAGTCGATGTCGCCGAGGGCGATATCGAGCGGGAAACCGACTACATCAAAGGCTTGAACCGAAAGCCCGGCAGCCTGATCCGCGGCGCCATCGCCGCATGCCGCCCGGAGGATGCCGGCTTTCCCACCTATTTGGAACGGATGCTCGCCGATCCCTTCGTCAAGGGCTTCCGTCGCGTGCTGCATGTCGTGCCGGATGATATTTCCGAAGGTACGCTCTTCCGCGAAAACCTGAAGCGGATTGCCGGCACCCGCCTCACCTTCGATCTCTGCGTGCTGCCGCATCAGATTTCCAAGGCAATCGCGCTAGTCGACCTCAATCCCGATGTCCAGTTCGTTCTCGACCATTGCGGCGTGCCCGCCATCAAGAAGCAGCTCAGCGAGGTCTGGTCCGCCGGAATATCAGACATTGCCAAACGGCCGAACGTCGTCGTCAAGATTTCCGGCATCGTCGCCTATGCCGATCCCGACAGCTGGACCGTCGACAGGCTGCAGCCCTTCGTCGAGCATTCGATCGCAAGCTTTGGCTGGGATCGCGTCATCTGGGGCAGCGACTGGCCGGTCTGCACGCTGGGCGGCGGCCTGTCCACCTGGGTTGCCGCCACGCATGCGCTGATGCAGGGGACAAGCGCCGACGAACGCGACCGGCTCTATCGGCTGAACGCCAAGCGCCTCTGGTCTCTCTAAGCGCCCCGTTGAAAGCCCCTGCCATGACCGCCACCGTCGGCATTTCCAGCACCCATCCGAAGACCATGCCAGCCGATCACGCCGAAATCCCCGTCTGGAACGCGGAAAACTGGTTCTATGAGGACTTCGAGATCGGCCACAAGATCCGCTCGCTACGGCGCACGATCTCGGAAGGTGAATCCCAACAGTTCAACGCGCTGGTGCTCGACATGCACCCTTACGTCAGCGACCAGATCTTCGCGGAGACCGAGGGCCTGTTCGGCAAGCGGCTGGTGGCCGGCGCCTTCGTCTTCTCCGCCGGTCTCGGTCTCGTCGCCACCAACTGCATCAACGCCTTTTCCTATGGCTATGACAAGCTGCGCTTCATCAAGCCAACCTTCATCGGCGACACGATCTACACCATCCGCACCAACCTGGATAAGCAGCCGAAATATAAAGACCTCGGGCTGATCCGCTCGTCCTACGAGGTCTTCAAGGGCGAAGGCGAGCTGGTGCTCTATTGCGAGCATATCCAGACCGTGCGCTACAAGGACGGCCGCCCCGCCGACGCTCCGGAATTGAAGGGCTGAAATGACCGAGGGAAACAATGAGGGCCTGCTTGCCGGCATAGTGGTGCTCGATATGAGCCAGTTCCTGGCCGGCCCGATGGCAGCACTGCGGCTCGGCGATCTCGGCGCGCGCGTCATCAAGATCGAGCGGCCCGACGGCGGCGATCTTTGTCGCCGGCTCTATCTCAGCGATACCGAGATCGGCGGAGACTCGACCCTGTTTCACGCCATCAATCGCGGCAAGGAAAGCTTTGCGATCAACATGAAGGACGACGGCGATCTGCTAGACCTCAGGGCGCTGATCGAGAAGGCCGACGTCATCATCCAGAATTTTCGCCCCGGCGTCATCGAGCGGCTTGGCCTCGACTATGCCTCGGTCGCCGCCATCAATCCGCGCATCGTCTATGGCAGCATCACCGGCTACGGCCCGGACAATGAATGGCGGCAGTTTCCAGGACAAGACCTGCTCGCCCAGGCCCGCTCCGGCGCCATGTGGCTGAACGGTGAGGCCGATGACGGCCCGGTGCCCTTCGGCCTTGCGGTCGCCGACATGCTGGCCGGCAATCTCATCGTCCAAGGCATTCTCGCCGGCCTCGTCAGGCGCGGCATGACCGGCCACGGCGTGCATGTCGAAACCAGCCTTTTGGAAGCGATGATCGACTTCCAGTTCGAGGTGCTGACCACACATCTGAACGACGGCGGCCGCCTGCCGCAGAAATCCGCCGTACGCAACGCTCACGCCTATCTCTCGGCGCCCTACGGCGTCTATCACTGCGCCGACGGCTGGCTGGCGCTGGCCATGACGCCGCTGCCAAAGTTGGCGCCACTCCTCGACCTGCCCGCACTTGCCGACTATACGCCGGACGAAGCCTTTTCCCTGCGCGACGAGATCAAGAGCCTGATCGCCATTCGCCTACATCAGAAGACAGTGAAGGAATGGCTCGCCATCCTCGAGCCCGCCGATATCTGGGCGACGGAAGTGCTGGATTGGCCGCAGCTGCTCGAAACCGCGGCCTTCCGCCAGCTCGACATGCTGCAAACGGTGACCCGTGGCGATGGCGTTTCCGTTCACACGACGGCAAGCCCGATTCGGATCGATGGCGTTCGGCGCAAGAATGATCTTGCGGCGCCGACGATCGGCGGTAGTTCCGAGAAGATACGCGCCGAATTCACAATCACCACAGACTGACCGCAGCTAAAGAAAAAGCGCGGCCACCCTTCGGTAACCGCGCCTTATTCATCTCAGTTCAACTGCTTACGCAGCAGCGAGCTGCAGTTCCTTGCTGACCATGGCGCGAAGCGTGCCGAGGTCCTTGGCGAAAGCGCGGATGCCTTCGGCGAGCTTTTCGGTCGCCATCGCATCTTCGTTCATCAGCCAGCGGAAGGTCTTCTCGTCGACCGCGATCTTGGCGACGGAGGTCTTGTTTTCCGGCGAGAGCTTGCGCTCCAGCTTGCCTTCATCCTTGGCGAGCTCGTCCAGCAGGTTCGGGCTGATCGTCAGGCGATCGCAGCCGGCCAGAGCTTCAACCTCGGCGGCGCTGCGGAAGGAGGCACCCATGACGATCGTCTTGATGTCGTTGGACTTGTAGTAGTTGTAGATCTCGCGGACAGAGATAACGCCCGGATCTTCTTCCGGGGTGTAGTCCTTGCCGGTCGACTTCTTGTACCAGTCGAGGATACGGCCGACGAAAGGCGAGATCAGGAAGACCTTGGCGTCGGCGCAGGCGACGGCCTGGGCCTTGCTGAAGAGCAGCGTCAGATTGCAGTCGATGCCTTCCTTCTGCAGCACTTCGGCGGCTCGGATGCCTTCCCAGGTGGAAGCGAGCTTGATCAGGATACGGTCGCGCTCGATGCCGCGCTCCTTGTAGGCGGCGATGATGGCGCGGGCCTTGGCGAGCGATGCCTGAGTATCGAAGGACAGGTCGGCATCGACTTCGGTCGAAACGCGGCCGGGAACGAGGCCGGACAACGCGGAGCCAACGGAGATCGCCAGACGATCGGCAACCGCAGCAGCGACCGCATCCGGCGTACCGCCCTGCTTCTTGCCCCAGGCGACGCCTTCCTTGATCGCGTCGGCGAACATCGGCGTGCCGAGCGCCTTCAAGACGATGGTCGGATTGGTCGTGCAATCGACCGGCTTCAGACGGGCAACCGCCTCGATATCACCGGTATCGGCCACAACCGTCGTTATGGCGCGAAGTTGGTCAAGCTTGGATGTCATGATACCTATCCTTGTTGAATTGAGCCCATTGGGGTGGGAAATGTTGACCGGCGATTCCGTCCGGTTCGATGGACGATACGAAGACTGCGAGCGGATCGCGCCGCGCTGTCTCCCATGCCTCGGTAACGGCAGAAACAGCGCGATGGTTCCAATTCCGGTGAACGGTCAGAGCCACGAAGAAACAACTTTCCGGGGACTGGCTTTTCGCCGGATGAGAGCGCCCTATATGGCTCCCTGCCCGGCAAAGCATTTCCACGGCGCAGCACTTGCACATTGCCCTCCTCGACTGGACAAAGACCGTATTCCTCAGGCCGACTATCATCAATCTCGCCGGGAAAAGTCAAGCGACATTTGTGCATTTCAATTGACATAAGTTTCAAGCCATAGAATATCTCCAGGCGAAGAGCCGATCTCGCCGCCCCTGCCCTGCGCCACTGCGGCAACCGTGGTTGCTTACGATCAGTATAGCAGAACGGGCGGGCGAAAATCTTGCTGGAGGACCTGTGGCCAAACTCAGACGCGGGACACACACTGCCTATTCCGAAACGGCGTCTCTGCGGCTGCGCGCCGCCTGGCTTTACTATAATCAGGGCTTGACGCAGAAGGATGTCGCCGAGCAGCTCGGCATCAGCCGCACCACCGTCATCCGCCTGCTCGACGAGGCGATGCGCCGCAGCGAGGTGCAGATCTGGATCAATGAAGGTATCGACGACTGCGTCGAGCTGGCGATCAAGCTGGAGCGTATTTACGGGCTGGACGAGGCGATCGTCGTCCCCGCACCGGCCGGCGGCGACGTCAATGCCCAGGCGAAAAGCGTCGGCCTGGCGCTCGGCCAGTTTCTGACCGAAGCAATCCCCGACAATTATACGATCGGCGTCGGCTGGGGCCGGACGATGACGGCCTCGCTCGCAAGCTTCCGTCCGCCCCGCCGCGACAATTGCAAGGTGGTCTCCCTTCTCGGCGGCATCGTCGCCGTCCACCAGACCAACCCGATCGACTACACTTGGCGCCTGGCAAGTCAGCTCGGCGCCGAATGTTATATGTTCCTGGCGCCGCTGCTGGTCGATTCCATCGAGACCAAGCGCAATCTGATCGAAAAATGCGGGCTGGAAGCGATCTATCGGCTGGCCGAAAACCTCGACCTCGCCATCGTCAGCTGCGGCGATATCGGCCCGCAATCAACCTCGCTATCGGAAGGCTTCATCTCGAAACGGGAGCTGGATCAGCTGATAGAAGCCGGCTGCGTCTGTGACACCATGTTCAATTTCCTCGATGCCGAGGGCAATTCCGTCGACCACCCGATCAACAAGCGCGTCATGTCCGTCGATCTCGATACGCTGAAGAAGGCCAAGCACATCGTCATCTCTTCCGGCGGCGCGCACCGTGCCCAGGCGATCAGCGCCACCATCAAACGCATCGGCTGCAATACACTGATCACGGACGAAAGTGCCGCCAAGGCTCTGTTGCAGATGGCGGTGGCGAAGGCGGCTTGAGGGCAGCTCCGAGTTCGCTGAAAGTGCGTCCCCAACAGGCCGGCTCTAAAGCCGGAATGGATTGTTAGCCACCCTGCCGCCGCCGCGTCGGCTCGCTTTGGTGAAGATAGACGGCGAAGGTGTCCCACGGCGGTGTGATGGAAAGTTGCCAGAGTATCCGGCCGGCCTCGCCCCGGTGATAGCCTCCATGCAGGGCAACATGGGTCAGCATTTCTTCTCTGGTCATATAGCCCTTGTCGCCATCGGTGAAGGTGAACGGGACCCTTTCGACCAGCTTCTCGGACGATACGCCGCGAAGATAATCAAGATACCACTGATCGGAAGAGGCTACGGCCGCGCGCAGACTGCCCAAGGTAGGCGTCTCGTCCGTGTTGTCGGAAGCATAACCATGCTGTGCACCGGTTAGATGCGCGGCGAAAATTCGAGCCACGACATAATAATGGTTGATCAGTCGCAAGGCGGTGTGCAGCTCGGTCTTGTGCTGCTCCTGATCCAAAGCCCCCAATTTATCGAACAGGTCATGATTGGCCCAAGCATGATAGGCATAAAGTTTTTGCAGGAATGTGCTCATGAGGGTGGCCCTTCCAAGTTTTCCGAATGTGAGTAAATTGCTCACATTCTGTACGAGGAGAGTCTTTTGTCTACTCGCATTGCAAAGCAGCAGCCGGTAATGCGCAAGAGGCCACGACAGGCCCGTTCCCGCGCGACGGTCGAAACGATCCTTCAGGCTGGCGCTCGCATTTTGAGCGATGAAGGATGGGCCGGGTTCACGACCAACAAGGTCGCAGATTTGGCCGGTGTGAGCATCGGTTCGCTATACCAGTATTTTCCCGACAAGCTTTCTCTGGTCGATGCCATCCGCCAGCGACATCTCGATGACTGCCTTGCCGTCATGCGGAAATCCAAAGCCAAAGAGCTGCCGCCGGTGCAGTTCGTAACGAACCTCGTTCGCGCCATGATCGCCGCCCATAGCATCTACCCCGGACTTCATAGGGTATTGCTTGATGAAGCTCCAAGCTCGGACGACTATCGCAATCCCAACAGCGCATTCGAAATCGAATATCTCGGCTACTACGCAGAGGCCGTCGCTATCTATCGGAACCACCAGCCTCGCAGAACCGATCAAACCGCTGCGCTGATCATTTCCGACGCAATTGATGGGGTGATACACAATGCCGCGCGCCGTGGCATGTTGGGGAGCCCCACAGTGCAGAGCGAACTTATCCGGCTGGTCAGCCTGTACCTGGAAGACGTTGGCGACAATGCTATAGCTCAATCCGAATAGATGATTCGATTTCGCAAAACTCGCGAGTAACGTCAGAATTCAGAGGCTCGGCAAACCAACATCTCTGAAGTGTACACACCCTCAAGCCTGCCCGGCCTCCCAACCCAGCATCGCCCGCTTGCGTGTCAGGCCCCAATGATAGCCGGTGAGATCGCCGTTCTTGCCGAGCGCACGGTGGCAAGGAACGACGAAGGAAAGAGGGTTGCGGCCGACCGCGGCGCCGACTGCGCGCATTGCTGTGGGCTGGCCGATATCCCTGGCGATATCGGAATAGGTGACGGCGCGGCCCATCGGGATCTTCAACAGGCTTTCCCAGACCCGTACCTGAAAGTCCGTGCCGATCAGCACCACGCGCAACGGCTGGTCGCTCGTCCATTTCGACGGCTCGAAGATCCGCGCCGCATAGGGCATGGTCGCCTGCAGGTCCTCGACATATTGCGCATTCGGCCAGCGGCAGGTCATATCCTCCAGGCAGGCTTTCTCGTCGCCGGTATCGCTGAAGGCAAGGCCGGCGAGACCACGGTCGGTGACCATGATCAGGGCAAGCCCGAACGGCGAGATGTGGAAGCCGTAGCGGATGGTCAATCCACCCCCCTTCGCCTTCCATTCGCCGGGCGACATCGCCTCATGCGTGACGAAGAGATCGTGCAGTCGACTCGGACCGGAAAGCCCGACTTCGAACGAGGTTTCGAGCAGCGGCAAATCTTCTTGGCGCAGCAGCCGCTTGGCATGATCCAGCGTTACGGCCTGCAGGAAGGCTTTCGGGGACAGACCCGCCCAGCGGGTAAAGGTCTTCTGCAACTGGGTCGGCGACTGCCCGAGCCTGTCGGCGATCGCCTCCAGCGACGGCTGGTCGCGATAATCCTCGGTGATGAGTTCGATCACCCGGCGGACAGTATCGTAGTCCGGCCCTTCCGGCGTGATGTCTTTCTTCAACTGTGCGATGGCATTCATGAACTTTCTCCTTGGAAAGGAGAACACCACGAAGAGAAGGGCAAAACCACCCGTTTCTTGCGCAAAGGCTTGATCCCGAAAAGTGTGAAGCGGTTTTCGGACAAGATCACGCCCACGGACGAACTATATCCTTTGGGTCACCGTCGCCAATGCGCGCTTGAAGGCCTTGGCAAAACTCTCGCGGTCTTCCGGATTGAGAAACGAGCCAACATCGGTGTCGTGGCTTCTGTCACGCACGTGCATCGACACCACGCCGATCTCGCTATGGCGGCGAACGAGGAAGCGTGTCCAGAACGGATTGAAACGGTACTCGACCATGCGGCCCGACGGTGAGAATTTGCGGATCGAGACATCGGTGCGCGACACTGTCACCTCTTCGCGCACCCGGCCGGAACGATAATTCAGCCAGAAAGCGCCATAGAGCAGAAAAAAGTCTGCACCGAAGAAGATGCCGATCGGCCACGCACCACGGATGACGAACAGGATGCCGTAGACCATACAGAACGTGCCCATCAGCGCCAGCATCACCCGGAACCCCTTTCGCCCGAGGGAGCGATGAGGAAACAATTCGGCGGCAAAAACCGGCCTGCTGCTGTCGGCGCCCGGATCGGCGTTGCGTTCCATCATGGGTCTTGAGTATAGGTCGTTCATGGCAAACCCCAAGATCAAATCCAGCGCCCAAAACATGAAAAAGTCAAATGCGACCGCAAGCCGCAAGCCGGCTTTCAAGTGTCCCTATTCCAAGGCGGAGCTGGAGGAGATCTTCCGCCGCTTCTCCATCCAGCGGCCGGAGCCGAAGGGCGAGCTGGAACACGTCAATCCCTTCACCCTCGTGGTCGCCGTGGCCCTGTCGGCGCAGGCGACCGACGTCGGCGTCAACAAGGCGACCCGCGCCCTCTTTGCCATCGCCGATACGCCTCAGAAGATGCTCGATCTCGGCGAGGACCGCATCCGCGACTACATCAAGACGATCGGCCTTTATCGCAACAAGGCGAAGAACGTCGTGGCACTGTCGGAAAAGCTGATCCGCGACTTCGGCGGCGAAGTACCGCAGACGCGCGAGGAGCTGATGATGCTGCCAGGCGTCGGCCGCAAGACCGCCAATGTGGTGATGTCGATGGCCTTCGGTCATGCGACGCTTGCCGTCGACACCCATGTTTTCCGCATCGCCAATCGTCTGCTGCTCGCCCCCGGTAAGACGCCAGACGAGGTCGAGCACCGGTTGATGAAGGTCATCCCCGATCAATATCTCTACCACGCGCATCACTGGCTGATCCTGCACGGGCGCTATGTCTGCAAGGCGCGCAAGCCGGAATGCGAGCGCTGCGTCATCGCAGACCTCTGTCGCTCGCCGGAAAAGATCTGCGATGTGCCGGCACCGCTGGTCGAACTACCGCAGCAGATGATCACCGCCGAGGCCGGCAATTAGGGTCTCGACGGCCTGCTCATAGTCGCGGCGGTCTCCGCCCGCCTCGATCGCCAGCGCCGCACGGTCGAAAGCCGCCGACAGCAATCTTGTCAGCTGAGGCAGCAGCGCATCCGGCCCGCCCGCTTCCGCCAGAAATTCAGCCAGTCCCTCCTGCAGACTTGCCTCCGCATGCTCGCCATCGATGGCACCGATGGCCTGCACCCCGAGTACGGCGGGTCCATCCAGCAAGAGAAGTCGGGTACGGCCCGCGACCGCCATGGCGTCGAAATAAGCAGAGGCGCCGGCAAGCAGTCGATCGTAAGCGGAGTCGGACGATAGAGATCTCTCCTCGATCGCCCGGGCGACAGCCTCCGCCTCCTGTTCAATCACGGCCCGGAACAAGGCCTTCTTGTCCTCGAAATGGTGATAGAGCGCGCCCCGCGTCACTCCTGCCGTCTGGACGATATCGGGCGTTGCCGTCTCCGCATAGCCGTCCCTGACGAAGAGGATGCGGGCGGCATCGATCAGGGCCTGCTTGGTGGCTTCGGTTCGTTCGCGATTGCTGCGGCTCATATCACCTCTTTACATGCATACTGTATGCATGTTAATTAAACACATACAGATTGTATGTGGAAATCGAACGGAGGAAAAGATGAAATCGACGAGCTATTATCCTGTCATCATGACCGACGATGTTGCCGGCACGGCGGCATTCTATTGCGCCCATTTTCGCTTTGCCGCCCTCTTCACCAGCGACTGGTATGTCCATCTGCAATCGACGGAAGACGAGAAGGTGACGCTGGCGATCCTCGACGGCAGCCATGAGACAATTCCCCTCGCCAGTCGCGGCAAGGTCTCGGGCCTGATCCTCAATTTCGAGATCGAAGATCCAGACGTCGTGCATGACGCCTGCCGCGCAGCGGGTCTTCCGATCCTCAAGGCCCTTTGTGACGAGGATTTTGGCCAGCGGCATTTCATCACCGCGGACCCCAACGGCGTGCTGATCGACGTCATCAAGCCGATCCCGCCAAGCGCCGATTATGCCGCGATGTACGAGGCCACGGCCCTGCCTGCCTGAAGGGAGGGAGGGAGCTGGAGGCTCAGCTGCGCTGAGCCGCTTCCTTTCTGGAAATCAGCTTGTGCAGATGCACCATCATCCCTGCGGCAAACAGCGGCGTCAGCAGATTGACCAGCGGAATGGCGAGGAAGGCTGCAATCACCAGACCTGCGAGGAAGACGGTGAACGCATGTTTGATGCGGAACTGGCGCGCCTCTTCCGGCGAGCGAAAGCGCATGGCGGCGAATTCGAAGAATTCACGGCCGAGCAGATAGCCGTTGGCCAGGAAGAAGGCGACAAGATTGACGCCGGGAATGAAGAGCAGAAACAGCGCGATGATGTTGCCGACAATCACGATACCCAGGAATTTCAGCGAACCCTTCATCGCCGGCCCGAAGGGGAGAGCCTTTCCCGGCGGATCGGTCGGATAGTCCCGCTTCTCCACCACCTCGGCGACATCGTCGAGAAACAGGCCCGCGATCAGTGCCGTCACCGGCGCGATCAGCAGCGCCAATGCAAGCGCCAGACCGAGGCCCGCCAGAATTCCGAGAAGCAAGGTGAGCCAGCTCGTCCAATCCGGCGCTAATGGCAGGAAGCTCTGCAGCCAGGGCAACACAACGGCTACGAAAGTGCTGTTCAGGGCAAACCAAAGAACGGCGAGTGCCAGCAATGTCAAGCCGAGCACCTTCCAGAAAACTCTGCGCGTCTCGGCGGCAAAGAGGTTGGCGAGGGAAAGACGCGCGGCATCGATGATCATTCGTTCGACATCTCCTGGGTGGTCATCCGAGAGGTAGGTCACGATTGCAAATATATCAATATCTTCCCGCCATGCGGGCGCGAATTGCGGGAAATTGAATTATTGTAATAAAGTATCTACTAATATATTGTGGGTGTCATACTAAAAACAACAACCTAGGCATGATCGACGACTTCGGTAACCTGCACGCGACCCGTTTGCTCCCGCAAACGGTGCGATAGCAGATCGGACAAACCGTTAGCGAGGCGCAACATTTGGAAGACCTTGGTCACAAGCTTAGACAATATATGAAGAGCGGTACTCCCGCCGAGCGCCGAATAGCCAAGTATTTTTCCGAACACTTGAACGAGCTGCCATTCGAAACCGCCTCTTCCGTGGCCGACAGGCTGGAGCTGAGCCCGATGACCGTCGGGCGCTTCCTGCGCTCACTCGGCTATCAGGGTCTGGACGGGATCAAGGTCCACCTGAAGGAAAATGCAGCTCCGGTGACGCTGCATTTGTCGAATGTTCTGGAGCAGTTGCAGAAGGATGCCCTTGAGGGGCGTCCGATCGCCGGCCAAATCGTCGAGCAGGTCGAGATGCTGCAGCATCTGTACAATCTCACCGGCCAGTCGCAATGGCTGGATGCCGTGGCGGCGAGCCTGTCTTCCAGCGAGGTTTTTGTCGCCACCCATCTCAGCCTTGCGGGCCTTGGCCGCCATTTTTGCGATCGTCTCGAATTCGCCCGCGACCATGTGCAATTCCTCGACGGCGCCAATGGCAGCTATATCGAGCTGCTCGGTCGCCCGGCAAACAACGCACTGCTGGTGATCATCGACTCGCCCCGTTTCATGACATCGCGGCTGCTTGCGCGTTCCGCGCGGCGCGCCGGCTACAAGGTGCTGCTGATCACCAGCCAGTACACCGAATGGGCACCTGAATTCGCCCACAGCACATTGTCGTTGCCACCCCTGCGCGTCAGCGGCCGCGACAATCTGTCGGCGATGACGGCGCTCCTGGAATGCCTGGCCTCCGCCATCATTCAGGCAGCAGGCGAAGAGGCGGAAAACCGCATACGAAAGATCGAGGAACTGGAAGGCATGTTCAGTTACACGCCGGTTCGGTAGGGATCCGAAGCAGCGATCAACGCCGGCCTATTCCAAAGAATCCAGCTCGGCGCGGTGACGGTACATGGCAAGGAAGCGCCGATAGTCACGATCATAGAGCGGCTTCTTTTGCCGGTCCGGCAGGCGCTCGTGACCGCCGGGATACATCGCGGCGCCGGCAGCAGCAAGATTCTCATAAAGTCCGCAGGAAACGCTAGCCGCCATCGCTGTTCCCAGAAGCACCGCTTCGTTCATCTTCGGCACCACCACCTTGCAGCCGGTGACATCGGAATAGAGCTCCATGAGCACGGCGTTCTTCACATGGCCGCCGGCGACATGCAGCGTGTCGGGCACATAGCCGTAATCCTGCATCCTCTCGAGGATATGGCGGATGCCGAGCGCGATGCCGACGCTGGTGCGCCAGTAGAGGCGGCAGAGGCCATCGAAGGAGGTATCGAGCGTCAGGCCGCTGATGACGCCGACCGCATGCGGATCGGCGAGCGGCGATCGGTTTCCATGAAAATCCGGCAGCACATGAAGGCGCCCGGCAAAACCATCGCCCTCGGCAGCGCGCAGCTCCGCAATACGCCGGACGATGCGATCATGCAGCGCCGCCGTTGGTTCGCCGCCAGCCGCATGCATATTGACGACATGATCGAGCAGCGCACCGGTCGCCGACTGCCCGGCCTCGGCCAGCCATGTGTCGGCAAATACGACTTCGTAATATGGTCCCCATAGCCCGGTACTGCGCTTGCGTTCGCGCGAGAAGGCGACGATGCAGCTCGAGGTGCCGGCGATCAGCGCCAGCTGACGCTCCAGCGCATCACGGTCGCCGGCATGGCCGCCGAGCGCACCGAGCGCACCGGCATAGGCGTCGACCATTCCCGCACCGACATGGCATTCGCGGTCAAGCCCCAGGGCTTCGGCCGCCTCCGCCGTCAGCTGCCCAACGCTTTGCCCGACGGGCGCGGTCTCTTCCGGCAGGTTGCCGCGTTCCCGCAGATCGCCAAGGCCGATCACATCGAGGAAATCCGCCTGCCAGCCCGGCCTGCGATGGGCGAGATAATTCCATTTCGCCGTCAGCGTACAGCGCGAGCGCGCCAGCGAACCGGTCGCCTTCCAGGTCATGAAATCGGCAAGATCGAAGAAATAACCGGCCCTGGCCCAGCTCTGCGGCAGGTTTTTCTTCAGCCACATCAGCTTCGGCATCTCCATCTCCGGCGACATGAAGTGGCCAGAATGCTCCAAAACCTGATGTCCGGTCGCCGTGCAGAAATCCGCCTCGGCGAGCGCCCGATGATCGAGCCAGACGATGGTGTCGAACCGGTCCTCGTCACCGGTCGACACCGTAAGCGGCATGCCCTCCGTGTCGCGCACGACCAGGGAGCAAGTGGCATCGAAGCCAATCGCGCCGATGACGGAGGAGTTGACGCCCGAGGCTATAACAGCGCTGCGCACCGCCGCGCAAACTGCGGCCCAGATATTTTCGGAACTGTGCTCGGCGTGGTTCTCACGCGGGCGATTCATGAGGATCGGATGTTCGCCCTTTGCAAGCAGGGCGCCGCTCGACGTGAACACGCCAGCGCGTGCGCTGCCAGTGCCGATGTCGACCGCAACCACATGATCACGCATACAGAAGGAGCCCCGTCCGCTTATGTCTTGTTACGGACAAGGTGTATCAAATCCGGCATCGCGTCAAACACCACTTCGGGCGAAAGCCGCTCCAATTCCGCCCGATAACTTGGCGAATGGGCATGCGAACCGCCGGTAAAAGCGAAAACCGTCATGCCCGCCGCCCGCGCCGCCATTATGCCGGCCGGGCTATCCTCGATGACGATGCAGTCTTTCGGCTCGACCCCCATTTGCTTGGCGGCATAGAGGAAGAGATCGGGCGCTGGCTTGCCGCGCTTGACCATGCTGGCGCTGAAAATATGCGGCTCCAACCGCTCCAGAAGGCCGGTGACGCCAAGCGAAAGCCGGATGCGCTCCAACTGGCTGGAGGAGGCGACGCAACGCGGCACGGTGAGCGCGTCCAGCGTCTCGGCAATGCCGCCGATCGGTTTCAGTTCATGGCGGAAGCGATCGTAGAGGTCGTTGCGGATACGATCAAGAAAGGCCTGGTCGATGAAGACGTCGAACTCGGTCTCCAGCGTATCGACAAGTGTGGCGAGGCTCTTGCCGAGGAAGCGGCTGTAAACATCCTCCTCGCTCATCTCCACGCCGACATCGCGCATGGCATCGATGAGCACGCTGACGGATAACGGCTCGCTATCGACAAGCACGCCGTCGCAATCGAAGATCACGAGTCCTTTATCCGCATTCGTCATAGCAGATCCAACCCGAACCCTGTTTTGGCCGCGCCTCTTGCGAGTATCGACCTGGCTATAAAAATTCGGCCGGGACTAAACCTCCCCGGCCGACAAACAATTAATCCGCGAGTTTGTTGTCGAGGTATAGCTGCAGGGTGACGCGGGTACCCTTTTCCCACAGCGTTTTTAGCGCATGCGCAAAGCGCTTGCGGAAAAGATCCGATTTGGCGACGTCGCCGAAGATGTCGTCGAAGACGAGGAAGGCGCCGGGATCGTCCTTGGCCTTCAGCGCCGCGGCGTGCAGCCGGTCGGCGCTGGCATCGTTGAAGACGATGTCCTGACCGCTGTCGGTCTTGCCGGCGAAGTAGCGGCACCAGAGCGCCGAGACCAAAGCGAGACCAACGACATCCTCGTTGCGGGCCAGACGATCGGCCGTCGACGGCAGGATGAACTTCGGCTGGCGGTTCGAGCCGTCCTGCGCCAGGCGCGGAATGGTGTCGGCGATCTTCGGATTGGAGAAGCGGTGCTCGATCAGCTTGAAATAATCGGCAAGCACCGTGTTCGGCACCGGCGGAATGACGGGGATGATCTCGTCATTCTCCAGCTTGGCGAGATAGGCGCGGATCAGCGGCTCCTCCATCGCCTCATGGACGAAATGCACATCCATTAGCGCCGCCGGATAGGCGATGGCCGCATGGCCGCCATTGAGAATGCGGATCTTCATATGCTCGTAGGGCGTCACATCCGGAACGAAGGTGACGCCGACTTTCTCCAGCGCCGGCCGGCCGGCCGGGAAATTGTCTTCCAGCACCCACTGCTTAAACTCTTCGCAATAGACCGGCCAGTTGTCCTCGATATCGAAGGCGCTTTTCAGGAGGTCGATTTCGCGTGCGCCGGTCGCTGGCGTGATGCGGTCGACCATGCCGTTCGGGAAGGCGACATTGGCGGCAATCCAGTCAGCGAAGGCCGGATCCGAAAGCTTCGCCGTGCCGACGACGGCAGCTTTGGTGACGCCGCCATTGTGGGGAATGTTGTCGCAGGACATGACGGTAAAGGGTTGCAGACCAGCAGCGCGACGAGCCTTGAGGCCGGCGACGATCAGACCGAACACCGTCTTCGGCGCATCCGGGTTCTGGCCGTCGGTAACGATGGCGGGGTGAGCCGGATTGAACTTGCCCGAAGCGTCGATGAAATAGCCGCCCTCGGTGATCGTCATCGAGACGATGCGGATCGAGGGATCGGCAAGCTTGGCGATGATCGCCTCGGCGTCACCGACCGGCAGGATATCGACCATCGGCGCGGTGACGCGGGCGGCCGTGCGGTTGTTGTCTTGCTCGACCACCGTCGTCAGGAAATTCTGGGCGGCGAGTTTTTCGCGCATGGCGGCGTCGGAGGGCAGCACGCCGGCGCCGATGATCGCCCAATCATGGTCCTGGCCGAGATTGAAAAGGTCGTCGAGGTAGATCGCCTGATGGGCGCGGTGGAAATTGCCGACACCGAAATGAACGATACCCGCCGATAGCGTCTTCGGATCATAGGCCGGGATGGCAGCGGTTGCGGCCGCTTCCTGAAGCGTTGCGAGCGATAATTTGCACGTCATGTCTCAAGTCCTTCTGAAAGGTCTTTTTGCTCCGGATAGCTTGGGAGAGCTGCTCCGGTTGGGATGACCCCAGCCCGCCTGCATCGACAGATGCGGGCCGAGTGAATGGCATTCGCCCCGCTTAGATCGCCAGCCCGTTTCCGTCGAAGCGGTGGATACGGCTCTTGTCGGGCGTCAGATAGACAGTATCGCCGGCGCGGGCGGGGAAATCGCCGGTTCCGCGCGCGGTGATAGCGCCGATGCCATCGGCCTCTATGTGCAGGAAGGTATCGGAGCCAAGATGCTCGGCAACGGTTACCCTGCCTTGCCAATCGCCCGAGGTGGTCGACAGCAGCACATGTTCCGGACGAACGCCGATGGTGTCGGCGCCGAGGTTCTGCGCATAGGCGCCCTTGACGAAGTTCATCTTCGGCGAACCGATGAAGCCGGCAACGAAGAGATTGTGCGGGCTCTTGTAGAGTTCCAGTGGCGAGCCGACCTGCTCGATATTGCCGCGGTTCAGCACGACGATCTTGTCGGCCATAGTCATGGCCTCGACCTGATCATGCGTCACATACACCATCGTCGTCTTGAGTTGCTGATGCAGTTCGCTGATTTCGAGACGCATGTTGACACGCAGTGCCGCGTCGAGGTTCGACAAGGGCTCGTCGAACAGGAAGGCCTTCGGCTGGCGCACGATGGCGCGACCGATGGCGACACGCTGGCGCTGGCCGCCGGAAAGCTGGCGCGGCTTGCGCTCCAGATAATCGGTGAGATTGAGAACGCGCGCGGCATCGGCGACCTTCTTGTCGATTTCGGCCTGCGGCATGTTCGCCATCTTGAGCGGAAAAGCGATGTTCTTTCGCACGCTCATATGCGGATAGAGCGCGTAGGATTGGAACACCATGGCAAGGCCGCGTTGGGCCGGCGCCAGATTGGTGCCGTCCTTGCCGTCGATCAGGATCTGACCGCCCGAGACATCTTCAAGGCCGGCAATCAACCGCAGCAGCGTGGACTTGCCGCAACCAGACGGACCGACGAACACGACGAATTCGCCTTCGTTGATCTCGAGGTCGATGGAAGGGATGACCTTGGCTTCGCCAAAGACCTTAGAAACCTTCTTAAGGACAATGCTACCCATGTTTCTCTTCCTTACTTAACCGCGCCGAAGGTCAGGCCGCGTACGAGTTGTTTCTGGCTGAACCAGCCAAGGATCAGGATCGGGGCGATCGCCATCGTCGATGCCGCCGAAAGCTTGGCGTAGAACAGGCCCTCCGGGCTGGAATAGGAGGCGATGAAGGTGCTGAGCGGCGCCGCATCGACGGACGAGAGATTGAGCGTCCAGAAGGCCTCGTTCCAGGCCAGAATGATGTTGAGCAGCATCGTCGAGGCCAACCCCGGGATCGCCATCGGCGTCAGCACGTAGATGATTTCCTTTGCCAGCGATGCACCGTCCATGCGGGCCGCTTCCAGGATCTCGCCAGGGATTTCCTTGAAATAGGTGTAGAGCATCCAGACGATGATCGGCAGGTTGATCAGCATCAGCACGACGACCATGCCGACGCGGCTGGCGAGCTGATTGTTGAGCAGGCCGAAACCCTGGAACAGCAGGTAGATCGGGATGAAGGCACCGACCGGCGGCATCATCTTGGTGGACAGCATCCACATCAGCACGTCCTTGGTACGCTTGGTCGGCGAAAACGCCATGGCCCAGGCGGCGGGAACGGCAACGATCAGGCCGAGGATCGTCGAACCGAAGGCGATGATCACCGAGTTGGCGAAGTGGAGGAAATAGTTCGAGCGTGACTGCACCTCGAAATAATTCTCCAGCGTCCAATGGAAGAAGAGGAACTGCGGCGGCGAAGCAATCGCATCGCCTTCCGTCTTGAAGCTCGTCAGGATCGTCCACAGGATCGGGAAGAAGATGAGGAGCGCGACGGCCCAGGCCGCCAGCGATACGACCACCTTGCGCCGTGTAGAGACATTGCGTGCCATCTCAGGCCTCCAGGTTCTTGCCGACCGCGCGCATCACGAAGATGGCTACGATATTGGCGAGGATGACGGCGATGATGCCACCCGCCGATGCGCCGCCGACATCCTGCGACAGAACGATCTGCGAATAGACGAGATAGGTGAGGTTGGTCGTCGCCGTGCCGGGGCCGCCATTGGTGGTGACCAGGATCTCGGCGAAGGCGGAGAGCAGGAAGATCGTCTCGATGAGGATGACGACCGTGATCGCACGCGCCAGATGCGGCAGGACGATGTAGATGAACTTCGAAACCGCGCCGGCACCGTCCATTTCGGCGGCTTCCTTCTGCTCTTCATCCAGCGACTGTAATGCCGTCAACAGAATGAGCGTTGCGAAAGGCAGCCACTGCCAAGCGACGATGATGACGATCGAAAACAGCGGCACCGTCTCCAGCCAGGTCAGCGGATCGAGCCCGAAAAACTTGAACAGATGCGCCAGAAGCCCGTTCACCGGGTTCATGAACATATGTTTCCAGATGAGGGCGGCGACCGTCGGCATGACGAAGAAGGGTGCAAGCACCAGCATGCGGACGATACCTTGGCCGAAGATCGGCTGATCGAGAAGGAGCGCGAGAGCGATGCCGCCGACCACGGTGATGATGAGCGCGCCGCCAACCAGCAACAGCGTCACGATCAGGGAGTTCAGGAAGGCGGGATCGGTGACGAAATATTCGTAGTTGAGCAGCCCGATGAAATCATGCGCGCCGGGAGACAGGAGATTGTAGTTCAGCGTCGAGAAGTAGATCGTCATCGCCAGCGGGACGATCATCCACGCAAAGAGCAGCAAGACCGACGGCGTCATCATGACGCGGGCAGCAGAACGGGTGTGTAACGTTGCCATGGCAAGTACCGACCTATCTTTTGAGCGGGAAAGGTGGCCGTAGACCGGCTGGATAAAAGGGGCCGCCGAAGAGCAGTTCAGGCATTCGGCGGCCAAGGGAAGGAAGCGCCCGAAGGCACTTCCCGCCATCCCTGAGAGGATTGATTATTTCGGATAACCAGCCTTGGTCATTTCGCGCGTGGTCAGTTGCTGCGCGGCCTTGAGGGCGGCGTCGACGGTGATCTGGCCGGCAAGGGCAGCGGAGAACTGCTGGCCGACGGCGGTGCCGATTCCCTGGAATTCAGGGATGGCCACGAACTGGACGCCGACATATGGGACCGGCTTGACGGTCGGATGGGTCGGATCGGCCGAGTTGATCGAGTCGAGCGTCATCTTGGCGAAGGGAGCAGCCTTCTGATAGTCCGCGTTCGCGTAGAGCGAGGAACGGGTGCCGGGAGGTGCATTCAACCAGCCTTCCTTCTTGGCGACAAGGTTGGTGTAGTCCTTGCTGGTTGCCCAGGCGATGAACTTCTCAGCCGCTTCGGTCTTCTTCGAGGAAGCCGGGATGGCAAGGTTCCATGCCCAGAGCCAGTTGCCGCGCTTGCCGAGGCCGTTGTCCGGCGCCAGAGCGAAGCCGACCTTGTCGGCGACCTTCGATTCCTTCGGGTCGGACACGAACGAGGCGGCAACCGTCGCGTCGATCCACATGCCGCACTTGCCGGTCTGGAACAGCGAGAGGTTCTCGTTGAAGCCGTTGGACGATGCGCCCGGAGGGCCGGCGTCCTTCATCAGCTTGACGTAGAAGTCGAGCGTGTTCTTCCATTCCGGCTGATCGAACTGCGCCTTCCACTTCTCATCGAACCAGCGGGCACCAAAAGAGTTCGCCGTTGCCGTCAGGAACGCCATGTTCTCGCCCCAGCCGGCCTTGCCGCGAAGGCAGATGCCGTAGACTTCATGGCTCTTGTCGGTGATCTTGCGGGCAGCGTCGGCGATGAAGGTCCAGGTCGGCGCGTCCGGCATCTTCAGGCCGGCCTTGTCGAACAGGTCCTTGCGATACATCACCATCGAGCTTTCGCCATAGAACGGCGCAGCATAGAGCTTGCTGTCCGTGGTCAGGCCGCTGCGGATGGCCGGGAGAAGATCGTCGACATCATAGGTCTTGTCAGCGCTGAGCTTGTCGAGCGGCGCCAGCCAGCCGAGCTTGCTCCAGATCGGCACTTCATAGGTGCCGATCGTCAGTACGTCATACTGACCGCCCTTGGTGGCGATGTCGGTCGTGACCTTCTGGCGCAATACGTTTTCCTCGAGCGTGACCCATTGCAGGTCAATGCCGGGGTTCTTCGCTTTGAAATCGTCCGTAAGCTTCTGCATACGGATCATGTCGCCGTTGTTGACGGTCGCAATCGTGAGGGTTTCGGCGGACGCCATTCCGGCAAACATCAGGGCCGAGCAGGCGCTCAGCAGAAAGGTTTTCAATTTCATATCTTCCTCCCCAGAAGATCAAACTTGAGCATTCGCTTCGCTCGTGGGCAATTACTCATCCCTTGCGACAAAATGTCAATGCGGATTCGTTGCTGCGATGCCGAACATGCAACTCATCCATTTGTTTTTATGTTGTTATTTTTTTGCTCAGTTCTTGAGCAGAAATTCAGCAGTCGCCTCGTCGGTGATCAAACCATTGATCTGATGGCCGGTTACGGCGGCCCTGATCGCCTCGAACTTGCGTTTGCCCTTCGCAATTCCGATGACGGAAGACGTATCGCGCGGTGGGATGGAGGCGCTGGCAACGCGGTCGTTGACGGCGTCCGACATCAGCTTTCCGGCGCCGTCGAAAACCCAGCCGCAGATCTCGCCCGCCGCGCCCCGTTTCATCAGCGCCATCATCTCGTCTTTCTCGAGAAAGCCGTCGAGGCAGAGCGGCGCCTCGATACCCAGCTCGCCGACACCGACGAAGGTCACGTCCGCCTGCGCGCTGATATCGAGCGTCGAGCGCACCAGCGCCTGCGCATGCAGCAATTCGCGCTCTTCGGCCGAAGAGACGAGCACCGGTAGCGGCATGGGATAATGCCGCGCCTTGATCGCGTCGGCCATGCTGAAGATGACGTTGTAATAGGCGGCCGAACCATCCGGGCCGATATTGCCGGTCAACGATACGATGCGGTGCTGCGGACACTCGATGGCCGGCAGCTGATCGACCGCGGCCTTCAGCGTGCGCCCGGTGCCGATCGCAAGCACGATCGGATCGCTGCGCTTCAGCCAGCGCTCGATTTCGGCCGCCCCCGCCTCGGCAATACCGACCGTGGACGACGATCCGTCGGGATCGCTCGGCACCACCTCGACATGCCTGAGCTTGAATTTTTCGCGCAGCGCCGCGCCATATTCGAGACATGCGGCGATCGGGTGATCCAGCCGCACCTTGATCAGCCGCTCGGCAACGGCCAGCGACACCAGCCGCTGCGCCGACTGCCGGGAGATTCCCATGGCGATGGCGATCTCGTCCTGGGTCCGTCCAGCCACGTAATACAGCCAGCCGGCTCGCGCCGCGTCGTCAAGCCGCCCCTGGGAATCCAACTTCCTGGCCATCATAGTCCTTCGCGAAAACAGCGCCTGTTGCCCAGGTCGAACGACCTGGCGCGGTCGCTCATTCAGTTTCCGGCGGGATGACGCCCTTGGTCAAGGTGAAACAACCATAGAAGCGGCGCTCGCCGGTCTGGATCACGCAATAGGCCTCTTTCGCCCTCTCATAGAAAGCATAACGCTCGACGGGCACGAGCGGCCAGTGCTTGCCTTCGGCGCGATCGATCGCCGCCTGCACTTCATGCTGAACCTTCGGCACGTCCTCCGGCGCGCCCACCACTTCCATGCGCGTCGCGGCATCGTCGACGAAGGTGTCGAGCGGCATCAGCGACAGCAGCGCCTCGACGGCCTCGGCCGCCGACACGTTGTCGATCCTCAGAAGGTGGCCGAGCATCGTCTGCTGCGCGATCGATTCGGCGGGGAAATTGGTGTCGACGACGACAAGCATGTCGCCATGCCCCATCGATGCCAGCGCGTGCAGCACGTCCGCGTTCAACCGCGGCGAAATTCCCTTCAGCATGAAAGCCTCCTCCAGTGCTTAACCGGCGACGGCCCTGCCCCCGCCCTTTTCTCTTTGGGAGCAAACAAGTAATCGTGGTCACGATCTCTGTCCATAGCCGTCATGAACCTTATCGGCCGGAGAACTCCGGGATCAGAAAAGCGCTTCTCATCCTGGCTTATTTCAGCCTTTATTGACCAGATAGGTTCGGCGGCGTTAACTGAAGCACAGGCACTGGTTGCGAGGGCAAGTGAGAATTCTTCTGGTTGAGGACGATGAAACGATCGGCAGTGCGGTCCGCGACCATATCGCGGCAACCACTCACGCTGTCGACTGGGTGAAGAACCTCGCGGACGCGGCGGAGGTCACCAGCGCCGTGAAGTACGGCCTGATCCTGCTCGACCTGCAACTGCCCGACGGCATCGGCATCGACTTCCTCAAGAAGCTGCGCCGCAAACCGGATGAGACGCCGGTGATCATCCTCACCGCCCGTGACCAGATTTCCGACCGTATCGAGGGATTGAACAGCGGCGCCGACGATTACCTCGTCAAGCCCTTCAACCTCGGCGAACTCTCCGCCCGCATCCTGGCCGTGGCCCGGCGCTACAGCGGCAGTCCACAGCCAACCATCCGCTTTGCCGATCTGGAGATCGATCAGCCGCAACGGCGGGTCCGGCTGGATGGCAAGGATGTCGTGCTCACCGGCCGCGAATGGGCCGTGCTCGACCTGCTGGTGACGCGGCCGGGCGCCATCATCTCGAAAGACCAGATCGAGGAGGCACTCTATGCCTTCGGCTCCGAGATCGAGAGCAACACCGTGGAGGTCTATGTCAGCCGCCTGCGCAAGAAGATCGGCAAGGACCGCATCCGCACGGCCCGCGGTGTCGGCTATTGCCTGGGTGAAAGATGACCCTGCGTCCCACCAGCATCACCCGCCGCCTGATCGCGGCACTTACGGGTACGGTCGTTGTGTTCTGGCTGATCGCCGTCGGGATCGGCGTCTATGTCGTCAACCATGAGCTTTCCGAAACCTTCGATGGCGCACTGCAGGAAACCGCCGAACGCCTGATGCCGCTGGTGATCGACGATCTCGCCAATCGCGATCCCTCCAACGACCCGCAAAGCCTTGAGGAGCTGAACAAGGGGTTGAACCGGGAATACCTGACCTATCAGGTGCTCGACGCCTCGGGCAAGGTCATCCTGCATTCTCACGACGCGCCGTCGGTGGCCTACGAGGTGCCTCTGAAGATCGGCTTCCACAACACGCCGAAGTACCGAATCTACACCGAATCCTCGATGAACGGCACGATCTTCCTGCATGTGGCCGACGCCTTCAAGAACCGGCGAGAGGCGTCGCGCGAGAGCGGCGTCGCTCTGCTCTGGCCGCTGCTCGCCCTCATCCCGGCCAGCATTGTCGCCATATGGTTCGCCGTCGGCCGCTCGCTACGACCGATCGACCGGTTGCGCGCAGACATCGCCACCAAGGACGGCGGTAACATGGTCCCGTTGGAAAGCGACACGCTGCCGCGTGAGCTCCAGCCGATCGCCCGCTCGGTCAACCTGCTGCTTGAGCGCCTGCGTGCCGCGCTTGAAGCCGAGCGGGAATTCACCGCCAACAGCGCCCATGAGCTCCGCACCCCGATCGCAGGCGCGCTCGCGCAGACACAGCGTCTGATCGCCGAACTGCCGAAGGGGCCGCTTGTCGAACGCGCCGGCCGGATCGAAACTTCGCTCTCCAATCTCGGACGGTTGGCGGAGAAATTGCTGCAACTCTCCCGTGCTCAGGCAGGCATCGGCGCCGGAGATAAGCCCGCCGACCTGATGGCCGTAATCGAAACCATCATCGGCGACTACGACCGCGACACCGCTACCGCCGGCCGCATCCTCCTGGAAAGCAGCCCGGACGGAAAACTGATCCACAACGTCGATATCGACGCTTTCGCCATCGTCATGCGCAACCTGATCGAGAATGCGCTGATCCATGGCCCGACCGACGACGAAGTGACCGTCAAGGTCAACGGCGACGTCATCCGCATCCTGAACGGCGGCCCTGCGCTTTCCTTGGAAGAGCTAGCAGGTCTGAAAAAACGCTTCCAACGCGGCAAGACGAAAGCCTCCGGCTCCGGCCTCGGCCTTGCCATCGCCGAACGCATCGTCGGACAGATCGGCGGCCGTCTCGATCTCCTGTCGCCCTCCGCCGGCCAGGCGGATGGTTTCGAGGCCCGGATCACCTTGCCAGAAGCCTGACCCGACCGCGGCGGATGTCGCTCGCTTATTGGCCTTGCAAAGAAAGGCAAAGGGTGCGAGCAAGTGCCGCATGTTTCCTGCGGGTCAAGTTTTATGATCGTTTCCTTCGACATCGGCGGTACCGCCATCAAGGGCGGTATCGCCCGCTCCGTAACGGATATCACGCCGCTTGCCCGCCGCCCGACGCCGAAGGATGATTTCAGCGAATTCGTCACGGCCCTGCGCGCCGTCATCGCTGAGGCCGGTGAGAGACCGGACTGCCTCTCCTTCTCCATCGCCGGCGTCGTCGATCCCGATACCCAGGCGCTGATCTGCGCCAACATTCCCTGCATCCACCGCCGGCGTCTTGCCACCGAGCTGGAGGCGGAACTCGGCTATCCCGTTCTGATCGCCAACGATGCCGACTGCTTTGCCATGGCGGAAGCCATGTCCGGCGCGGGTCGGGGCCATCGTATCGTCCTCGGCGCCATTCTCGGCACCGGTGTCGGCGGCGGGCTGGTGGCGGATGGCCGCCTCGTCAACGCCGCCGGCGGCTTTGCCGGCGAGTGGGGCCATGGCCCGATCATCGCCTCCTTCGCCGGCAATCCGCCGGTTGCCATCCCCGCTTATCCCTGCGGCTGCGGCCAGAAGGGCTGCGTCGACACCATCGGCGGCGCCCGTGGCGTCGAGCGCCTGCACAAGACACTGCATGGCCTGGAATTTTCCAGCGAAGAAATCATCGACCAGTGGCTGGAAGGCGATGCCAATGCGGCGCGAACGATCGAGGTCCTGATCGATCTCGTCGCCTCGCCGCTGGCCCTGACCGTCAATATCACTGGCGCCACCATCGTTCCCGTCGGCGGTGGCCTTTCCAATGTCGAACCGCTGCTGGAGCGGCTGGACGCGGCGGTACGCACCCGCATCCTGCGCAAATTCGACCGCCCCCTCGTCGTGCCGAGCGAATGCAAGCTCGAACCCGGCCTGATCGGCGCGGCCCTGCTGGGGCTGAAGTTCGTCGGGGAGCGCAACCATGCTGCTTGAGGTCTGCGTCGAGGATATCGCCGGTCTTGCCGCCGCCATCGCTGGCGGTGCCGATCGCATCGAGCTTTGCAGCGCCCTTGCCGTCGGCGGCCTGACACCGAGCGCCGGGCTGATGGCGGCAGCGGCACAAGCACCGATCCCCGCCTACGCCATGATTCGCCCCTGCGCCGGCGGTTTTGTCTACTCAGCCGATGAGCTTGCCGTCATGAAAGGCGATATCGACGCCGCTCGGCGACTGGGTCTGCCCGGCGTGGTCCTCGGCGCCTCGCTGCCGGATGGCCGCCTCGACCGCGAAATGCTCGGCGCGCTCGTCACCCATGCTGGAGGCCTTGGCAAGACATTGCACCGCGCCTTCGATCTCGTTCCCGATGTCGAGGAGGCGGTGGAACTCGCGATTTCCCTCGGCTTCGAGCGCATCCTGACCTCGGGCTGCGCCAAGACGGCCGTTGAGGGCATCGCCGTCCTGGAGCAGGCCATCGCCATCGCCGCCGGCCGCATCTCGATCATGCCCGGCTCGGGCGTCAATATCGGGACCATCGGCGCGCTATGGCCACGACTGGCGATCGGCGAAGTGCATGCCTCCTGCTCGGTCGTGGAAGCCGAGACGGATGAACGCCTGCTCGCCTTTGGTTTTTCAGCACTGGCCATGCGCCGCACGGATGCGGCCACCGTCAGGGCGCTCAAGGCGCATTTCGCCTGAACGGCAACCGCGAATTGACAAAGAAACGGTAGAATGATCAATCGTTCATAAACGTATATTCTGTAGCCGTAGCTGGGCTGCGGAATGCCAAGCCATTGCAGTTAAGCAGGTTTCCTTGGAGTAGCTGTAGATCTAAATCATGTCGGTGGCGCCACCTCGCAAGAAAAGCAGGGCTGTCTTCTGGATTGCGGCGATCGTCATCGGCTCGATCATTTTGGCGACGGCGCTGCTTGCCAATGACATGCGCAATCTCAGGGCGCTCGACACCCGTTACCACCTGAACCTGTTCAGTCAGCCGCTGCCTCTGCCTGCCCCTCCTGCGGCAGCCATAGCCGCCCCGCAAGCCGCCAACGTCACCCATCCCGCGCCGACCCCGGCCGCCACGTCAGCGCCAGCGCCCGCCAAGCCCGTCAAAGCGGTGCAGGCTGCACAGACGGTGAAACCGGTACATGCCCGGCCCTCGTCCCACATGCTCGACCCACCCGTCGATGCCCTGCGCGGCGCCTTCGTGCGAAGCTGGCGGATATCGGGTCAGACGCTCTGCGCCAGCCTGGTGAAATCCGGCCTGCCCGTCGGGGAATGGAAGCAGAGCGTGCTGGGTGTCGGCACATTTGAATGCAGCTACGCGATCCAGAAAGGCATCTACGGAGACCCCGACGCGGCCTCGCTCTTCATCATCGCGCGCGGCGCGCCGACCGGCGAACTCACCAATATCCGCATCAAGGTCATCATGCCCGACAGCACCGATGGACGCGCCATCGCCGGCACCTTCATCGACACGATCGTGCTGCTATTGAGCGAAACCCACTGGCTCGACTTCCAGACGGCGCTGGACAATATCGGCAAACTGCAGGACCTGACCCAAGACGCCTTCGGCGCAAGACTGAGCTTCCTCCGGGAATTCCAGAGCAGCAGCAACTTCAATTTTCAACTGGAGCTGCGCAGGACGGCGCCAGAACAGATCCGCACCGCCATCGTCTTCGACAAGGCACGCTGGACGCTCCAATCCGCTCCACCCGACAACTAGGCTCGAGACTCCTCGATCAAGGCTGAAACACGGTCTTGCCGGAGAAATTGCGTGTCTGTAAGGTCGGGCTGTCAACCATATGAGATGCTGCCGAATATGCCGTTCCTCGGCGGGGAGCAACATTGACTGAGAACAATTACGATGCGTTCGCAGCTGCTTATCAAGCTGACAACGAGAACAACGCCTGGAATGCCTATTATGAGCGACCGGCAATTCTTTCGCTGGCTGGCGATGTGGCTGGACGTCGCGTTCTCGATGCGGGATGCGGTGGCGGAGCTCATGCCGCCGCCCTCGTTGATCGAGGAGCGATCCTGACCGGAATCGACGCGAGCGCGGGCTTGCTCGAAATCGCGCAACGTCGCCTTGAGGGGCGCGCGAGATTGTTGCTGGCGGATTTGAACAAGCCGTTGCCCTTCGAAGATGGCGCTTTCGATTTGATCATCGCCTCATTGGTCATGCACTATTTGCCCGACTGGTCGCCGGCGCTTTCGGAGTTCAACCGTGTCCTGCCCGCGGGCGGTCGTCTGATTTTTTCGACACACCACCCCTTCATGGATCATCAGTTGGCCGGCAGCGACAACTATTTCGAGACCTACAGCTTTAGCGAAACGTGGCAGCGCGGAGGGAAGGCCGTCGCGATGCGATTTTGGCATCGGCCGCTCCACGCCATGTTTGATGCGCTCAAATCGGCTGGATTTCAGATTGATGTCGTGAGCGAGCCCCAGCCCGATCCTCACATCAGTACCCTTTTCCCGGCAGCACACCAGAGCCTGACGACCAAGCCTCGCTTCCTCTTCTTCTCGGCGATGAAGGCATGAATACGCTCAAAGCCAGAAGATGACGGCGGCGGCGACAGAACGTCCAGCGTCGTTACCGCGGATCACATCGATAATGCCCGGAGCCGATTTGATAAGTCTTCAGCCCAGCAAAACCGTCCGCGCAAATTCGCTTTTGAACTTGCGACCAAGCGTCTCCATCGACCTGCTTTTTGTTGCGCCGCGCCATCGATGGTGATCATATGGGCCTGATTTCGATGGCTGGCGGAAAGCCGGCCGACCACAGCATGATTCCCAAAAATGCAAAGCGGTTCTTGGGTCGGATCATGCGCCAGCATTGACGCGCCGGACCTCCCATCCGGCCGTGGAAAGTCATAGCATTCCCATGGACTCGCCAGATACCGCCCCGCAGGGTCAGACCTTCGCGATCGACCGCGACCCTCGCCTGCGCTACATCATCCCCGCCGTGGTCGCCGTTGCATTCCTGATGGAACAGCTCGATTCGACAATCCTCATCACCGCCGTTCCCGACATCGCCAGAAGCCTCGGCACCACGCCCGTCCGCATGAACCTCGCGGTCACGACCTATATCCTGACGCTCGCCATGTTCATCCCGGTCAGCGGCTGGTTCGCCGACCGTTTCGGCGCCAGGCGCATCTTCGCCCTGTCGCTCTTCATCTTCACGCTCGGCTCGATCCTCTGCGGCCTGGCGACAAGCCTGCCGATGCTGATCGCCACCCGCGCCCTGCAGGGCCTCGGCGGCGCGATGATGACCCCCGTCGGCCGCCTCATCCTCATCCGCAGCTTCCCGCGCAGCCAGCTCGTCACGGCAATGACCTATATGACATTGCCGGCGATCATCGGGCCGGTGATCGGGCCGCTTCTGGGCGGCTTTCTGACCACCTATCTCTCCTGGCGCTGGATCTTCTGGGTCAATCTGCCCTTCGGCATCATCGGCATGGCGATGGCGCTGAAATATATCGAGGACACCGCCCGCGACACCTCGCTCAAATTTGACTTTCCGGGCTTCATCATGGTCGGCCTCGGCTGCCTGCTGCTGCAATACGGCATCGAGAATATCGGCCGGCCGACCATACCCGTCTGGGCCATCGTCGCGGTGCTTGCCGCCGCCGGCCTGCTCCTCGTCGGATTCGTCCGCTATGCCAGGACAGCGGAATCGCCGGCGGTCGATCTGACTTTGTTCAAGCTACGCACGTTCCGCGTCGGCACACTTGCCGGCGGCATCTGTCGCGTCGGCCTTAATGGCGTCCCCTTCCTGCTGCCCCTCATGCTGCAGGTCGGCTTCGGCCTCAGCCCCATCGTCTCGGGCACGCTGACCTTCGTCAGCGCCCTGAGTTCGCTTGCCGTGCGTCCGGTCTCCTCGAAGATGCTGCGGCTGTTCGGTTTCGATCGCGTGCTGACCGCGAGCGCGATTTTCGGCGCCGCCATCGTCGCCGGCTTCGCCCTGATCGGGCCGGACACGCCACACTGGGTCATCATCGTCTATGTCTTCATCTTCGGCCTGGCGCGTGCCTCCCAGTTCATGACCTCCAACACGCTATCCTATTCCGACACCCCGGCCGCCCAGCTCAGCCGCGCGACCAGCCTCGGCGGCGTACTGCAACAGCTAAGCGTCAGCTTCGGCGTCTCCATCGCCGCCATGCTGCTCGGCCTGGTCACGCTGGACGGCTCTGCGCTGACGCCGGAAAAATTCCATATGGCTTTTCTGCTGATGGCGGTGATCCCGCTGCTCGGCCTGCCGGGTTTCTTAAAGCTGCGGCCGGAGGATGGCCGCCAGGTCAGCGGCCATTACCGCCGTTCGAAGGAAGCGGCGTAAGGTCTCACGCCCTCAGGCTGCGGCGGAAGACAGGCGTGGGTGAGCAAGATGCTCGCGCAGCACCAGACCGGTGCTGTCGACTTCCTGCATCAGCACATCGTAGCTCCAGAGATCGGCAAGGTGCTGCAGCACGCGCTTGGCGTCGGCATCCTCCAGGAAGCCGCCGTTCAGCACGGTATGCTTGACCAGCAGCCTGCGGTCGCCGGCAAGATCGACATCGACAATCTCGATATGCGGATCGATCCAGCCGACATCATATTGCCGGGCCAGCTCGCGCCGGATGCGGCGATAACCGCGCTCGTCATGGATGGCTGCCACCCGAAGCCCCTCCTCCTCTTCCGGATCGTCGGTGAGGTGGAACATCCGCATCTTGCGCATCAAATGCGGGCTGAGGAACTGCGAGACGAAGCTTTCGTCGCGATAATTGGCCCAGAGATCGCGCAGCACAGCCATGGCGTCGCCGGTGCCGGCAATATCGGGGAACCATAGCCGATCCTCTTCCTTCGGCTTGGTCACGATCCGCTCGATATCCTGCATCATCGCAAAACCGAGCGCGTAGGGGTTGAGGCCGGAATAGCGCTGATCGTTGAAGGCTGGCTGGAAGACGACATTGGTGTGGGATTTCAGGAATTCGAGGAAATCGCCGTCGCCGATGCCGCCAAGCTCATGCAGCCGCGTCATGATACGGTAATGCACATAGGTCGCCGTGCCCTCGTTCATCACCTTGGTCTGGCTTTGCGGATAGAAATATTGCGCGACATGCCGGACGATGCGCAGGATCTCCCGCTGCCAGGGCTTCAGGCGCGGGGCCATCTTCTCGAGGAAATAAAGGACGTTCTCCTGCGGCAGGCCGGCCAGTGAACGCCGGCGCTCGAAGTCCAGGTCGGGCATGACCTTGCCTTTTCCGACCGGAACGGTACGCCAGAGATCGTTGAAGATCCGCTCGTCATATTCGCGCCGCTCGCGCTCGCGCGTTTCCTCCTCGCGCAAGCTCGGCGTCTTCCTGCCGGCATAGCGATGGACGCCATGCGACATCAGCGCATGCGCGGCATCGAGTGTCCGCTCGACGGCGGCATGGCCGTAGCGCTCCTCGCAACGGGTGATGTAGCCCTTGGCAAAATTCAGATAGTCGAGAATGCCCTCGGCATCCGTCCAGAGCTTGAAGAGATAATTGTTCTTGAAGAAGTGATTGTGACCGAAGGCGGCGTGCGCGATCACCAGCGCCTGCATCGTCGCCGTATTCTCCTCCATCAGATAGGAGATGCAGGGCGAACTGTTGATGACGATCTCATAGGCAAGCCCACGCAGGCCCTTGCGGTAGAAAGCCTCGTGATGGGCGAAATGCTTGCCGAAGGACCAATGCTTGTAGAACAGCGGCATGCCGATCGAGGAATAAACATCGAGCATCTGCTCGGCGGTAATGATCTCGATCTGGTTGGGATAGACATCGAGGCCGAGCTCGTCGATGGCGACCCGCTCGCAGGCATCGTGGATCCGCTGGATGGTGGAGAAATCCCAGTCCGCACCGTCGAAAAGCCGTTCCATCGATGCTTTCGCCATTATCCGCTCCTTGTTTCCGCCGCCCGCCGCTGAAAGAGATCATGGAAGACCGGGTAGATCTGGCTGCGATCGCTGACGCGCCGCATCGACAGCACCGGCCAGCCCGCCTGGATGCGCTCGTAGAGCGACCAGAGCGCCGAGCCGGAGGAGATCGCGACGCTCCGCGCCTCGCCTACTTCCAGATAGGCGAAATACTGGCTGACAGGCAGGATGGCGTCGGTGAGCAGCGCTGCCGCCGTCGCATTGTCCGAATAGGCATTGTCGCCGTCCGACGCCTGCGCGGCATAGATGTTCCAGTCCGACGGCGGGAAGCGATCCTGCACGATCCGCCGCATGGCTTCGAGCGCGCTCGACACCTGCGTGCCGCCGGTCGCCGGGCTGCGGAAGAACGTCTCCTCGTCCACCTCCTCGGCCACATCCGTATGACGGATGAAGACGATCTCGACGCGGCGGTACTGCCGGGTCAGGAAGATGTAGAGCAGCATGTAGAAGCGCTTGGCGAGATCCTTCATGTGCTCCGACATCGAGCCGGACACGTCCATGAGGCAGAACATCACCGCTTGGGCCACCGGCTTCGGTTCGTTCTCGAAACGGCGATAGCGGATATCGATCGGGTCGATATAGGGAATGCGCCGGACCTTCGATTCCAGCACCTTGATCTCAGCTTCGAGCGCCGCGCGACGCTCGTCGTCCTTGCACTCGGCCGCTTCGGCGGCGAGCTTGGCGACCGTCTCCGGCTTCGGGCGATGCAGCGCCACGCGCCGCATCATCGCCAGCCGCATGGTGCGGTTGATGGCAAGATTGGCCGGCGACCCGGTCACCGAATAGCCGGACCGAACCGGGTTGATCTGATCGGCCGACACCAGCCGCTTCTTGGCAAGATCGGGAAGTTCGAGGTCGTCGAGGAAAAGATCGAGGAATTCGTCGCGTGTCAGGATGAAGCGAAAGGCGTCTTCGCCGCTGCCCTCGCCGCCGGCTTTCGGCTTGCCGCCGCCGCTCTCCGGCCGTGGAAGGATGTCGCCCTCCAGGAATTCCTTGTTGCCGGGGAAAATATGCTCCCGCAACCCCTCCGGGCCGCGATGGAACCGAGGCTCCTCGGTTCCATCCAGGGGAATGCTGATCTCGCCACCCTTCAGAATGTCCTGAATGTCGCGATTTTGAGAGGATTCATAGACCGCTCTCTGCACCAGCGCTTTTGCTCTTCGCAAAAACCGTTGACGATTTTCTAGACTTTTTCCGCCTGGGTTCAGGCGTCGGTCAACAATGTGCATTCCTTCTTCCTTGGTGGCTCATCCCGCCTGTTTCACACGCATGTACCATTCCACAAGCCGCCGAACCTGACGCTCGGTATAGCCGCGCGCCATCATGCGTTCGACGAATTCGCCATGTTTCTTTTCCGATTCGCCGTCCTTCTTGGACCCGAACGAGATGACTGGCAGGAGATCCTCGACCTGGGAAAACATCCGCTTTTCAATGACTTCGCGGATCTTCTCATAACTCGTCCAGGATGGATTCTTGCCGCCATGGCTCGCCCGCGCCCTGAGGCAGAACTTGACGATCTCGTTGCGGAAATCCTTCGGATTGGCGATGCCCGCCGGCTTCTCGATCTTGGTCAGTTCCTGGTTGAGAAGCTCTCGGTCCAGAAGCTGGCCGGTGTCGGGATCCTTGAAATCGACATCCTCGATCCAGGCGTCGGCGTAGTCGACATAACGGTCAAAGAGATTCTGGCCGTAGTCTGCATAGGATTCCAGATAAGCCTTCTGGATCTCATGTCCGATGAATTCCGCATAACGCGGCCCGAGCTCGCTCTTGATGAACTCGATATAGAGCTTCTCGGTTTCAAGTGGCAGCTGTTCGCGACGGATCGACTGCTCCAGCATATACATCAGATGTACCGGATCGGCGCCGATCTCCGTCGTATCGTAGTTGAAGGTCGCCGCCAGCACCTTGAAGGCGAAACGGGTAGACGCCCCGTCCATGCCCTCGTCCACACCGGCCGAGTCGCGATATTCCTGCACGCTGCGCGCCCTCGGATCGGTCTCCTTCAGGCTTTCACCATCATAGACCCGAAGCTTGGAGAAGGCAGTCGAATTCTCGTGCTTGGAAAGTCGCGTCAGAACCGTGAAGCGGGCGAGCGTTTCCAACGTCGACGGTGCGCAGGGCGCATCGCTGAGTTCGGATTCCTCGATCAGCTTCTCGTAGATCTTCTGCTCTTCGGTTACCCGCAGGCAGTAAGGGACCTTGACGACGCAGATACGGTCGATGAAGGCCTCATTGTTCTTGTTGGCCTTGAATGTCTGCCATTCCGACTCATTCGAATGCGCCAGAATGATGCCGGAGAAAGGAATGGCGCCGATATTCTCGGTGCCGATATAGTTGCTCTCCTGCGTCGCCGTCAGCAGCGGATGCAGCATCTTGATCGGCGCCTTGAACATCTCGACGAATTCAAGAATGCCCTGGTTGGCGCGATTCAGCGCGCCGGAATAGCTATAGGCGTCGGGATCGTTCTGCGCCAGGCTCTCGAGCTTGCGGATATCCACCTTGCCGACCAGCGAGGAGATGTCCTGGTTGTTCTCGTCGCCCGGCTCGGTCTTGGCGATGGCAATCTGCCGCAACCTGGACGGCTGAATGCGTACGACACGGAAGCGTGAAATATCACCCTCGAACTCTTCCAGCCGCTTCAGGCACCATGGGCTCATCAGCCCGGTCAGGCGCCGGCGCGGAATGCCGTAGCGCTCCTCAATCATCGGCCCCATGGTGACGGGGTCGAAGAGACTGAGGGGGCTTTCGAACACCGGACTGAGCTCATTGCCGGCCTTCAGCACATAGATGGGGTGAACCTCCATCAATGACTTCAGCCGCTCGGCAAGCGAGGACTTACCTCCGCCGACAGGCCCGAGCAGATAGACGATCTGCTTGCGCTCCTCCAGCCCCTGCGCCGCATGGCGGAAGAAGGCGACGATACGCTCGATCGTCTCCTCCATGCCGAAGAAGCCGGCAAAGGCGGGATAGGTCCGGATCGTCCGGTTCATGAAGATACGCCCAAGACGAGTGTCCTTGGCCGTATCGATCAGCAGCGGCTCACCCATCGCAGCCAGCAGGCGCTCCGCCGCATTCGCGTACATGAGCGGATCATCCCGGCACGCGTCCAGGTATTCAGAGAATGACATCTCGACTTCGCGCCGTGCTTCGAAAGAACGGGCGAACGTGTTGAACAGTACATCGTTGTTTGACATGGCGCCTCGTTAGCTTGCTATTGCAATAAACGTGGACTTAGCGAGACACTTTCCCGCTAGTATCTAAGGTGCGGTAATAGTCGCTTCGAATCAATAGGTGACCCTGCAATAATTCGTACGCTTGATTGCAGCGGCCATCAATATGTTGAAAGGTTCTTTCACCGGAATTAATTTTTTGAATTCACTCGAAGTTGTGTAATTTTTATCCACTCCATCAATAGGAGCATGCGCCAGATCGCGAAAAACGCGAATCCGGATTCACCTATGCGGCCCGGCTAGGGTCATGGCATCCCGATCGAAACAATGGGAAATTCCAGGCGAGACATACCAGCGGACACCGAAACCTCCGCTTCCATCTGCGGCCCTCATGCACACCTATTGCGATCCTGCCCGGCACTCCATGGCCGCCGCAACCGTCAAACAACATCTAGTGCGTCACTGAGGCGCAAATAATCCGGACCGAACAGGCGGGAAAACCACCATCAAATTCGCCGTGCGTCTGAAAGTTTTTGTGATTTCTTGAGGAAAATGGTGCCCAGGGCCGGAACCGAACCAGCGACACGCGGATTTTTAATCCCCGCCTATTCAGCCAAAAACAGCGGGTTATAAAAATAATCCCGTCAAACCCAAGCGCAGAGATCAAGCACTTAGTGGCGGTTTGTCAAACTCCCCTACCGCCACCCTCTCCAAGCTTGGGGCGTAGCAATGACGCAGTATCAGGCATCCGCCGCGCTGCTGCGCACGCGCGCCCTGTCGCGCCCGTATGACGACCGCGACCGCTACTTTGAGACCGGACAGGGCACTACGCCCGCGAGCAAGGCATACGAAAAGCAGTCGTCCGCACGGGCAGCTGAACGCGTTTTAGCGCGCTCCCGCCGCCGTCCCCTCACCAGCGAACAACGCTCCAAGGAAATCCAGAGTCGTCGCAAGTGGGCGAGTGCCGGCAACATGCCGCCGGAAATCCGCGGCTATTATTCTGAGGCAGAACGCGCTGCCCTCGGCGTCATTGCGGATCGTTGCCGGAAGAAAGGCTTCTGCGATCTCTGCCTTGACGAAGTCGCGCGTTTGGCCGGTGTCGGGCGCACGTCGGTGCAGAACGCCATTCGCAAGGCCCGTTCGAAGGGCGTTGAGCATATCTCCGTTCGAGAGCGCCCGCAGCGGTTTGGCAAGAACCTCACCAACATCATCAAGATCGTCTCCTTGTCGTGGCGCGGCTGGATCGTGCGGGCGATAGGGTTCAAAGGTTTGAGCACTTCAGTGACTCAAATAAAAACCTCTCCTTCAGAGCGCGCGGAAACTGAAAAGTCGGCTTTTGAGAGGGAGTATGCGGTATCCATCCGTGATCCTTCCAATGGACCGCATGCGTGGCAAGCGCGGCCGGCTGAGAAATGGTCACGCCATTGGCGCACTTCGACCGCAGCGCGCGGTTAGGTCACCGAGGCACGGGCTATGACCGAACTGGATAAGAACACAATCAAAAGGCTGCGCAAGCTTCTGCCGATGCTGACCAGCGATCAGCCGGGAGAAGTCACCGCGACCGTGGTAGCGATCTTGCGCGCCCTGAACAGCGCCGGCAGTTCGATACATGAGCTGGTTGCGGCGCTGGGCGAGCCGCAAAAGCCGCGTGTGATTGAGCGTATCGTCTATCGTGACCGCGTCGTCGTGGAAGAGAGGATCGTTTACCGCGACCGAGAGCCAGCACCCAAGGACGCTGCAGGTGCGACCGTGTCAGCTGGTGACGTGTTGAAGATGGCAAGCACTCTGCTTGCTGACGCCTTCCTGCATGATCGCGAGCGCGACTTTGTTTGCAACGTGCTGGCGCGGGCCGAACGAGAGGGCGAACGGTTCTCCATCACGTCGAAGCAATCCGTCTGGCTTCGGGAACTGACGGTTCGTCATCGCGAGATGGAGGCGGGCCGTGGCTGACACCCTCCCCCCATTCAGGGACCGTATAAGCAAAAACACCTCCGGACGGGCCTGGGGGACTGCGCGATTTCACCAGTTGCACCCTTCGCAACCGGTACACGGATACACGTGTGCACACGTGTTTTGTGCACGAATTTGCACGGGTGGCGACTGTGAACAAATCAGACAACGAGACGTTGCGTTGATTGGGGGAGATCACGCAGCAGATGGCGGTTGGCAGTCCACTCAAGGTCAACTCCAGGCGATGGATGAAACTGCCGCCCACCACGATGGATGCTCGGCCTCACGGTCTAAGACCATGCGGACGGCCCGGTCACGGACTTCAGGTGAAAATTTGTTGGTTGTCATGCTCATATCGGCTCGACTTTCTCATGAGTTGGAGCCTCCCGTATTTGCGAGCTCTGCTACATATGTGCAGCGGACGGCATCGTGGAGGCGACGATTGAGCATAGCGCCACCTGGCTGGCCAGCTTGTGAGACGGTCTTCCCCTCCTCTTTTTTCATTTCCATTTTGTTGATCGGATTGAATGCCGCGATTTATGACGCTATATAACGTCAGTATGATTGGCATTCTGACATGGAGGCGAGAAATATGGGACTCGCGCAATATGCGGACGACGGGCTGTTCGCGCCGCGCAAGATCGCGGACGTCTTCCGCACGACCAGCGAAGAGATCGCCCGCACCGCCGGCCTCGGCAAGGACGCGATCCAGCGCAAGGACCGTATCGGCTCCGACAGGACGCAGCGGCGCCTGCGAGAGATGATTGAGGTCGTCAACAAGGTCGAACCGCGCTTCGGTTCGGCGCTGATGGCCTATGCCTGGTATCGTTCGGAGCCCTTGCCCGGATTTTCAGGGCAGACGGCAATGCAACTCGTCCGCAACGGTCGCGCGGATGAAATTCTCGACTATATCGACGCGGTCGACGCCGGCGTTCACGCATAGCCTATGCGATATGAAGGCAAGCTCTATAGGGCGCTGAACCCGATCTATGCGCGCGAGCCGATGTCCGGCCGAGGGGCCGAGCTCTATGGTGGCCGGTTCAATCCGAAAGGGATGCCGGCGCTCTATACATCGTTGTCGATCCTGGCGGCGCTTCGCGAGGCCAATCAGGTCGGAAGCCTGCAGCCAACCACGCTCGTCTCCTATGGCGCGGCATTCGAGCGCATTTTCGACAGCCGCAATGAGGAGGCGCTTCGCGCCGAAGGCATGGACGCCGCCGCCATTGCTGATCCGACGTGGCGCGACCAGATGAAGGCGAGCGGCGACACCACAACGCAGGGCTTTGCCAGGCGACTCGTGGCTGCCGGCTATCACGGGTTGCTCGTCCGGAGCTTCGCCGCCGGTGCGACAGCCGACGACCTCAACCTCGTCCTCTGGACGTGGAGTGAGCGCGCGCCGGCGCGGCTTGTGCTGATAGACGACGAGAACCGGCTCGGGCGAGCGGAATAGTCGGGACGGCCCTCCTTCAAGAACGAAGCTCGAGCGACTTTCGTCTTGGCGCCATCGGTGCCCACAACATCAGCCGTCTGCGCTCTCTCGATCTCAGCCAATTAGTTGCGTTTTCCGTCTCGAAATACAGAAACTTCTTCAAAGCTGAAGGGTATGAGACGGAATATATGCGACACACTTTAGTTCAGGAAAGCGCGACATACCTTCTCGACTGAACGAGTTAAAGAAGAGAGAAGTAGCTCGGCCGCTCTGGAATGATACCAGTAAAGTGGTACGTCAACGGAAGCATCGCTAATCAACTCCTGCAATAAACCCGTGCGCAAGTGCTCTCTGACGAGGATTTCCGGATTGATTCCCCAACCAAGGCCGGCCAACGTTCCTTGTAGAATGCCATGCGTTGACGGCAACCAGTGTGTGGGTATTGGACAGCTTTTGCCAAAGCAATTTTCGGACCATAGATCGTTAAGGTCATCCTTGGTGTCAAAACGTAGTCCGATGGCCTGTGACAGCCCCGCCGGAGTGACGCCGTTGGGAAAGTTTTTTGCGATAAATTGCGGGGTGGCTACGGCGCGATAGCGCATGTGGCCGAGTTTTCGACGGTCGCACCCAGCCACCTCGACATCCGTGGATGAAACAGCGGCAGCGACTTCGCCGGACCTCAGTAGTTCGAAGGTATGCTCCTGGTCTTCACGTATGACGTGAATATAAACGTCGTCAAACGCCTTCATTGCCTCGCAAAACCAAGTCACGAGACTATCAGCGTTAACTGCAACCCGTATGGTTATCTTTTCGCCACCGATAGCTCCTTCAATTTCATTTCGTACAGCCTGCTCCAACAAGTGGACTCTTTCGGCATGATGAAGAAGTTTGGTGCCAACTGAGGTCGGCAGGCAGGGTTGCCCGCGAACAATCAAGACCGCACCTGCTCGCTCCTCAAGAGCTTTGATTCTCTGAGAAATCGCGGACGGCGTTATGTTCAGCGTTCTCGCAGCTCGCTCGAAACTTCCGTAACGCAAAACTTCGACCAAGGCTTCCAACTGCTGATAATCCATCATCTTAAGTTTGCCTTACGCCGCTTTAATCTTCATCGTTTGTCATGAGCCGACTTCCAAAGCTAAACAACAATCATCTTTCGAGCAACCAAACCGCAGAAACAATGCTCGGCTTTCCAAGCCAGCGGTGAGCGCGCGGAAGGTTCGCACGCGCGCTGCGGAAAGTAACAAGCTTAATTCTGGGGGACTGGACTTGAAACTAATATCGTTGGTTATTTTATTGTCTGCCGGCGCGGCGAATGCATCCACGATGACTTTCCACGTTGATATGCGACAGACCACCTTGCACGTTCATCCGCACTCGGTGGAATAGGCCTTACTTCGGCCCAAGCGGGTCGCAAACAAGCAATCCTAGAACAATGTCACACTGTGCCCGATACGGGGCATAGAGAGATCTGACTCGCGAAGAGCGGACCTACACACAGCGGCAAGAAATATTGAGGACGCGCGCGGCCAACGCACGCGCGTGCCCGCACGTCCCATCAACACAACAGAACTCCGATCACGAGCTTCAGCACTGACCAAGGACGAGCATTCGATGAAAACGGGATATGCGCGCGTTTCGACCGAGGACCAGAAGATGGACCTGCAGCTGAACGCACTTAAGGAAGCGGGCTGTGACCGTGTCTTCACCGATCACGGTGTATCGGGGGCAGGTTTCGAAAGACCTGGTCTGGACGGCGTCATAAAGGCTCTTCGCAAAGGCGATACGCTCGTTGTCTGGCGTCTCGATCGGCTGGGGCGATCGTTGGTCCGTCTCGTTCAGTTTGTCGATGAGCTTGGCAGGAAAGGTGTCGAATTCCAGTCCCTATCGGAAAACATCGATACGACGTCCTCCGGTGGGCGCCTGGTCTTTCATCTGATCGCCGCACTGTCGGAATTCGAGCGCGCTTTGATCAGCGAGCGGACCCGCGCCGGTATGGACGCCGCCCGCCGTAAGGGTCTACATCTCGGCCGGCCGCCAGCGCTAACCAAACAGCAACAGAAGGCGGTCTATCGCGCCGTACGCGTCGATGGGCTGACAGTCCCCGCAGTTGCGAAGCATTATGATGTTGACCCGCGGACGATCCGGCGAATCGTCAATCAGCTAAAAGCGGAAGCGAAAACGCTGGTGTAATAGCAAAACCCATATCCAAAGGCACTTTGCTGCAACCGGTTGATATGTCCGGGGCATGATCCCGATTCCAACCTTGGTATATCGTAGATCCTCCCAACAACTCCGCCAGATTGCTTCATGCGGAGCGCGTCCGTTGTGAGGATACCGTCTTTAACGGTATCTCTGCCTACAGGGCGCGGTACCCGTATACCCACTACATAAGACCCAGATTCACGACGCTCCTATTTGCCATCGCTCTGGTGCTGCCAGCATATGTATCGCCACTGGTCGTGCTGATAGATCGAGTCTGGATAACCGACACCTTCGCTTCTTTCTGGATCACATTCTGTCCATTGGCAGCGTAGAGCAATGCATTCGCGTCGTCGGGGGAGAGATCGATGATGACAAATCTTCCGTTCTTACCCTTCTCGGCTGGTGTTGCGGCTGTGTTGGCATAAACCTTTGTAATGGTTCGGCCACCCACACTGAACGTCGACAGGGAGAGCTTCGAATTGTCAATAGCCTGATCATATTCGACCGCGACGGCGGTGAGTCTCAGGCCGTCTCCGAACGCCATCGTGAAGGCGGTGACGTTCTTTATGTGAGTTGCTTTGCCTGCAGCCTGGACTACCGCGCCCGACGCCAACAGCATGGCGGCTGCTGCACCAATGCTAATTGCCAAAAGATCTCTACGTGAGTGCATTCTCGTTCTCCTTTCACATACTTTCATCTCAGTTCCGCCACCGGTCGAAAGCTAACCTGGTCCTGGGTACCCAACGGACACCGGTAAGGAGACGACAACGTCCGGTCTGCGGCCACGAACGGCGCCCTTCGCGGACGATGAATAAGGCGCGTTCGCTTGAATCATTGTATTGATCGCCTCATTCCGCTGACCCCATCCTGGGAGGTCGGTTAATCAACCTCGAAGAGAGAAGGCCCGGCTGCCAATAGATGCAGCCGGGACTGAGACAGAGAAGTTTTGCCTAACCTGGGACAGACAATCTCCACGCGTGATCAATCATGTCTTTGCCCGCCGAAGCAGCCCCTTCGCTCGAAGGCTGGCTGCGGCTGCAGGCACCTGCTTGCGTGCAACCTCTTCGACGGTGGCAGGTTCGCCCACAGGACCACCGTCCTTCAAGAAGGTAATAAGGCCATTGCCCGCGTCCTCGATGATGCCGGTAATCAAAGCCTCCTCATCGCGACTGCCGTCCATCAGCAGCGCAACGCGGGCCTCGAGAATGTTCAGGTAGACCTGCTCATGCAGGAGATTGCTGACCGGGACAGCACCCGTACCGGCAGACTGCTTCAACATGGCGCGCGTCTCGTCCGAAACGACCGGCCGATCGGACAGTACGGCCGCGATACCCGGATCACTGATGCGGAATCGCAGGAAGCCTTTGATCACCAGATCCTCGACGAAAGGCAACAACTGCTCGCGCGCCGCCGTCTTCGAAAGTTTCAGCTCGGCGACAACATGCTGCACCAGGACGTCGAAAGACTGCATGGCGGGATAGGCTTCGTTGAGGGCTGCAGCGGCAACCTTCAGGACCGGTTGCAACAGGGTGATAGTGCCCTGCCGCAGCAATTTGCAGGCCTGCGGTTTTTCGTTTGGCTCCAGCGGGCCGTCGTCGCTCGCAAACACGCCCGAGAGAAACAGCGATTGCAGCATGTCCGGAGACAATTGCCGGCGAATGCCGCTGGCATGCTTCTTCTTGGCAAGGATCGTCTGACGGAAGCTACGATTGGCGACAAAGTCCAGATATTGCTCGACCGCGACCTGGCTCGACCCCCATTCCCGCAGCAAAGGTTCGGCGATGGCGGCGCCGTAGTTGGACAGAAACATCAGGAAAGTCTCGGCTTCGCCGACATAATCCAGGCCGTTGGCCTCCGCTTTCTCCACGAATTCATGAAAATAGCACGGCACGTTGTAGGGCTCGAGAAACTCATGCAGCAGGTAATATTCGCCATAGTTCTGAACGATCGGTCGCACCTCCTCCAGCGCCAGCTTGAGCACGGTATCAGGACGCGCGGATGCATAGAGGAATTCCAGCATACCGCGCGCATAGGGCAGCTTTTCCTTGAGCTCGCGCGAGCCGCCACGCAGGATCATCGCATCACGGACGATTTCTCGCGATTTCCAGCCGGGGTAGATGTTGTAACTGACATAGGCGAGGCCGTTGTCGGACAGATTTTCCGAAGCAACACGCAGGATTGCCTCACGCACGTTCTCCGGCACCCAGCTGTAGACGCCATGGCAAATGATATAGTCGAACGTCCCGAGGCTTCGCTCTAGCGTGCTGAGATCGGCGTGGCGAATTTCAGCGTTTTTGAGCCCCATCTGTTTGATTAGGGCCTGCCCCTGCTCCACCTGCACGCTCGACAAGTCGACACCGAGTACGTGCGCTTTGGGATAACGTGCGGCGAAGGGCAACAGGTTGCCACCGGCGGCACAACCAAGTTCCAACACACGGGCCGTTTCGACCGCTGGGGCACTCAATCCAAAAAGGCCAGCGACAGCTTGAAGATGCTCTGGCGCTGACTGCGGGAACGCCACTGATTCATACGGCACAGCATCATAATATTCGGACAACGATGACGATTCTTCTCTAGATTGCATTTGTGCCCCTCCTTTGTAATATGCATGAAGCTAAATTAGGTTCAACTCTTCGGAATCGGGTCGATCTGCTCTATCGATCAGTCTGATGCTTTCCGTGAAAGCTCACAGACGACCTTGCCATTTTCGATGAATGTCACCGTCCCTGCCGGATGAGCATCCTTCGGGATACTGACCAACAGATAACCCTTGATCTGATAGCCGCCACCGGGTTGTGGCGGGCGATAATCATAGTTCATTTGCAGGGCGCTATTCTTTACGGAGACAGCAGTAGCCGTGAAAATCTTGCCTTGCTCCGCTTCGCTAGGCACCGATAGGACGCGGGCAACGACCAGCAATTGCTTGCGCGCATAAAAGGAAGCAGGTGGCGAAAATGGGGTCTTGCTGTTCATCGTCGCAGCAGGCTGGAATATCTTCTCCCAGTCCGATGCGGAGCGTATCGACCCGCAAAGGACAGGTTGCTTCTTTTCATCCCAGTTTTTGATGAAGGACTGGTAGATCGAATTCCGAAGAGTTGTAAACGGAACAGTCGATCGGCTGCCTTGCGCATGATCCTCGGCCGCCTTGGCTGGAGCAGCGACGCTCATCACTGTGCTTGTTGCCAGAAGAAAGGCGATAAGAACCCTTAACATGTACATCCTCCAGTTTTCGTTGGATCGCCATCGTATTTATCGCGCAGGTGGCCTCTCTATTCGGCGCGACTGCGTTGGGCTTGCCTTACGGGACGCTCATTCTGGCCAAGGCATCCTGCATCGGTGCAGGTGAAACGGTGATCGTTCCGTTAAACGGCTCGTCCATATCCACGATAAGGAAAACCGCGCCTGCGATCGCAAGGGCGCAAACGAACAGTGCCGCGACCACGGTTGCATTCCGAGGAGCGAAAATACCGAAGCTGACAAACAAGACGCAGAGCCACACCATCAGGACCACCACAAACGGGTGTGGAACGTGGTCTGACTCCTGCGCCACTTGAAGCCACGTTGCTTTCGTCAGATCGGTGGTTGTTTCCAAGGCGCTCGCCATCACCAGACGTTGGGCTTCGGAATGGGGTGCCATGGCGCGGAGATCCTGGCGGATATTCTCGAGCAATTGCCAGGCCGGCGGGTCGCCGGGCGCAGGCTTGGGGCCATTTTCGCCAGGCCAATTGGCGGCGATTTTTGCAATGGCGTACTTCCGAAGCACGGATTTGATGGCATCCGTATCCGGGCCGTAATTCACCAGCTCGCGATTGAGAGACATCAGACTGGCGGCAAATTCTTCGGTCTGCTTGTTGTTCGTATCAAATTTATCCTTTGCGGTCGCAACCAGCAGGCCCAGCACCAAAGCTGCGACGAGAGAGACCGTACCCATCGCTGTCTGCACGACCTTCTGCGTCGCATCGCCGCGATGCCGCTCATGCATCACTTTACCGATGAGCAAACCCAATATCCCGCCGCCAAATATGACCGCGAACGCCACCAGGGCGTATAGGCCTATCGCTAACATTACAATTCGCCCTTCTTTGAAGTCTTTCCGAAATGTGCCGCCATTTGGCAGTTGATTTCGAGAACTGAGATAGGTTGGATTCTCAAATTTTGTCCGCAGTTAATCGACTGAAATCGCTGGGTAATATCTCTCGCGCTTCGCTGTAGAACGACGGAAACATCAAGGCTCCTGCCTCTTCGCCCGCCGCGACCACCGGCAAATATGCGATCTAGGCTTTTGCGAGGCGACGCCTGCTGCCTGCCCGCCGCGTGCTTTCTCCGAAGCCTGACTGTTTTGCCAGTTCCGACCTGCGATTGGCGTAGTTGGGCGCGACCATCGGATAGTCGGGAGCAAGGCCCCATTTCGCGCGATACTCGTCCGGCGTTAAGCCATGATGCGTGCGCAGATAGGGCTTCAGCAGCTTCACCTTTTTGCCATCTTCCAAACAGACGATATAGTCATCCGTGAACGACCCTTTGAGGTCGACGGCGGGCTTTGGCCCTTCCCGACTCAAGGCTAACGTGTTGGAACTCAGAGCAAACAGCGTCGTGTAAACATCCTCGATCAATCTCGGAACAGTGTTCGCATAAACAGAATTGCGGCTGAGGTAAGCCGAAACGATCGCTATGCAGCCATTGAGAAACGGATCCTCTTCCGATTGCACCATAGTTTTCGGCTTTGGGTACCCATCCATGATCTACCTCGACTGTTATTAGGTCCTACTACGTCGCCAGTCTCGTGCCTGCACGCTCATGTGCAAACCCATTCGCGAACCTTGCATTGATTTGAATCACCGCAGGTCTTGGTTGCGGCCTCCTCGGCGTCCTTTCGGGTGACGCCCGAAGCCGCTCCCCAATGTGTCACCCTGCGATCCTTGTCTTCCGCCACGGACAGGGCCGCACAATGTTCGTAAGGGAAGCCCGATTTGTCGTCGTCCGTCCAATGACGGTGGTTGCGGAAAGTGATCGCCAGCCGGCAACCGGAGTCCGTCAGGTTCTTGCAGTGTTTGATTGCAATATCCTCCGCTTGCTCACGCTTGTCGGCGCCCCAGAAGAATCCGTATTTGTTGTGAACTGGGGAGAACGCGATCGCGCCCCAAATGCCGTGCTGCGTGACCGGAGGCTCCGGAAACTGCTCCTGAACGATCGGGTCGGCGGCATAGGCCGCGGGAGGCAGGACGGCGCAGATCGCGGCCAATGCTGCAAAAACAGTATTTCGAAATACAGGTCTGCCCGACAACATGTGCTCTCCAAACTCCAAAAAACCCTGGACGTGATGGTCGTGAATGAGAAAGCCAGGCGTGAGGGAGGACACGCCTGGCTTATACCGTCAGCTATTACCGGGCACGGATGCCCGGGAGGTCGTCATGATAACACAGCCATTGCCAGCCGACGGCAGGAGGATCGTCTGAACCCCGCTTGGCAGGGTGATGACGGGGAGCCCCTGAAGCGAGGGGCCGAGCTTGCTGTCCTTCGGCAAGGTGCCGGCGAAGGTATTGCAATCCACGCCGACCGGAACGACACGCACGAAACTGCCCTCGCAGCCGCCTTTGGCCGGAGTCGGTGCGCTGTAGACGACACTGGCGCCGCTGCCCCTGAACTGATCACTGTTGAAGCTCATACCAACGACCGAAAAGATCGAATGATCATTCGCATCCTTCTCGCTCCAGGAGGTTGTCGCATTGAAGGTCGAGCCGGAAGCGGCGACGAAGCCGAGTGCCGGGAAGACTTCCTTGCAGGCGGTGACACCGGCCTGTTCAACATGCTCGTTGAAGATCGTTTTCTCTTGATCGGTGGAAGCGGAAGCGGGCGCAGCACCGATATCGCCAGGCGCAGCCGCGTCTTTTGACGTTGCCGTTCGCGCCGTCGCAGCCTTGGGGGTCGGCGTGGGCGTACTCTTCTGCGCGACCATGAAGCTCGGCAACGAGATCACATCCTGCTGCGCCAGTACGGCGGTTGCCAGAGCGCCAAGAATAATGGCGCCAGCCGATGCTATCAGTAGCAGACGATTGTGGGTCTTCACGGTCTCAGTCTCCTCATTGCCGCGCGCAGCGGCGGTTTCTTGTTCGCGGGGAGCGCCGGCTGGAGTGAGGTCGTCATCACTTAGCCCGGTATTGCCCCTGTTCATGACTCGCTCGAAGATCGATTGTTGTTCCATTCCAATCCCCGTTTCCTTTAACGGTGCCGGCGATATCGCCGGCACCGTCTGATGGGCGCCCTTAGCTCCAAGGCCCCCACCCTTTGCGGACGAGACCCACGCTCCGGGCTCGTCTCGAATCCCTAGCGTCGACCGACGTTCATTTGATCGCCGCAAGCGCTGTCGGCAGCCCTTTCAGCGTTGTGCCGATCACGATCGGATCATTGCCATTGGCCGGATTGGCATAGGTAATGCGTACATCCACCTGCTTGTTGATCTGCTCGCGCAGCACGGGTCCAACCGGCTGCAGGATCAGGCAAACGGTCTGATCACAATCTTCGGTCTTGGCGTTGACCGGGTTCTTCTGGCTGGAAAAGCTGATCTGCACTGGATTACCCTTGCCGACCGACGCCGGCACCCGGATGATCATGATAGGATTGCCGTTGGACGTCCCCGCCAGCGACCAGCTGAAGGCCATCGCGCCGCGCGCGTCGACGATGGTTTGCGTGATGTTGCAAACCCGCTGCTTCTTCTTCAGATTCTCGTCGCAGATCAGCGTCCAATTGTTGAACGGCCGGATGATGCGACGATATTGCCCCGGCGCCACGCCCTCCGGGAGGACGACCTCGGACGGCTTGATGCTATATTGCTGCTGCAAAAGAGGCTCCTGAGCCGCCTCGCAGGCTTCGTTGCACAGCAGCGAAACTGCAAGCACAACAATCCCATGAAGAAAACCACCGCGTCGGATGGCAGACCGGATACCCGATGGCGACCTCGTATTTCGCCACCGGGAACCTGCTCTGGCCCGCCTCTCGAGTCGTTCTGCCTGTTCTCTCTGCGAGCTCATGATGACCTCAGTTGAAGGTATAGCTTAGGCCTGCGCCGACACCGACCGATCCACCGGCAACCGTGCCGGAGAGATTGGTGCGCAGGCGCGCGTCCTCGCTTGTGTAGCCAACACCGAAGGCGAACGCGCCCTCGCCCTTCCAGACACCACCACCGACCGCGGCGCTGAATTTGCCGGGGCGGTCGTCGTAGCGTAGCGAGGCGGCTGCAAGGCCGATCGCGGCCGCCTGACGGGCCTCGGATTGGATATTGCCAAGCTTGGAGTTCAACTGGTTGAACTTGTTATCCGTATAGTTGTTGGCCGTCTGGATGGCGGCGGTCGTCCTGTTATCCGTATAACTGTTCGCCTGGTTGAGCGTGGTAGAGGCGGTCTGGTTCAACTGGTTGACATTGACGGCATCGGTCCCGGCCGTACCTGGGCCAACATTGTGGATGACGACCGGCGCATTGGTGTCCCCACCAATCAGCGTCACGCTGTTTGTCCTCTTGCCGTTGACGACGTCGTACTGGACAACGTTATCGATCTTGGTGCTGAAATTGTTGACAGTCGTCTGGACGCTATTGACCGCCTGGTTGGTGGCGAAGAGCTGCGAACCATTGACCGCGTCTGTCGAGGTGGCCGAGAGCTGACCCGCCGCGACATTGGTGACCTGGCGTTCCGCCCCGACTGCACCGACGCTGACGACACCGACCGGGGCTCCACCGGCGAAGGCGTAGTCCTTCCCGCCGATGTTGGCCCCGGTAGTCGCGACGGCTGCCGCCGTCGTAGAACCGGCGCCGAGAGCAACCGAGTTCGCCGTGCTCGCATTGGCGCCGTTGCCAACAGCAATCGAGTTTGCTGCCGAGGCAGTGGACGCCGGACCAACCGCGACGCTGTTGGCGCCCGACGCGACGCTGTCAGCCAGGGTTGAGTTGGAGTGGAAGTACTTGATGCCACCGCCATTGTTGATGTTGATAACGGTCGAATTCAGCGTCTCCACGGCCTGATTGGTGGCGAAGAGCTGCGAGCCGTTGATCGCATCCGTGGAGTCGGCCGCCAGGCGACCGGCTGCGACATTGGTGATCGTCCGCTCCTTACCCTTACTGCCAACAGAGATCGTCCCGACTGGAGCCGATCCCGCGAAGTTGTACGTGTTGCCCGCGATCTTCGTGCTTGCTGTACCAACAACCGGGACATCTGTTGCCGAGCCCGAACCAAGTGCAACGCTGCCATCCAAGCTGGCGTTCGCACCATCGCCCAAAGCGAGGCTGCTTGCGCCAGAGGCAACCGCGTTCGGGCCGATAGCCACTGCATTGGCACCGGATGCGATGCTATCCGGATCCGTGGAGTTGGTGTGGAAGTATTTCACACCGCCGCCATTGATGATGCTTTCCACCGCGGTGTTGGTTGCAAAGAGCTGCGAACCGTTGATCGCGTCTGTCGAGGTGGCCGAAATCCGACCGGCCGCGACATTGGTGATGGTGCGCTCGGCGCCGACAGCGCCGACCGAAACCGTACCGAAAGGTGTTGCGCCGGCAAAAGCGTAGGTCGTACCTCTGATGACCGCGCTAGGAGTACCGATGGCCGCCGCAGTCACAGAACCTGAACCCAGGGCGACGTCGTTGGCATTGTTGGCTATGGCGTTCGGACCGATCGCCACGCTATCTGTGCCGATCGCCTGGGAGTCCGCCAATGTCGACGTCGAATGGAAGTATTTGATGCCGCCGCCATTGATGATGTTGTTGATGTTGGTCGTGTTGCTCGTCACCTGGCTATTGGTGGCGAAGAGCTGCGAGCCATTGATCGCATCCGTCGAGGTGCCCGAGAGTTGGCCAGCCGCAACATTGGTAATCTGACGTTCAGCACCGACGGCGCCGACGCTGACAACACTGGTTGGCGTTGCACCGGCGAAGGTGTAAGCCGTGCCGCCGATGGTAGCACCGGCCGTCGGGTTGGCCGCTGCTGTCACCGAGCCTGAGCCCAGGGCGACATCGTTGGCATTGTTGGCGACGGCATTCGGACCGATCGCAACACTATCCGTGCCCGTCGCGACCGAGTCCGGCAGCGTCGAGGTCGAGTGGAAGTACTTGATACCCCCACCATTGATGATGTTGTTGATGTTGGTCGTGTTGCTCGTCACCTGAGTGTTGGTGGCGAAGAGCTGCGAGCCATTGACCGCGTCGGTCGAGGTAGCCGAAAGCTGGCCAGCCGCGACATTGGTCAACTGACGCTCGTTGCCCGCCGTGCCGAAGGAGACGACACCAGCCGGTGTCGCACCGGCGAAGGTGTAAGCCGTGCCGCCGATGGTGGCACCGGACGTCGGTACCGCCGCCGCTGTGGCAGCCGAGCCTTGGCCGATCGCCACATTCGAGCCGGTCAGACCGGCCGCGATGCTGGCGCCCTGACCAAGGACGGTCGAGTTTGCCACACCATTGTCGGTCGCGCCGTTGCCGATGACCGAGGAGGCCGCACCTGTGGCCGAGGCGCCGTAGCCACCTGCCAGAGCATTAGCCCCCGACGACACCGGCTGTGTCGTCGTCACCGAGTTATCGGAGACGAACGGGCCAGCCTTGCCATTGGTAATATTGTTGATAGCCGTCGTGTTGTTCGTCACCTGAGTGTTGGTGGCATAGAGCTGCGAGCCGTTGACCGCATCCGTTGAGGTGGCCGAGAGCTGCCCGGCTGCGACATTGGTAATGGTGCGTTCGGCACCGACGGCACCGACACTCACTGTGCTTGTCGGCGTCGTACCAGCGAAGGTGTAGGCCGTGCCGCCGATGGTGGCACCCGATGTCCCCACAACCGCCGCAGTTACCGAGCCGGAGCCGAGTGCCACGTCGTTGGCATTGTTGGCGATGGCGTTCGGGCCGATTGCCACGCTATCCGTGCCCGTCGCTGTCGAGTCCGGCAGCATTGAGGTCGAGTGGAAGTACTTGATACCACCGCCATTGACGATGGTATTGACCGCGCTGTTCGTGGCAAAGAGCTGCGAACCGTTGACCGCATCCGTCGAGGTAGCCGAGAGCTGGCCGGCTGCGACATTGGTCAGCTGCCGCTCATTGCCAGCTGTCCCGAAGCTGACGACACCGGCTGGCGTTGCACCTGCGAAGGCGTACGTCGTGCCTTGGATCGTCGTGCCGGAGACCGGCACGGCGGCGGCCGTAGCAGCAGAACCCTGACCGATTGCCACATTCGAGCCGGTTAGCCCGGCCGTGATGCTGGCGCCTTGACCGAGGACGGTCGAGTTAGCCACGCCATTGTCAGTTGCGGAGTTGCCAATGACCGACGAAGCCGCGCCCGTTGCCGAAGCACCGTAACCGCCCGCCAGGGCATTGGCGCCCGAGGACACCGGTTGCGTCGCTGTCACGGAATTATCGGAGACAAACGGACCGACTTTGCCATTGACGATGTTGTTGATGGCGGTCGAGTTGTTCGTCACCTGGGTGTTGGTGGCGAAGAGCTGCGAGCCATTGACCGCATCCGTCGAGGTTCCCGAGAGCTGACCAGCCGCCACATTGGTGATCTGCCGCTCGGCACCGGGAGCACCGACGCTGACAACGCTGGTCGGCGTTGCGCCAGCGAAGGTATAGGCCGTGCCGCCGATAGTCGCACCGGCAATCGGATTGGCCGCTGCTGTCACCGAGCCGGAGCCGAGTGCCACGTCGTTGGCATTGTTGGCGACGGCATTCGGGCCGATCGCCACACTATCCGTTCCCGTCGCGACCGAGTCCGGCAGCGTCGAGGTCGAGTGGAAGTACTTGATGCCGCCACCATTGACGATGTTGTTGATGGTGGTCGAGTTGTTTGTCACCTGCTGGTTGGTGGCAAAGAGCTGCGAGCCGTTGACGCCATCCGTCGAGGTGGCCGAGAGCTGGCCGGCCGCAACATTGGTCAGTTGGCGCTCGGCGCCTGCCGTTCCGATGCTGACGACACCGGCTGGCGTTGCACCGGCGAAAGTGTAGGCCGTGCCGCCGATGGTGGCACCGGACGTCGGCACCGCCGCCGCCGTCACCGCCGAACCCTGACCGAGTGCCACATTCGAACCGGTCAGACCGGCCGTGATGCTTGCACCCTGACCAAGGACGGTAGAGTTAGCCACACCATTGTCGGTCGCGGAATTGCCGATGACCGAAGAGGCCTTGCCCGTTGCCGAGGCACCGAAGCCGCCGGCCAGGGCATCAGCCCCGGACGATACCGGTTGCGTCGAGGTCACCGAGTTGTCGGAGACGAACGGACCGATCTTGCCGTTGGTCATGTTGTTGACCGCGGTGTTGGTCGCATAGAGCTGCGAGCCGTTGACCGCGTCGGTCGAAGTGGCCAAGAGTTGGCCAGCCGCGACATTGGTGATCTGACGTTCGGCGCCAGGAGCACCGACACTGACAACGCTGGTCGGCGTGGCGCCGGCGAAGTTGTAGGTCGTGCCCTGGAGGACCGTGCTTGCCGTCGGATTGGCCGCCGCCGTTACCGAGCCGGAGCCCAGAGCAACGTCGTTGGCATTGTTGGCGACGGCGTTCGGGCCGATTGCCACGCTATCCGTGCCCGTCGCTGTCGAGTCCGGCAGCGTTGAGTTCGAGTGGAAGTACTTGATACCACCGCCATTGATGATGTTGTTGACGGTGGTGCCGACCTTGCCGACTTCCGTGTTCGTTGCGAACAGCTGGCTGCCGTTGATAGCATCCGTGCTGCTGGCGCCGACACGACCCGCGGCCACGTTGGTGATGGTGCGTTCAGCGCCAGGTGCACCGACGCTAACCGTGCTTGTCGGCGTCGTGCCGGCGTAGGTGTAGGCATTGCCGTTGATGGTGTCGCCGGTCGTTGCCACGACTGCGGCCGTGGTGCTGCCGGAGCCCAGAGCCACGTCGCCGGCTTGTGCACCGGCGCTGGCACCAAAGCCGAGCGCGACGGTATTCGTCTGGCTAGCGACTGACGACTGGCCGCCTGCGAAAGAGCCAGCCCCCGATGCCGTGGAGCCCGCACCGATGGCGGTCGAAACATTTGCCGTGGCCTTCGCCTGAGTGCCAATCGCCACCGCATCACGCCCGGAGGCCTGTGGGCCTCCGTTGAAGGCATTGCCGATCGCGATACCGCCGGCATTCGTCGCCTGACCGGATCCGATGGCAATCGCCGAGTCGATTGCAGCGTCACCGCCCGACGCGAAGGCGCCGGCGCCGAGCGCAACATCGTAACCCTTGCTCGCGTTCGCGCCGCTACCTATGGCAGTGCTGCTTGCGCCTCCAGCGTTAGCGCTTGCACCCGCGGCAAGTGCATCGGCGGCAGATGCTACAGCCTGCGGGCCTATGGCAATCGCATCCGTTCCGGTCGCGGAGCTATCCGCCAGCGTCGAATTGGCGTGGAAGTACTTTATACCGCCACCGTTGACGATGTTGTTGACCGCGCTGTTGGTCGCGAAGAGCTGAGAGCCGTTGATCGCATCCGTCGACGTCGCGGTAATCTGACCGGCCGCAACATTGGTGATCTGACGCTCGGCGCCGGGTGCACCGACGCTGACAACGCTGGTCGGCGTCGCGCCGGCAAAGTTGTAGGTCGTGCCCTGGATGGTCGTGCTTGCCGTCGGGTTAGGC
>DASVPC010000195.1:0-78613 GCA_036383055.1 Rhizobium sp. | reverse complement strand
CTTGCAGCTTCCGATGAAACGGATGCGGACCACGAAGCTTGAATCAAGGAAGGGGCTCCAAAGCCCCTTCCTTATGCTCAGTCCACCGAAACCTCGGCGGGTTTCGGCCTCAGCAGAGCCGGCTTCCTCAGCCCCGACCGGTTTTCAGTCGAAACCATTGAGATCACATTGGAGGCGTCGGCTTCGGTTGCTGAAGCCGGACGCGCCAGGAAGGCCAGCGGCTGGTAGTCGTCGACGGAAGCGTCCTCGTCATCCGCAGGATCAAGGCTCGGCGCCTCGATCCGCACAACGCCATTGAGCGCCTCCAGGCCGCTTCGCATCTCCGTGTCCGCCACCGGGCGAGCGCCAGCATTCGCCAGCGGCCATTCAGGCTGCTTCGACCGGGACGTCGCCCAGTCGAGCAGCGGAAGGATTTCTTGGCTCAACCAATCCTCAAGACCCCTGGCCTCGGGCCATTCCTCTCGCTTGCCGAGATGGTCCAATGTCGCGAAGACCTTATACCAGCGGCTTGCGGAAGGAAGTTCACTCTCGGACAGCTTGCGGACGTCGACGTCGCCGGGCGCATCCAGCAGCAGAACATTGCCCAGGCTGCGTTTCGCCGATCGAGCCAAAGGCTCGAGCACCGGGATGAGGGCGATTTTCTGCAGTCGCTTGCCCTTAGGCTTGCTCTCCAGAGTGTCGACCACCGCTGCGGCAAGAGCAGCGGCACTCTCGACGAAGGCGGCGATGCCGGTTTTCGTCTTGAGCTCGATCATCGCTCGCAGACCGGCGAGACCGCCAATGTCGGCAAGTCCGGCGCCGGCCACCTCTTCTTCGGCCGTCTCATTTCCATCAGTGAGCAAGGTCTTCACCTCGCTGACGCGAATGCCGTCATGCTCCTCGGCAAAAGCAAAGGCAGCATCGACCTTTTCCTCCGGCGCTGAAGCCAGATGGAAAAGAACCGTCGGACTAATGGCAAGTTCGACAGCTCGATCCCGGTGGTTCGAGAGGTTGCGAGCAACGGCCCGGTAGTTGCGGGCGGTTTTCGAAGAGATATCGCATCGCTGCGATACCCATTTCTCGAAGGTTCCCGGCTCTACGTGCTCGGACGCCTGCTCCAGAAGCGCACCAAGTTCGAAAGCCTGTTCCGTGGAACGGCGCCCCAGGGCCTGGATGCCAATGGCTGCGGCTTCCAACGCCTTCATGCTCTGCGCGTCGATGTCGAGCGTGTCGTAATCAAAGCGGGCGGTCGCCCGTTTTGTTGTCTTGTTCGTCATGTCAAAGATCCTTGCAGGTTGCAAAAGCATCAACCGCGTTTGCGCAATTGATATAAGTATTATCGCACCGCGCACAATCAACAACAATGTTTACTGCAAGTTATTTCGAGATTATATTCTTTAATTTTCAAATCTTTACTTCATAAAATACTTTATTTTACTCTATTCTTTCCATTGAAATTTATTTTAACATAAAATCGCGCAAGTAACATGCTCGCAATCTCCGATTGCATCTCCCTCGATAAATATGCTCATTTTCGAGATCCCGCCAACCTGGTACCAGATACGCAGATTCACAATGAGTGACACTATGTCAAAGGCAGTGCTGACAACGAAACTGGTTCCGACCTACGACGATCTTCCGGAGCAGCGGTATCATTTCCCGCGCACCTATCTGCGCCAGGTCGAAGCGGCCCGTGGTGACTGGATCGTCTATTACGAACCTCGGCGTCCGAGCGGCGACTTGATGAAGACCGGTGGCAAGCAGGCTTATTTTGCGACCGCTCGAATTGTCGACATCATTCCGGATCCATCGAAGCCGGATCATTTCTATGCACTAATCGAGGATTTCCTACCGTTCGACCATGCGGTGCCGTTCAAGGACGCGGACCACTATTACGAAAGCGGCCTTCGAAAAGAGGATGGCTCGACCAACAAAGGTGCGTTCGGCCGCGCTGTGCGGAATATTCCCGACAGCGAATACGACCTGATCTTGGCGGCCGGCTTTGCTCACATCCTGGGAAATCGTGACCGAGAACGCCCGACGCCTGATCCAGCCGAAGAGGCGCGCATAGGATTTGGCGATAACCCGCAGATGCCATTCGAGATCGACAGCTTCGACCGTCGGATCGTGTCGCAGGTTGTGCAGCGCCCTTTCCGGGACAGAGCCTTCTCCGCCGCCATCAAGACAGCCTATCATGACACCTGCGCCGTTACCGGCATCAAGCTATTCAACGGCGGCGGCCGGTCGGAAGTGCAAGCCGCCCACATTCGCCCAGTGGCGCATGGTGGCCCGGACAGTGTCCGCAATGGTCTGGCGCTATCCGGAACGGTCCATTGGATGTTTGATCGCGGCCTGATTTCGGTGGATGACAATTACAGCATGCTGATCGCTGGCTGCGGTGTGCCTGACACGATCTCACGGCTCATAAATCCGGAGCGACGCCTGCTCGTGCCCGCACGTGCTGATGAGCGGCCGCATTCGCAGTTCCTGCAGTATCATCGCGAGCAGGTGTTCAAGGGGTGAGGAAGCGGAAATAACTTCCGCTCTCCATGCAGACGCCTTACTCCTCACCGAAGAAGTCCTCGTCCAGCCATTTGAACTCGACGGTCCGATAGCTGTGGATTTCGACGCCGTGAAGGTCTGGCCGTCGGGGATCATGATTACCTCAATTTCTGCGTAGGATGATGGCCATGGTGGACATGATCTCCGACTGGGTGGGGCCTTTGATGATCTCGCCGTTGCTCGCCAGCTTATGCTTGGCAAAGTGCGCCAACAGGGCCTGCTCGATCCTTCGTGCCTCGTCTTCGCTGCCTGTTGGCTGCTTCATAGCGAGATCCCAGGTCAAACCGGTAACCTCCGCAGCCATTGGCGCCTGATAGGCCGCGAGCCGCAGGGCGGGATCGTTCGCATAGCCGATCTTGAAGGCGAGATCGCGCCCGCGCTGATCCTTCAGGGCGAGGGCATAGACAAACCACACAGAATGATCGCCAAAGCGGCCGCTGAATTCGCCTTCGTGCTTGGGTGCCAGCTTGCTGTTCTTCTGGGCCACCAGCCCGCGCCCGAGCAAGGTCTTGGGTTCGGCCAGCGTGACTGGACGGCGCTCGAGCGCCATCAGCGGAGCCGAGGTTTCCGGATCGAGTTTGACGACAGTCGATTGCGCACGCAGATGATGGGCGCTCGTCAGAGGGCCAACGAGGCGCGAAAACACGTTGCCCTGCGAAGTAATCTCCCAGACCGCAATTGGATGAAGCGCGTAGGGAAACTTGGTTGCCAGTCGCTCGGTGATGGCTTTCACCTCTACCTGATCGATATAATCTATCGTGTTCACGTCCAGCGAAGAAACTTGATAGAGGCCCGAAACACGGCCTTGATAGTTGGGCAAGGTCGGCTCCCCCTTCGTGCCAACCGTAAACACATAGTCACCTTCAGTGAGTGCCCTCTTCGCCAAGGTCCGTGCCCCCTTGGAAGCGAAAGTCAATGGCCAGCAAGGATCGCCGGGCGGCCCCCAGACATAGGTGAAAAAGATCTTCGACATTTAGTCCCTCCCCAACGACCGCCCCGGCGTACCATGTCAACCGATAAGCATGTCGAAATCCGTCAGTCTTTGAAGAAGCTCAATCCTCGTCGCGTAGCAAATCGACGATGCCGCCTTTCGGGCCGCGAGCACGGACAAAGATGGAAAGCCCCATGCCCGGCGCGTCTTCGTCGTCGGCATCATAACCGTTCTCTTCCCGCGTTGAGATTAGACCCTTGCATTTGTTTTTCAGGTCATCTGCAACTAACTCCACGATTTCACGAGCGCGGGTATCAGAGGCCCCGTCTAGATGCGTGAACCAAGAGTTGAAGAACATGACGTCGAGGGCCGTGCCATCAATGAAATCGGCAGAATGTTGATAGCCGGCGACCCAACGCAGCCGTTTGTCATTGGCCAAGAGGTGTTCGGCAAGTTTACGCGTTCCAAATTCACAGGCTCCAAGGTAGACGCCGCTCAAAGAACTCCTGGAGCCGCCCTCCAGAAGCATCTTGCTCAGCTTTTTCCGGTCGACAACCTCATCCCAGCCATGGAGATGCAGGCCTTCTTCATTACCGTGACAGGCGATGTAGATCGTCGAGATATCTTTGTCCCACGCCATGCGTTTGATAGCGTCGCTCAATGCTGGGGCCGTCGCCACCATTTCATAGACATATTCATGCATGTTGCCGAAGTGCAGGTCGCAGAGCATATCGAACATCGGCTTTACCGATGCGTTCTTTCGCATCACTATGCCTTCGCCGTTCCACTTGCTCTCTATAACGGCGATGCCGGTCCTTGTCGTTTCAGTCATTGATTCCCGCCCCTATTGGATGGTCTATTTCAATGCCCACACGCCACGTCTCGGGCTAACGACCGTTCCTTCTTGCCGCAATTGCCAGCGGGCAAAACGGACTTCTTTCTCGTAGAGGTTTTCGCCGTCACTTGTGAGGCCAGAGAGATCGCCAGCAGAGACGGGCTCGTACTTCCGGATCCAGTCGTTGACAGTTTTCGGCGTCGCTGGTCCTGATTGCCGTCAGGGCATTCACCACCCAACGGCAATAGGTGGTGCGAGATGCAGCGTGCATTCCGAAATCTCCAAATTATTCAGTGCTTCCAAAATTTTACGCAAAACTCAGGCGCGGGCTCTTCGCCCGCGCTTCGTTTTCGGTGCTGTCTCGCGCTCGGCGCGGATGCGGGCAAGCAGGTGTTCGGCGGGTTCGACATTTTCATCCTGGCGAACCAGTTCGCCGCGGAAGGCTTTGGCCAGGATCGCTTCGTCCAGCCGGCCCACCAGCTCCAGCGCGCGCTCTGCCTCTTTAGCCAACCGGTCAATTTTGGCGAAGGCGGATTCGATACGGCGGACGATTTCGTGTTGTTCTTCAATATCTGGAACTTCAAATTCGTACTGTTCAAGCTGCTTTGTATGAACGTGCTGAATCAGGCTGCCTGAGTTCATTCCGTTGTCCACAAAACCCCGGAAGCGGGGACTCTTGAGAGCGAATAGGCAGAACTTGGGGATCATGTTTCGAGGGCGAAATAAGCCAATTCGCTGGTTCAACATGAACTCGTCCGACGCAGATGAAAGACAAGCTCGTGCCAAAAATTGGTCCTCAAGGCTCTGAGCAGTGAGATTAATAAGTATCTCCTCGCCCTTGATGAAGTGCTTTGGGAATTCGACCGCGTACTTGTCAGGTAGAAACCGCGAGTTCTTCTCATTCCAGAAAACATCGCCTGATGCACCAAGGTTACCGGGCCTCAAGAGCCTCACCCCGGACTCGCAGTAGTCGCCGCTCGGGAATGCGCGCCCGTTTAAGGTCTCGCCACAATCACCCCAAAACTCCGAGCGCCACGGCCAAACTGTCGATGCAACTTTCCGCCACTCCCGCGTCAGATCCCCGCTGAACGCCTTGCTGAGCACAGCCTGCTTGTAGCGGGAGACGAGGGTTTCGATGCGGGCGAGTTCGGTGCGGGCGCGGGCGGATTTCGCGTTCAGCGCATCCAGCTTAGCCACGATGCGCTTTTGCTCGGCCAGGGGTGGGAGCGGAAGCTTGAAGGCTCGGCACTGCGACAACGAAATGTTGACTTGGCCCGCAGAACCGCGCGTCTCATTGATCACACTCTTCACGCTGTTGCCACCGCAAAGGAAATAGTAAAGCCACTCGGAGGTCACGGCTTCACTCGGCCGAAAAATCGTCAACGCTTGATTGACGTTCCACGTTGGGAAGGAGTCTGGAATTACAGCTACCTTGCCAAGTGGCGGTCCTACGATGTTCATCAAAACATCGCCAGGATATGCCTGCGACTTCGCCATTGAGGAGCGATGAATGTCAACGTCGATGAACTGGGGCCGGTACTCAAAGTCAATCTTCTGATCAACGATGTTGTACACCTTCAAAAACGGCACTCCGGGTTTGTCAATGAAGCCCTCTTTTGGTGTACCGCCACTCTGCACCAACTCGCAGATATTCCAGGCTTCGTCTTCTCCCCACCCTCTCGGCAACTCACTCATTCCGCCGCCTCTGGCAGCTCGTCACCCAGATCCGCCATCAGCGCCTCGATCTCCAGCGTCGCAGCCTGCAGGTGGCCGAGAATGGCGGCCGCGATGTCGTCGGGTTCAATGAGGCCTTCTTCCGCCTCTTCCTCTGTCTCGCGCAACCAGACGATATCGAGATTGTCGCCGCGGGCGGCGATGCCCTCGCGCATGAACTCCCGCCAGCGGCCGGCCTCGCCTTCATCCGGCCCGCGCTCCTTACCGAAGGGGTCCCAGCCAAAAGCCTTTTCAAAGCCTTCGAAATGCTCTTGAGTCAGCGGTGTGGTCTTGCCGAATTTCGGCATCTGGGCGCGCAGATCGTAGATCCAGGTGGCTTTGGTGTTGCCGGTCTCGGTCTTGCCGCGTGTCAGGAAGATGACATTGGTCTTGACGCCTTGCGCATAAAAGATGCCAGTCGGCAGGCGCAGGATGGTGTGCAGGTCGCACCAGTCCATCATCATCCGCCGCAAGTCCTTGCCGCGCCCGTCTTCGAACAACACATTGTCTGGCACAACGATGGCCGCGCGGCCACCGGCCTGCAGCGCGCGAATGCAATGTTCGACAAAGGGAAGCTGGTAGGAGGAGACGCTGGCCGTGAACGAGAGGTCGTCGCGGGTCGGCGCGCCACCTGCCGGGCCGAAGGGCGGATTGGTGAGGATGAGGTTGGCGCGGCCGAGGGTCTTGCCCTTGTCGGAGAGCGTATCGCCAAGATCGACATGATCGCCGTCGATATCGTGCAGATAAAGGTTCATCAGCAGCAGGCGGAGCGTGCCGGGCACGTTCTCCATGCCGTGGATGGCGCGGCGCTTCTGGAACTCTTGTTCCTTCTCGCCGAGATCCAGATAGTCGTCGGTGCGCGCCTTCATGTAGCGATCGGCAGCGATCAGGAAGCCGCCCGTGCCGGCCGCCGGATCCTGGATGACTTCGCCGGGCTTCGGCTGCATGAGGCGGACCAGAAGCTCGATGAGCACGCGGGGAGTGAAGTATTGCCCGGCGCCGCGCTTGGTTTCTTCCGCGTTCTTCTGCAGCAGACCTTCATAGAGATCGCCGAACTGGTCGCGCTCTTCGGAGAACCAGTCGAGCTCGTCGATGGCGGTGACCAGCGTCGTGAGGTTCTGCGGCTCGCGCAGGAAGGTCGAGGCATTGTCGAAGATCTTTTGCACCATCTCCGGCAGCGGACGGGCATCGGCATAGCGCTTCCGGTCTTCCGGGCTGGCGTTTTCGCCGGGCGGAAGCACAAGTGCGTCGTCCTTGCCGAGACGGGTGCTGGCGGCGCCAAGGGTGACCAGGACCTTGCGATAATGCTCCAGCTTGGCCAGGCCGTTGGCTGCGACCAGATCCGCCCAGCGCATGCCCTTGGGCATGGGCAGACTGCCGGTCTCGCGGTTGCGCTCGGCCATCATCTTCAGGAAAAGCAGATAGGTCAGCTCGGTGACATATTGCTGGTAGGTGATGCCGTCCTTGCGCAGGACCGTGCAGAGGCGCCAGAGTTTCTGGACGATGGCATTGGCATTCATGGCATGATTCTCATCTGATCCGGGATCGTGATTGCGGTTGTAGCGAGCGGTGGCCGATGGTCAACGACAGCCTGAAACGTCAGGCGGCGGGTGGCGTCCAGATTGCCTCGTTAAAGGCGTGCAGGACCTCGTCGAGCGCGCCATCAAACTCCTGCGAGATGCGCTTGAAGCCGCCCTTGTCAGCAAAGGCGCCCTGATCGAGCAGGGTCGGGTCGGCTACCGGCTTGTCCTTCAGCGCCCGGCCTATGCGGCGCAGCCACTCCTTCTGCTTTTGCGTCCACGGCCGCGAGGCCTCGATCTTCAGAATCGCATTGTCGACGCGGGTGGCATAGGGGATCAGCGGATCACCAAGAGCCGCCTGTCGGACGAAGCCGATGATATGGGCGGCGATATCGGCATTGCGGGCGCGGCCGTAGGCGGCGCGCAGCATAGCTTCGGAATAATTCTTCTCGTCGAGCAGGCCGGCCAGCTCCGAAATCTCCTTGCGGGTCAGATCGCGCGGGCGCTGGGTGACAGCGATCAGAGCCGGCACCTGGTTCATGTTCTCGCGCACGAAGCGTTCGAAGCTGGTGATGTAATCCTCCGGCGTCGTGTTCTTGCCAAAGATTTCTTCGATGCGCAGCAGCTCATCCTCATGGGTGGAGATGACGACGCCATCATTCTTGTCACCGCGCAGCGGGCGGCGCTCCAGCAGCTCGACCGCGCGTGGATAGGCGGCGAGCCAGTTCTGTAGCTCGGTACCGGAGTGGGTTGAAAGCCGCTGAAGGGCCATGTCCGGACTTTCGCCCGTGTGGCGTTCGAAGCTTTCCCGGCTCTCGGCATCCATGCGCTTAACCATGGCCCGCATGCGCACGATCACCTGGCCAGCGACCCAGCTCTTGTCCTCTTCCGTTTCTGCCGTCCGCAGATCAGTGACGAGCTGACCGAGAGAGATATCCGGCTTGACGATGACCGGGTGCATGTCTGTCATCTCCTGCAGCTCGGCATAGAGATCGACCGCATCAAAGATGCGGAAATGCTCCTTGCCGATGTCAGGGCAAAGCCGCGTGGCGCGGCCGATCATCTGGTCGTAGAGGATACGGCTCTTGACCCGGCGCACGAAGACGAGATTGCAGATCGAGGGGATGTCGACGCCGGTGGTCAGCAGATCCACGGTGACGACGTATTTCGGATAGGGATCGTTCTTGAATTTCAGGATCAGGTCGTCGGCCTTTTCGACATTGCCGGTGATCTTCACGACCATGCCATGCGGCACAACCTCTTTCCCGTATTCCTCCTGCAGCTCCTCGATCAGCAGGCGCACGATATCATCGGCATGGGCGTCGCGGGCGGCGAAGATCAGCGTCTTGCCGGGCTTCGACGGCGAGATCTCGGTGGCGATCGCTCGGCAGACGATACGGTTGAAGGCTTCCGAATAAACCCTCTTGTTGAAGTCGGCGAGATCGTAATCGAGCGATACTTCGTCCGGAAGCTCGAAGAGATCGATCTGTCCGGTCTTGCGGTCGATGATCTCGACCTCCTCGCCGCCAACGAAATGAATGCCAGCTTCAGACAGAGCCGTCGTGATACGCTTTGGCGGTAGGTGATCGTTGAGATAGCCCTCGACGACGGCTTGGCGGTAGCCATAGTGGAAGACGGGATGGCCGAAGATCTCGCGGGTATGCAGCGCGGGTGTCGCCGTCAGCGCCACCTTCACGGCATCGAAGTAATCGAGGATCTGGCGGTAAGCAGACTGGTAGTCATCGATGTTGCGGAAGCCGATGTCGCTTTCACGCAGCTCGGCATCGAGCGTGTAACCGCGATGGGCTTCGTCAACGATGATGCAATCGAAGGTACCTGGCGTCGGGCGTTTGGCCGGGTCAGGCTCGTTCAGGATGCGGGCGATCAGCGACTGAACGGTCGCGACCTGCACCTGATCCTCGTCCTCCGGCAGCTTCTGCTCCAACCCCGCCACCTTGTAGATCTGGGCGAAGTTCAGCATGCCTTCGATTTCGGTGGTTTCCAAGGCATCGCTCGTCTGCCGTCCCAGCGCCTTGCGGTCGACCAGGAAGAGAATGCGGCGGAAGCGCTTGTGCTTCAGGAGACGATACATGAGCGCAATCGCCGTGCGCGTCTTGCCGGTGCCGGTCGCCATGGAAATAAGGATGTCGCGCTGGCCGGCCACCACGGCATCTTCGAGCGCCGCTATTGCCTCCTCCTGGTAGGGGCGCATCTTGCCCTTGCCGAAGCTTTCTTCGGCGAGGCCTTGCGCGGCGGTGTCGACATCCGTGGCCAGCTTGTCCAGCAGGTCCTTCGGCGAGAACCAGCTCGTCATGGCAATGGCGTGGTTCGTCTCCCGCCGCACGTCGCGGTACCAGATTCCGGATTTCGTCAGCCACTGGCGCACATAGGGTCGGCCGTTCGTGGCGAAGACAAAGGGCACGCGGAAGGGGTCATCCAAGCCATGTTTCCATGGACCATGCGGATACGTCTGTTCCGGCGCCAAGACAATCGTGCGGGCGTAGCGTTCGGCTTGCTGCAGGATCGATGGCACATCGACGCTCTCGCGCTTCGCCTCGATGACGCCGAGACAGGTGAGGCCGACGAAAAGTGCGTAGTCCGCCCGACCACCTTCGGAGGGCCATTCTGCGATGGCCACGCTGCGGCCTTCTTCCGGTCTAGCACCCTTCTGGTAGGTCAGGCGGTCACTGTCGGCCTCCCAGCCGGCATCGACAAGCTGGACGTCGATCAGACGGCGGGTCTGGCGCTCGTCGAGTTCCAACCGACTCGCCGCCTGAATACCGGCCTGTTTGAACTCCATCCGCAATTGCTCAGGCTGGGCTTCGGCCACCTTCTGCAGTTCCGCGAGCTTGCGCGAAAGCGCGGCCTGATTTGCCTCCATTTCGACAGCAGTCTGTTCCCACACTTGGCTATCGGCTGCCGCCTGCCGGGCAAGCTCTTCGGCAGCAGCTCGGGCCTTGGCGAGTTCCTCAGCCGAGGCATGGGCGGCGGCCAGTTTATCCTGGGCTTCAAGAACCTGGGCGCGCAGGGCCGTGAGCTCTGCCCGTGTGGCCTGGTCAATATCGGCAGAGGCCTTTGGGGGTACAAACGGGCCTGGCCTGAAATTGGGATCGCGGCCGTAAGTGCGCCGATACCAGACTCCTAGCGCGCGGCAGAACTTGAGCGCGGCCAAAGCTTCTTCGGGCGATCCCGCCAGGTTATGAGCGGCCTCATTGCCACTCTTGCGCACGGCATGGAAGATGTCGGCGACTTCACGCGGCAAGACCTGCTGTGTCACCAGCCGCCTGAGGAGATCATTCGTGGTCTCACGCGCCGCGGGATCATAGACGCCGGAAAGTGCCGCGATCTCCTTGACCATGTACTCGCCGAACTGGCGGCTCTTGATCAGCGATGTATTTGCGTCTTCGGCAAAGAAGCGCTCGGCCAGCGTGCCGAGGCGATGGAGCTCTGGGCTGACCTCCTGCAGATGACCGAAATTTGCCGACAATGCCCCACCTAAATGCGTCTAGCCTTCAACTTTTTCTGGAACATGCCATAGCTTGATGCCCGTAGGCAAATCAGAGTTGTAAGGGGGCGATTGAAAAGAGGTATCTTTTGCGGAAATTATTTCCGCTGTTTGATTACAGCGAGCCCCTATGACCGTGCCGCTGAAAGCGCAGGACCAGCCGATGAAGCGACGTTCACTGTCAGTCTATGGCGCTAAATGATTGTTGTGGGGCCGGTTGGGGACAGTCAGGTTTAGGTCGTGGATTGAGCCAACCCTGCCATTCGGCTGTTGACCTCTTGCCAGGTCACATCCAGATTCAGCAGGTACTAAATCCCTTCAAAGAACGCTCAATCGGCCAGATCGTTGAACTTCCTGACGAAGGCATTTTGTAGGGGGATGTCCTCCAGCAGCGCGCGACCGTAGTCTTGGATGTACCCCTCGATGAGGTCCTGAAAGCTGTCGCGATAGACGATCTTCCTCTGACAATCCACGGCTGGGGTGCCGCTCGCCCATATGATCCAGTCGCCCTTTGTCCTTGCCTCGTGCAGGAGTCCGCACCGGACGTTTGCGTAGAAATCCTTGGCTTGCGGCTTCGTGAACAACTTGTCGAATGGATCAGTCTTTCGCAGAAAGTCGCAAAAGAGACCGCTGCTATTCTTATATTCATGCGGCGGCACAGGATTTTCATGGCGAAAATTCTTGCCCGCCCGGAGCGCCGCAAGGAATTCTATGAGCGCGCATTGTATCGATACGATCGTGAAGCCCTCCCCCTTCCACTTGGAGCCGTCTCGTACCGCTGCGATGGGATCGATGTATCGGCTATGAAGTCGGGCGGACAGGAAGCTCTCGAAAGCTTCCGCCCACAGAACTTCATCGCCGCCGGGCACCAGCTTCTTAGCGAAGTCATGCCAGTCATCTTTCGTTTTTCCCGGAGCGATCAACTCCGGACGGGCAGGGCCGTTGAGTATACTCTGGTTCACGAACATCTCCTAGCCGCTGCCCAGGCGGTGACCATCCAGTCGATCAGATGCAGCTCTTGTAGGAGAACCGTTCGTCGGAACCGTCTATCCGGAGTATCCAGAAGCATTGGGTACCGTAGTCGGCGGCCCTTACCTCGAAACCTCTTACACCAGATCTGATCTTGGTGGCCGCCTCTGGATGGCGTTTCAAGGCCTCCTGAAGGAACTCTCTGTCGTCATCGGTCACGGTGTCCCCAGGCCGATAGCGGTTGAGCATGACTTTCATGAACGCCAACGCATCCGTCTTGCGAGGAAACTGATGGCCCGCGATTTCAACTGATTGCGCCTTCGCCATCGATGTATCCTTTCCCTCAGTTGCCGTTGCTCGTGAGAAACGCGAGTGTGCCTTGCTGTCGCGTCGAATGTCTGCCGACAAAGAGCTGCGGCCCAATCTCGGGCCACGGCATTGCCGTCGCGATGATGATCTGGTGCTCGACAGGCGCCTGGTCCGAAATCTCGATTACCTGCTTCTGGAAATTATGGCTTCGCGCCTGCTCGATACCCTTGTCCTCGGTGATGTCGATCATGAGAAAGCGGGGATGGCGGAATTGTCGATCATAGAGGGCGGCCTTCAGGAAGCCCACCAGGAATGCGGCCTTGAGAATAACGCGGGAGCTTGCGGAGAAGTAGGTGTGCTCATCAACCGTGATGGAGTTCTTCGCGAACGAGAATTGAACATGCTCGGGGTTTTCGAAGGAGTCCTGACGCTTGAGATCGCCCTGGAGGATCTCGATGATGTTTTTCTCAATGCTGTTCTTGGCTGTCCGCAACCGATCGGTCTGACTGAGTTGGAGCGTGGTAATGCGGGAACCCAGCGATTGGATCTCCTGATCGAGCTCCGCCTTGCGGGCGGATAGGTGGCCGATCTTGTTCGCGAGCTTGACCTGCGCCTCGACATCTTCAATGGATTTGTCAATATACCCAAGCTTCCGCTGCAACTCTCGGATCTGCTCCCGAGCTTTGGATGTCGGTACTGAGCTAAGATCGGAAAGTTCCTTTGACTTGAGCCGCCAGTTCGCGACCAGCGCATTCAGGGAGTCCTGATGCTTCTCCAGGCGCTCGGCCCTAATTGTTTGCAGGCGCTCCGACTGCTTTATCTGTATCGACAGCTCGTTGATAATGCCGACTACTCGCTCACGGGCACGCCCGGTGTCGAGGGGTGTCTTGCATAGATGACAAGCTTCGACATCATGGTCGTGCTCAACGACCTCCGCGTAGCAAGCCGGGCAGGTTCCGAACCGGACGCTGCCTACGACACTCGCGGTGAGATCCGCATCTCGCAATGCTTCCAGTCGTGTGGACAAGGTTCGGATGAACGCCGCCGAATCCGCGATTTCGAATTCAACTGAATCCACCTCGGCCTGCTTGTGACGGATCTCACCCTGCAGTTTCTGAACCTGCTTGTAGAGGTCTTTCTGAACCTGAAGCGTTATCTTTTCGGAGGATTGGCTGGAATAGAACGCCTCTTCTGCCTCCAGAAGCTGAGCCGAGGTCGTGTCGCGCTCCTGAACAAGGCCTTTGCGGCGCTGCTCGATCCAGTCAAGGGTCATGCTCTCGTCGCCACCTCCGACGACCTTGAATATGCTCCTCAACTCCGCGCTGGCTTCGGTGAATTCCTTTTCCTTCGTTCGCTTCAGTTGCTGGAGCTCATATATCTCGGTGTCGAACGCTCCGCAAAGGAGATTGCCCACGGCCTCGCGCAGGTTCTCAGAATCGAACCCTTCAAACCGGAAGAGGCTTTCTGTCGGCGAAAGCTGATCTGCGTAGAGAAGGCGCAGGATCTGGTGGATGGTGATGCTCGACGTGCCCTCAACTGCAACGTCTGGCATCTCCAGGAGCCGGAAGATCGCTTGTGAGAAGCTCTCCTGGTTTCTTGAACGGGCATAGGGATATCGGTGCCACGCTTCGATTGGGGCCACGACTGCTTGCTCATAGCGTCCGCCGAAGATCTCCATCGCCGATTGGGACGAGACATCGATCTCCCGCCGCAGCACCGCGGGGTTGCCGTTGAACTCCACCTCAAGCCACACATGATCGCACAGCAGGGCGTGTTCGCTCCACGCCGAACGGTCGAGATCACCTCCCAGACCGAAGAAAAGGAAGTTCATAATCGTCGACTTGCCAGAGGAGTTGTCGCCTCTGACCACGTTAACGCCCGTGTGAAAGGCCTCATCATACATCGTGAAGGCGCCGCGCTTCACGACAAGGCGCTTGACCACGAGGGAGGGGTCATACCGGGTCATATCGATACTCCAGAAGACCTGTGCGATCCTTCAGCCCGTCACGGCCTCCGAGCGGATACCGAGCCTTGATCTGACAAAGGATTTCCACCACATCGCTCATCCGGGCGTTCAGTTCAGAACAGCGAAGTCTGAGCGCATCCGGGATCGCTTCCTTGGTGAACTGCACTTCGTTCTGATCCCACGCCTTCGGCGCAAGGTAACCGCTGATCACAAGACTGGAAGCGGCAGCCCGCTGGAAGGGTTCCATGCGAGAGAAGACAATGTTGTCATCCGGCATCGCGCCATACGGCGCTTGTTCCTCATATGATTTGCTTACCTTTCTCCAACTCGTGTCTTGCGAGAAGAGCTTCATCGATTGAAGGCGGAACGGGAAGAGCAGGTAGAAATCAAGTATACGTATCGTGTCGAAGGGCACTCTGGCGGTTACGTCGCACGCCAGATGTAGTCTAAGAAACCGGAAGGCGGCATGATATGGGTCGAAGGCCTCGTTATATGTGAGCTGAGTCATCTCGCAACCAAGCCGTGATGCCATTTGATGAAGCATTGCTCAGCAAGCCAGTACACCATTCCTTGAACTAGGTTGTGGTTCACGGCTATGAGATCGCCACCGCATTCTTCAACGATAGGATTTACTATACGGTCGATGACCATAGCGTTGATTTCCTCGGGTTCCTTCTTCGGTATTTGGCCGTAGATTACCTGGGTGAACTCATTCTCGGCCTTGGCCAGGATGTGGACGAAGATTTCCTGGGCGGATGAGTACAGCGACCATCTCTCAAGAAGTTTCGCGAACATCTCCTTTTTCTCGATCGCATCGTCGTAGTAGGCGGACCGCCCACTGACCTCGAACTTGGCTTCAAGACCGTCAATGCCGTCGGGCGCGCGCCGCGTGTGGTATCGGGCGAGTTCGTCTATCGTCGTCTGCGTCTGCTCGTTGCAGTCATACTGTTCTTTCAGCTTATGCAGCAGCTTCTCGACCAAGCCCCTCTTGGCTTCGACATTATAGTAGTCGCGGCCTACGATGGGGCCGCCGGCGCGTGCATTTTGCTGGTTGGAGACGTTACCCTGATGGGTCGCAATGTTCATGGATATGATGGCGTGCTTCCAGAAAGTTAACGCTTGTCGCGGCCTACGATGTCTCCGCGAGCCCGCGCTCCGGATTGGTCGGTTGTATTTCCATGGCGATCGGCTCGCATAGTCTTGGTGAAGTGCAGCGTCAGTAGCGCGCCCCCGGCAGCGCCTGTGAGCAAGCCGCCAAGGAAGTTCCAGAAATCAAAATCCATACGATTCCCCCCCAACCAACTATTACGAAAGTTTGCCTGTGTTTTTGTATCAGCGCAATAGTCTAGGTTGCAGATTCGACTGAAGCAGAACTACTTTGAGAAAGCAGACGGCGCGGGCACCAGGCGATCGGCGGGGAGCTACCTACCTTCTCTTCAGCTAATTGGTGGGCACATACAAAAAGTCGCTTCCAGATAATCGTCTCGCGATAGTGCTTCTCTGTTGGCTCGCTCTTCCAGCGTGTCTTCACGGCGATGTGATGCAGCTATTGGCGCATAGATGTCGCTACATCGACCCACCCGCGACGTCCGCTTTCTGGATCACGCTGAGGACGTGCTACTTCCGGCGCGAAGGTGCGAAACGGACGTCCTCACAACAAACCAATCATTGGGCCCCTGCCTCAAGCTGCAGTTGCTCAGCAGCTCTCGTCACACTAAAAGACTCGTTTATCTAGGAAATAAGCGCAAGTATAGGCGTATGGGAGCGGGGCTGGCGAATGTCATTAGATTTCGGCATATTAAACGCTGGCACGACAGCGAAGCAGATCGACCCAAGGAAAATCTTCACAACCCTGAAACGGCATGCTCGGTTCAAGCGCCCATTGGACGAGCAAGCCGATGTTCTTGACGCCTGGTTTGAAAGACGAGCGGCGAAGGATCTGACGATAAAGATGAACACCGGTGGGGGAAAGACCGTTGTCGGTCTGCTGTCCCTACAGAGCTCGCTCAATGAAAATGTGAAGCCGGCGGTATATATCACCCCAGATAACTTCCTGGTCTCGCAGGTTATCGCAGAGGCGAGCGATCTTGGAATTGCGGCAACGGACGACGAAAAAGATCCGGACTTTCTCGCGGGCAGATCGATTCTGGTTGCTAACATCCACAAGCTGATCAATGGACGGACAGTCTTTGGCGTCGGAGAAAGAAAGATCCCAATCGGAGTAGTCGTGATAGACGATGCCCATGCAAGTCTCAGCAGCGTAAACGACCAGTTCTGCTTGAAGTCCAAAGCCGGAAGCCCGGTGTATGACGGTCTCCTTGCGCTATTCGAAGAGGATCTTAAGGCGCAATCACCGACAACCCTTCTTGACGTGAAGGCGGAAGATCCGAATGCCGTCCTTACGGTTCCCTACTGGGCGTGGCAGGCACATCAGGACGATGTTCTGGGAATCCTGCACGCTAATAGGAACGGTAAGGAGCTCGAATGGAATTGGCCGTTGTTGAGCGAAGCGATTCCGCTATGCACATGCATTTTCGGAGGAGGTCGGCTCGAGATTGCTCCGCGGTTTCTCCCGATCGATCGCATTCCCTCTTTCGCCTCTGCCCAGCGCCGAATCTACATGACCGCCACTTTGGCTGATGACACAATCCTTGTCAGTCATTTCCAGGCCGATCCCAAAGAGATTGCGAAGCCTATCCGGCCGAAGGGCGGCGGCGATATCGGCGATCGGATGATTCTGGCTCCGCAAGAGATAAATCCTGAATACACAGTCGAAGAAATCAAAGCGATGGTGTCTAGCATCGCGGACGACCTCAACGTGGTCATCATCGTTCCTTCAAAAAGCCGGGCATCCTTCTGGAAAGATGTGGCACACCAAATCCTGGACAAGGATAACATCCAACAAGGCGTCGAGAAGCTTAAGAACGGTCACGTGGGTCTGTCTGTACTCATAAACAAATATGACGGCATCGACTTGCCAGGCGAGGCTTGCGAACTTCTGGTCATTGACGGACTTCCGGAAGTCTACGGTCTTTCGGAACGATCGGAGATGCTGTTGCTCGACGGGACCCGGAAGCAACTTGTCCGCCAAATCCAGAGGATCGAGCAGGGCATGGGCCGCGGTGTGCGATCGAGTGATGATCACTGCGTCGTGCTTCTATTAGGTGGGAAGCTTACACAACGACTTCATCAGCCAGAAGCCGAAGACATGTTCTCTGCAGCTACACGTGCGCAGATTACGCTCGGAAAAGCAGTTGCTGAGCAGGTTCGCGGGAAGTCGCTCGCAGACCTTGAGCCAATATTGGATCTCTGCCTCGAGCAGAATGATGACTGGGTGCAGGCCGGACGCAATGCTGTGGTGAATGCCCTTCCCATCGAAGGCGGCCATCTCGATGGTCATCAAGTTAAGATGCGCGAAGCATTCGATGCGGTCCGGATCAGCAGATATGATTTGGCGATCGACAAGGCCCAAGAAGCTGTTAACTCCGCCACTGACCCCCAAGAAAAGGGCTTTCTTAAACAGCAATTGGCTGAAATCACGAACTTCATCGATGCTGCTAAGGCCCAGGAACTTCAATTGTCTGCGCTGAGTCTGAATTCTCGGCTTCTGAAGCCAATTGCAGGCGCGACTTACACAAAACTCAATGCGCCACCCTCGGGCCAAAGCTCTGCCGCAGTGGCCTACATGGGGAAGTTCCTTGAGGGGAACGACCTAATCATCTGGGTGAACGGCCTTCTGGACGATCTGGACTGGGGAGAAGAAGGTTCGAAGCGCTTCGAGGCTGCAATGAAGGATCTCGGAAAATTCCTTGGGTTCGGATCACAGCGTCCGGAAGACGAGGTAGGACGTGGCCCCGACAATCTCTGGGCGCTGGGCGGCCTCAAATATCTTGTTATCGAGTGCAAGAGTGGCGCGGTCCAAGCAGACAAGATATCGAAGGGTGATGCCAACCAGCTCAACGGCTCGATCGTATGGTTCGGCGAAAAATACGACAAGTCATGCACGGCGACGCCAATCATGGTGCATCCGAAGACGGTCTTCGAACATGCGGCGTCGCCCCATAGCGACATTCGGATAGTGAACTCGGCGGGGCTGAAAAGGCTGAGGGACGCGGTGCGCGCCTATTCGATATCGCTTGCGACGTCCGGAGGATTCAAAGATCCAGCGGAGGCGGCCAAACAGCTTTCACATCACAAACTCGCGGCTACCGAGATTGTGGGACTATGTACAGTATCGCAAGGTGCCAAGTAGCTTCAAACGAGCAAATTCAATTGGGGTCGCGGCAACACCGTTGGTGTTGCTGTCAGATGCGATATCTCAGTCCAAGGCTTGGTCAAGGCTCTTGGTCCGGCCTGCAATGGTTGGCTCGCGAGACAGATTGCTGAAAGGCTTTCTATGGGTGCGCCTTGAGCTTGCTCGCATCTCGAAGGTAAGCCTTGGCACAAACATGCCGCCTCGTTGATCGATCGGGATGTCCGCTTTTGGGAAGCCGCGAAGGCAGCCCGTATGACCGTAATGGGAGCGCAGAGCCGCTGGGCGTTTTGTGGCCGCCTCCCCGTATACTTGACCTCCGATAGCGGAAATTATTGCCGCTCGCCCGTGCTGTTGACTGACGCCCAAAGCCAGGGCACAAAGGTGGCATCCACGGTCGCTCGCGGTGGGAAAAACAAGGGAATTTCAAGGAAAGCTCGTTAAGCCATTGAAATCATGTGAGAATCCAGGTTCCCCAGCCAAATCAAACTTCCTGGCTTGCACATCCTCTCTTTGAATAATAGCTGCGGACTATCGTCATGTTCCATGTTTAGCGACGGTTTTGGTGGCGAAGCTTTGACTTTCGCCTTGTAATTGACGGATTTTGCGTTTCAAATCTTGCCGCCCATGCTCCGTGTTGTGTTTGTTCACATCAGCGGATAATAGGGCAATTCGATTTTTATGACTGTTGTGGGGCGCATGAACAGCCACGTTGCCATTCTCATGGGCACATTTCAGGGAGAGCGATTTATCTCCGAACAGATGGAATCGTTTTTCGCTCAAACGCATCGAGACTGGGAGCTCTGGGTTTCGGACGACGGTTCCACCGATCGCACCTTGAGCATTGTCGAGGACTTCCAAAGGGAGCGCGGGGCGCCGATTCATGTCGTGGCGGGGCCGCGAAAAGGCTTTATCCGCAATTTCCTCGCTCTTGCCTGCAATCCGGCTATCTCTGCCGATTTTTACAGTTTTGCCGATCAGGACGACATCTGGCATACCGACAAGCTCGAGAGAGCGCTTGCCTGGCTGCAAAGTCAGCCTGCGGATGTCCCCGCGCTTTACTGTTCGCGGACGCATATTGTCGACGAAAGCGGTGGATCGGTCGGTGAATCACCGCTGTTTGCACGGCGGCCGTCATTTTCGAACGCGCTGGTACAGAGCATTGGCGGCGGCAATACCATCGTCATGAACGATACCGCCCGGCGCGTGCTGTTGGCGGCGGGGTCTGACGTCACGGTCGCCAGCCACGATTGGTGGGCCTATATGGTCATCGCCGGCGCCGGCGGACATATCCGCTACGACCCCCTGCCGCCGATCGATTATCGCCAGCATGGAAGCAATCTGGTCGGTTCCAATTCCGGCTGGCGCGCGCGCATCCGGCGGCTTCGCATGTTGACCAGGAGCCAGTTCCGGAGCTGGAATACCCAGAATCTTGATGCGCTGAAATCGATAGAGCACCTTCTGACGGGCGAAAATATCAAGACGCTGGAACAATTTAAGCAAATCCGGAGGCAAGGCTTTCCAAAGCGTTTGTGGACGTTGTACAAGTCTGGCCTTCATCGCCAAACATTTCTCGGCAATATAGGCCTCGTGGCCGCGGTTGTATTAAGACAAGTCTAGGTGGGAATAGAAGCGAAATGACGATATTGGTTTCCGGGGGTGCCGGCTTCATCGGCGGGAATTTTGTTCTCGACTGGTTGAAACACTTCGATGAGGCGGTCATCAATCTCGACAAGCTGACTTATGCCGGCAATCTGGATACGCTGAAGGGGCTGAACGGCAATAACCGTCATGTCTTCGTTCATGGCGATATCGGCGATCGCGATCTGACCGGCAATCTGCTGGCCATGCACAAGCCCCGCGCCGTCCTCAATTTCGCCGCCGAAAGCCATGTCGACCGCTCCATTCACGGGCCTGGCGATTTCATTCAGACGAATGTGGTGGGGACGTTCAACCTGCTGGAATCGGTCCGTAGTTACTGGGACGGCCTGCCCGGCGAGGAGAAGCAGGCGTTCCGCTTCCTGCATGTTTCGACCGATGAAGTCTATGGCACGCTTTCCAAGGAAGACGCGCCGTTCAACGAGCTCAACCGGTATGAGCCGAACAGCCCCTATTCCGCGAGCAAGGCGGCGTCCGACCATCTCGTGCGCGCCTGGCATCACACCTATGGCTTGCCGGTCGTGACTACGAACTGCAGCAATAATTATGGCCCTTATCATTTCCCCGAGAAGCTGATCCCCCTGGTGATCCTGAATGCGCTGTCGGGCAAGAGCCTGCCGATCTATGGCGACGGCCAGCAGATCCGCGATTGGCTCTATGTCAAGGATCACTGCAGCGCCATTCGCCGCGTGCTTCAAGCGGGCATGGTCGGCGAAACCTATAATGTCGGCGGTTGGAATGAGAAGCCCAATCTGGATGTGGTGCATACGATCTGCGCCATTCTCGACGAGTTGCGGCCGAAGGCTGGCGGTAGCCGCTACAAGGACCAGATCGCCTTCGTGAAGGACAGACCCGGCCATGATCGCCGTTATGCGATCGATGCGCGCAAGCTCGAGCGCGAATTGGGCTGGAAGCCGGAGGAAACGTTCGAGACCGGCATTCGCAAGACGATCGAGTGGTATCTCGCCAATGAGGATTGGGTGAAGAATGTCACCAGCGGTGCCTATCGCGAATGGGTGGGCAAGCAATATGAGGTTCAGCCGTGAGCTCGATCCTGGTCACCGGCGCCAATGGGCAAGTCGGTTTCGAATTACAGCGTTCTCTCGCATCATGGGGTACAGTCGCGGCAGTTACGCGCGCCGAGATGGATCTGGCGAGCGAGGCAAGCATTCTCTTGGTGCTTGAGGCACATAAGCCAAGCATCATTGTGAACCCCGCAGCCTATACCGCTGTCGATCGCGCGGAGAGCGAGAGAGAGCAGGCGATGGCGGTGAATGCGGCGGCACCGGGCGTGATGGCGCGCTGGGCTGCCGACAACGGCGCCTATCTCGTACATTACTCGACCGATTATGTCTTCGACGGCACCAAGGCCGATGCCTATGTCGAGACCGATCCGGTCAACCCGCAGTCGGTCTATGGCGAAAGCAAGTGGCTGGGCGAGGAGGCGGTTCGCTCCTCCGGCGCTCGTCACGCCATCCTGCGGACAAGTTGGGTCTATGGCCATCACGGCAACAATTTCCTCAAGACCATCCTGCGTCTCGCGCAGGAGCGCAGCTCCCTGAACATCGTCGCTGATCAGGTCGGGGCGCCGACATCGGCGGCGCTGATCGCCGACGTTACGCGCAGGGTCGTCGAGTTTGTCAGCGGTCCCGAAGCGCCGGATGTCTCGGGCACCTATCATCTGAGCGCGCAAGGCAATACGTCCTGGCATGGCTACGCGGCACATATTGTCCGCGAGGTCTCGGCGAGGAACGTCAAGCTTGCACTCACGCTCGAGGCTCTCAAGCCGATCCCGACCGTCGACTATCCGACACCGGCGAAGCGCCCGCAGAATTCGAGACTGAACTGCACCAAGCTCATGGATTGCTTTGACTTGCCTCTTCCCGCATGGCAGGAGGGCGTAAATGGCGTCATCGAGAGACTTGTACCCGCCGCGCATTGATATGCGCAAGGTTTGTCAAATTTATCGGTTGCAACTGACGGGTTAAGCGACTGTAAAACGAAATCAAGACGAGACGCTAGACAATGACCAAAGCACGTAAAGGCATCATCCTCGCAGGCGGGTCCGGCACACGCCTCTATCCGGCGACCCTTGCGGTCAGCAAGCAGCTTTTGCCGATCTACGACAAGCCGATGATTTACTATCCGCTGACGACTTTGATGTTGGCGGGTATTCGCGAAATTCTCATTATTTCGACACCGCAGGATACGCCGCGCTTCGAGCAGCTGCTGAAGGACGGAAGCCAGTGGGGTATCAAGCTTGAGTATGCGGTCCAGCCTAGCCCAGACGGCCTTGCCCAGGCGTTTCTCATCGGCGAGGAATTCCTCGATGGCGCCCCGTCCGCCCTGGTGCTGGGTGACAATATCTTCTACGGGCACGATTTCGCCAAGCTGCTCCATCAGGCGAGCGACAAGGAGGCTGGCGCCACCGTCTTTGCCTATCATGTGCATGATCCGCACCGCTATGGCGTGGTCGAATTCGATCAGCAGGGCCGTGCGATCAGCCTTGAGGAAAAGCCGAAGGTTCCGAAGAGCAACTACGCCGTTACCGGGCTCTATTTCTACGACGCCGATGTTGTCGACGTCGCAAAGTCGATCCGCCCTTCTCCCCGCGGCGAATTGGAAATTACCGACGTCAATGTGCACTACCTGAGTGCCGGGCAGCTGGATGTACAGACGATGGGCCGCGGCTATGCCTGGCTCGACACCGGCACGCATGAATCGATGCTGGAGGCGAGCCATTACATCGCCACCATCGAAAGCCGGCAGGGGCTGAAAGTCGCTTGCCCCGAGGAAATTGCCTACCGGAGCCATTGGATCGATGCTTCCCAAGTGGAGGCGCTCGCCGAGCCGCTGAAGAAGAACTCCTATGGGCAGTATCTTCTGGGAATTCTCCGGGAACAGATATTTTAACGGCGCACTCGGTCGAGTTGCGTGGAGTTGGCCTGTCGAATGCCGGCAGCGTGAAGCAGGAAAGACACATGAAAGCCATCGATACCGCCATACCGGACGTCAAGATCATCGAACCCGCGGTGTTTGCCGATGATCGCGGATTTTTCCTTGAGAGCTTCAACCAGGCCAAGTTCGAAGCAGCGATAGGGCGAAGCGCCGCTTTCGTGCAGGACAACCATAGCCGATCGGGCGAGGGGGTGCTGCGCGGCCTGCACTATCAGTTGCCGCCGCATGCGCAAGCCAAGCTCGTCCGGGTCGTCGTCGGAGAGGTCTATGATCTCGCCGTCGACATCAGGCGTTCGTCCCCGACATTCGGCAAGTGGGTCGGCGTTCTGCTGTCGGAGGAAAACAAGCGCCAGCTTTGGATCCCGGAAGGCTTTGCCCATGGATTCCTGACGCTGAGCGACCGTGTCGAATTCCTCTACAAGACTACCAACTACTATGCTCCGACGAGCGACCGTGGGATTCGCTGGGACGATCCGAAGATCGCCATTGACTGGAAAACCGTAGGTCCGCTCACGCTTTCCGCCAAGGATGAGCGGCAGCCGCTGCTGGCGGATGCTGAGGTATTCGATTGATCCGCTGTCCCATCATCGAAGGCAATGGTCGTACCGGCAAACGCAAATGGTCGTTTGATCGGTATCTTGCCGAATTCCTCGCATGAGTGCGGAGTAGGACACTGAATGAACGAAGCATCGTCTCTAGCTCCCTTATCCTCTGAAGAACCGCTGGTTTCCATCATCATTCCGGTGAAGAATGGGCTGCCGACGTTCAATACCGTCGTGGATATGGTTCGAGCGCAGGAACTGGATGCGCCGTTCGAGGTCATCGTCATCGATTCAGGCTCCAAAGATGGTTCCAAGCAGGCCATACCTGCGGATGATCCCAGATTTCGACTGATAGAGATCGACCCCAAGAGTTTCGGGCATGGGAAAACGCGAAATTTGGGCGTTCAGCATTCTCGCGGTAAGTTCTGCGCCTTTCTCACCCATGATGCCGTGCCGATGGACAAATATTGGCTGGCCGAGCTGATAAAACCCTTGCGTGAGGATGACGACGTCGCTGGTGTCTTCGGGCGCCATGTCGCATCCCCCGGTGCTTCGCCTTTTACCAAATGGGAGCTTGAGGCTCATTTCGGCGGTCTTAACAACTGGCCGAGGGTAAAGCTTGACGACGCCAGGGAATATTTCCGCAATGAGGGGCTGCGCCAAGTCTACCATTTTTATTCCGACAACTCGTCTTGCCTGCGTAAATCGGTATGGGAGCGATTTCCCTATCCCGACGTCAATTTTGCCGAAGACCAGCTTTGGGCGAAGACGATCGTCGAGGCGGGCTATACGAAAGCCTTCGCCTGGAATTCGGTGGTGGCCCATTCCCATGAATTCACCTTATGGGAAAGAGTGCAGCGCAGCTTCGATGAAGCCAGCGCTTTTCGCCGGTATTTCGGCTACCGCATTTGCGCATCGAAGAAGCAAGGGCTGCGGCGGGCGGTTTTCTCTACCATTCGCGATTTCCGCAATGCGGTTGCCAATGGCTGGATATGGAAATATCCGATTTTGACGCTGCTGATGCCGTTCGATAACTGCGCGCGCCAGATTGGTCATTATCTCGGAACGACGCGATCGGACACAGCGCGGCATGTGCAGCTACTCTCGCGCGATCAGAAGATCCAGGCGCAATAGCCCAGAACAATACCCGGGAACAATACAAGGTCCTTTTTCTTATGCTCTATCATAATGTCAGGCGTCTGGCGGCCGTCATGAAGCGGGACGGATATCGCGTTGCCGCCCGAAAGGTGCGTAACAGGCTCCTGGGCATCAATCCGGCCTCTATGGCGCTTAGAAGCGATACCATCAGCTATTACGAATCCATCCTGGGAGAGGAGCAGGGGTTTGGGCTGAAGCTGACGCCTGAAAACCTGCCATGGAATTCGATGACCTGGGTGATTCCGGATTTCGAAGCGCAGTCCGGCGGTCATATCAACATCTTCCGCATGATCGGCCTGCTACAGAAACGTGGATTCGCGAACCAGCACATCGTCATCGCCGAACCGCATCGCTGGTTGTCGGCCGCGGATGCACAAGCGGCGATCGCCCGCTCTTTCGGTGGCGTCAACGTCACGGTCTCGCTGGGTGTGCGGTCGATCGAACCCAGCCACTTCCTGATGGCTACCGGTTGGCAGACCGCCTATTGGGTCGCGAAATACAAGGATGCCGTTCACCGCATCTATTTCGTTCAGGACTTCGAGCCCTTCTTCAATCCACTGGGCAGTGAATATTATTTTGCGGAGAATACCTACCGGCTCGGCCTCACCGGTGTGACTGCCGGTCCGTGGCTCGCGCAGAAATTGGCGGACGAATACGGTATGGAGACATTCTCCTATAGTTTCGCCTGCGACACCGATCATTATGTTCCGCGCCCGAAGCTGGCCACCGATAAGAAGCGGATCTCCTTCTATGCGCGCCCCGTGACGCAACGCCGCTGTTTCGAGCTCGGGCTTCTCGCCTTGAAGAAGGTATGCGCCGTGGTGCCTGAGGCGGAGGTGATCTTTTACGGTTGGGATGTCAGCAATTTTGATATCGACTTTCCACACCAGAATCGTGGCACCGTCAGTGTCGAGGATCTGCCGGAACTCATCTCGCAAAGTGATGTCGGTTTGATCCTGTCGGCGACAAACCTGTCGCTCATGCCGCTGGAGGTTGCAGCCTGTGCCCGGCCTGTTGTCATGAATGACGGGCCGCATTCCAATTGGCTGTTGTCGCGGGACCATGCGATCTATTGCGACATGACCGTCGACGGTATCGCGGCGGCTTTGATCAATGTCCTTGTCAATCCGGAGCAGGTAAAGGAACGGGTGGATGCCGCTCTGCGGTTCAGCCGGTCGGTGAGCTGGGAAGCGGAAGCCGACAAGGTTGCAGGGTTCTTGCGCAGCAAGATCTAACTTGGAAAAGAGAGATCCTTTGTCGCGATCGTCGATGATGTTCCGGGTTGCCGGGATTGATGAAGCGCGAACTAGGGACGGAATTTCGTCGTGGTACCGAAATGAGGTTTCCAGCGGACTTGATTTATCGCGCGGGACCGGCTTTGAAGCGTTAGCTAGGTTGAACCTGTGAAAGAGCACATCCGGCAATTCTGGCCATGTTATCGGCCAGATTCGATGATCAAAGCCGGGCACGACATGGAAAAGGAGTCGCATCATCCTTATGAGTAAACCCATTACGAACGACTCGACGGCGTCGGAGGACGTCGCGAATGCCGTGCGCAATTTTCATCTCGCGGGAATGTTGGGCTGGCAGGATGTTGCGCAGCGTTACAGGCGGTCGAGGGTCGGCGCCTTCTGGTTGACGATCAACATGGGCGTGCTCATCGGTGCCATGGGTCTCGTCTTCGGTGCAATCTTTAAGTCGCCGATGTCGGAGTTCCTCCCCTTCATCTGTGTTGGCTTGATATTCTGGACCTATTTCTCGCAAACCATCAATGAGGGTTGCACGACCTTCATTTCAAACGGTGAAACGATTCTTCAGCTGCCGATCCCATTTTTTACCTATGTCATGAGAACATGGTGGCGAAATACGATCATCGTAGCGCATAATCTCGTCATATTTCCGCTCGTGCTCGCGATTTTCCTCAAGTATCCGCCTTTGGAGAGCCTGCTCTTCATACCTGGATTCATCCTTGTCTCGGCGAACATCCTTTGGATCGTCACTTTCGTTGCCATCCTCTGCACACGGTATCGCGATCTTTCCCAGATTATTCAGAATGTCATGCAGGTCGGTATGTATGTGACGCCGATTATGTGGATGCCGGATCATATCAGCAGCCGCGCCGGCTTTATTTTGCTCAATTTCAATCCCTTCTCCCACTTCATGGCGCTCATCCGAAATCCCCTGCTCGGCACGATGCCATCGGGTCTCAACTGGCTCGTTTCGCTGCTGCTTGCTGTTGTCGGCTGGACCGTGACGATGGTCCTCTTCAATCGCTATCGCGGCCGAATTGCGTACTGGCTCTAGGTTATCGACATCGAAAGTATTTGAAATGGCAAGTATCAATCTGGACAACGTCGTTGTCGACTTCCCGGTGTTCAATGCCCGCAGCCGTTCACTGAAGAACCGCGTTCTCAATATTGCGACGGGCGGCCGGATTGAATCGGATTCGGAAGGGCATGTGATCATCCGCGGACTGGAGAACGTTAACATCAGTCTTAGCGATGGCGATCGTCTCGGCCTTGTCGGCCACAATGGTTCCGGTAAGACGACACTCCTGCGCGTCATGAGCGGCGTCTACCGTCCGTCCGCGGGGAAGACCTCGATTGTTGGAAAATGCACCTCGTTGATCAATATCTCGCTGGGAATTGATCCTGAAGCCACCGGCCGTCAGAATATCAAGATTCGCGGTGCGCTTCTCGGACTCTCCAAGGGCCAGTTGCGCGCTCGCCAGGAAGAGATCGAGGAGTTTTCCGAACTCGGGGACTTTCTGGACATGCCGGTCCGGACCTATTCGACGGGCATGCAGTTGCGGCTTGCCTTCTCGATTTCGACGGTGATCCAACCGGAAATCCTGATCATGGACGAATGGCTCGCGACCGGCGATGAGGGCTTCAAGGAAAAGGCCAACAAGCGGCTGCACGAGCTCGTCAATCAAACCAAAATATTGATCATTGCAAGCCATTCCAGGGATCTGCTGCTGGAAAACTGCAACCGCCTCATCTGGCTCGACCATGGTACCATCCGTATGGATGACAAGCCGGAAGTCGTTGCGGAGGCTTATTTCGGCTCGCACTGAGGCAAGGTCAGTGAAATGTCTTTGCTACGAGGTTTTTGGCGGCCCTAAGCGGCGCGGTCAATCGCCACGAGGTTGATGCCGTTATGTCGGCTATACGCTGAGCTTCGGTTGCTTGGCGTTGCAATGCGGCAGAAAGTTCCGCGCGCGTCGCTTCAAGATCCCTGCGGAGACTTTCGGTTTCGGCCAAGACCAATGCTTCGCGCTCTTCCGCGACGGCTGCCAAAGCCAGCGCTCCAATATCAAGCGTGGTCAAAGGCGCGCTGGTTGAAAGTACGACAAAGAACTCGCCGTCATTGACTTGGAAACTGAGTTCGCGAAGACCAATCAATCCGAAGGTGGCTAGGGCATCGACGATCAAGCGGAATGAGGAGGGAACGAAGACCCAGCAATGCATATCGATGTACGCATCGCTTCTGCGGGCTTGTTCGAACAAAGTCCAGGCATCTTTAGCTGGCCGGACTTCTTTAAGCTCGCCACGATCAGCCAAGCTCCAACCGATATGGCCATCCCTCTTGCGGGCGTATGCGACGTCATCGAAAACTATACCCGGCGATGGCCTTTTTCTGCCATCCACATGCGCTTGCAGAACCTGGCCCACGGTGGATATCGGACGAAGTATGTCAAAGCAGCAGCGCTTGTCGGGCACGGCTAGAACCAGTGATCCACCTGGTTTGAGCAAGGCTTCGCAGTCGGTTAAGAACGACACAAGGTCTGGAACATGTTCGATAACGTGGGAAGCGACAATCCAGTCGTAGCGGGCGTGAGTGCCGATCACTTCGGTCATCGATCGCCCGTCGCCGATAAAGTCGACCTCTTCTACAGCCGATACATCAAGGCCGGCTCTTGCGTATTTTTCACGAAGGCCTTCGGCGTCGAGGTAGTCGAGTATTTCCACATCGAAACCGGCTGCCTTTGGCATAAGGGGACTATGTGAAGGGCCTATCTCAAGACCCTTCCCGGCGACATTGAACGTGGATCTTAACCTGTCTGAGCGTCCCTTTGCCAATCTGTAGCTCCCCCCGAAGCAAAAACTGCGCGCGATATGGTCGCCGCATGACGATCCCAGCCATAGGCCGTTTGCACATATGTAAACGCACTATCTGCGATAGTGACATATTGCGTCTTGCTATCAACGATCGATACGGCATCCCGTAGCGCATCATCCCAACCGTAGGATGGTACCAGAAATCCGGTTTTACCATGGGTTATGCTATTTCGAAAGGAGAAGGTCGGCGTCGCAAGTGTTAATGTGCCGCAAATTGCAGCTTCGAAAAACTTCAGCTCGGATTTGCAGTTGGTGAACTGGTTATCTTGCAGGGGCGAAATATTAATCTCAACCTCGCCGATAAGCCTCTGAAGATTCAGGAAATCCTGTAGCGGATGAAACTCGACGCGATCGCCGTAATACTTCAATCGCGGATCGAATTCGGCAAATCCCACAATACGCAACACAATGCGTGGATCGCTATCCAAAAGCCTGAAAATTGCCGGGGCCGCGACGGCGAAATCGCGCGTGTGTGTCGGTGATCCGCTGAAATATCCGATATGGATTCGACCATCCCGCTGCCAGCCGGACTCGCGCTTTGCATTGTAGATAGTCTCGGACAGCTCCTGCTGCTCGCGATTCAGATAGTTCGGCATGATTGTCGTTCGAAGTCGCGGGTCGAATTCCTTGGCCCGTTGTGCAAGGTAATCATTCGTGGTGACCAAGCCGTCACACAGGCGGAGCACCGCACCAATTCGGCCTATCGATGCAAACCAATCATTCCAGACGGCTTCACTTCGCTGATCCTGATTGAGCGAATCGACCAACAGGTGAAGGCGCTCGGTATCGAAGACAAGATCATCGCAGTCGAAGAGCACAGGGATATCGCGAGCCCGGGCCCGGGCTATCATGCGAGCCACGGCCGCGCTGTAGCGAACACGGCAGATCACCAATGCATCGGCTTCGTCGATGAAGCGATCATCAGTGCCCAGGTCACGGCGATCGAACCATGCACCGGAGACTCCGGATTCAGGATTTGCCGCTAAGGTTAGGCCCGGGTTGAATGCTCGGTACCGAAACGTACTTGTATCGGGGTATTCGTAAAAATAGGCGATACGCTGCTTTTGAGCGACCATCTGCTGCAGCCGGTCATCGTAGGTTGAAAGCCACGGATCTTCGTATCGTACGGGCGAGGGTATATTCAGGTACAAGTTTACGAGTTCCTTTTGGCCAAGAACCAATCAAGAGCCGGCGTGAGCGTGGCTTCCCAATCGCGAGCGATGTTGTCCGCGGCACAATTGTCGACGCGTTGCTGCATGTCTTCCGCCAGCTTGGCTCCTTGATGGAGTGCTTCCGCAAGAGCAATGACGCTTGATGGTACAGCAAGAATGTTACGGGACCACTGTTCCATAGATGTCTTGGGCCCATGCGTATTGGTGACGACAACAGCACCCGAAGCTGCAAGATCGAGGGGCGGGTAGGATGGGTGCGGTGTATCCATCAACGAAAGACCAAGATCCATCTCCGACATCAATTCGGCATATTTCGACCAGGGCAACTTGGCCCAGACCTGAGGGCGCACCCCACCGGGGAGCTCCATGTCGGGCAGTTCGCGGCCCACAAAATGGATGTTCCATTCACTTGCCGGCAGCAAGCCTTCGCGCATCACTTTGTCGATGACTTCGAGGCCACGCCAATAGAGATTGCGGTCGTTGTTTGGCCGCGCATAGAAGAAAAAGTTCTTCTTTTCCGGGCGAGGTTTTGCGACGCTAGGTTTTGAGAATGCCGGAAAAGCAGGCTCAAACCAGTATCCCCGTTTCCGAAGCAATGGCAAGCAATCGGGACCATCCGCCAAATGATCAAATAGCATACGCGTATTTATCAAAACGTGCAGATTGGGATCGGACAAGGTTTCGGCGCAGCGCAGCCGTGAATCGCCGAACGGATAGAACATCCGCTCGTCTTCCTGCAGAAGATATAGGATGCGTGCCGGATCGATTGCACCAAGCGCAGCGCGCGTACCCCACCACGAGGTCGTCAGGATCGTGTCTTCGCTGCCAATGGGAAGAGGGGTGTCATCTCCGACAGGCATATGAACAAAGTCGGTCGGTCCGTCAAATTTTATCCCGTGCGCCCGTATGATTTCGCCAAGCGCTGCAGGATCTGGCGCGGCGTGCCGCGTAACGAGACGTAGTCGCGCGTTCAGGCGGCGAGCTGCCAATGCACCTACTATGAGTGCCGTCCCCACGCCTCCAAAAAGATGATTGGCGTCCACGCTGTCCGTCAGGACTGTAAGCGTCGGTGCCGATGAGCGATCTTTAAAGACCGGTAATGGTCCCCAGTTTGCACAGTGCTCGCGAATCATGGAGCGCGTGGATGCCGCCGGCGGAATATTAGCGGCTAAACCAGTTGTATTGACTATAGCCGTGGATTGATAAGGGAGGTCGATCAAATTCAGCGGAGACTGTGTCTGATTGTTCTTCTGTTCTCTTAAGAATGCAATTCGCGCTGGGATTCTATGTGGCGTTGCTGCCCAATAGCCGGCCCTGGCCAATCGCAGCAGGCGCCGTCGGATTGGTGTGGGCAGATTGGCCGCGAACGCGCGGGCGGGTTTTGAGGCTCGCCAAAAGGTGCTCGATTCGATAGCGGCAACGCGCGTGCGCATTCCCTCGATCTCGATCGCCGCCTGTTGACGCGCATCGGCGGCAATCCCCCTCAGTTTCATGGTTTCCTGAGTATGGGTGATGCCTTCGCGCGCTGCCTTCTCCAGTGCTGCGGCAAGCTCCTGTTCTCGCATCCGCATCTTTTGCAGCGTTTGGTCCAGCGCCGTCTGCGTCCTTTCCAGCTCCCGATCGAACGCTGTCTGCGCCTGTTGCTGGGCCAGATGGGCCTCGTCTCGAGAGCGAGTAACTTGAGCGGCCGCTTCCAGTTTCGCTTGTCTTGCTTCACCCAAAAGAAAGCGAAGCCGGAGCTGCTCGCTCATGAGAATCAAGGCATCTTCAGGTACGGCTTCGCCCCGGCGAAAGAGCACGGCGTGAGGCGTCAGATAGGAGGCGTCGTAGATCAAATCCGGCCATAGGCCGTGCTGACCAAACAATTTCATCCACGATAAGGGCGGGCGCACATTGACATGAGTCACCTCTTCGAAATCCCGGGGGGAAGAGGAGAATAATACGGTATCAGTCGATGCCGTGATGTTCTTGATGGCGATAGCCGCTTCTTCCGCCGGCATGTGCTCGAGAACTTCTATGCACACGACCAAGTCGTATCGTGATTCAAACGGTTTGGTCAGGGATGCGACTTGGCAATGCTCGCGCATGTCGGCACGGACGTTCGCGATGGCATATTCGGAGATGTCTACGCCTTCCGCCTCGATCCCACGGTCCCAAAAGGCTTCGACAACCATTCCCAGCGCGCATCCGGCATCGAGCACTCGGCGCGGCTGGAGCGAACGGATAATTTCATCGACAATATTGGCATAAAAGCTCAGCCAAGGCGCGGTGCGTTCATAGGCATCTGGGCCAAATCCCGACTTATAGTATTCTTCATCGAACTGATCGGTGTTGCGCATCGACTAACCCTTCATTTATCCACTCGGAGCAATTGACAACGAGCTAGGTAACTATTCCAGCTTTTGTTGTGTCTACCGTTGGCTGCTTGAGCGCCGACCAAATGCTGTACTATCAATTGCATAGTCAAGTAGGTAGATGCGCACTTTTTAGATGTAGTATTACTATTGAACAACTAATGATTTTGCTATGGCGCCCAAATCGACAATATTGCCGCGCCGCCTCAAAATTGGAAATGGCGCGGGGCCGGATCAAACGCTGGTCATACCCTTCGCCGCCGCCAAATACTCCCCCTTCAGCCGCATGTGACACCAGCAGGCAAAGGCGGAGCTGGCGAAGGCCAGGCTTTCGCCGATGGCCAGGCGGTTGTTGGAGTTGCTGAGCAGCGTCAGTGAGAAAAAGAACAGGCAGACGGCGTAGGCGTGCCAGGCGGCGCGGGGGATGATGCTGGCCCTATAGGCGCGCCAGACCGCCCGGATGAAGATCGCGAGCATGAAGGCCATGATGGCGGCGCCGAACAGGCCGTAGCGCACCAGGATTTCCAGATAGCCGTTGTGCAGCAGCGTATACTGGATATGCGAATAACGCGTCTGATACCAGCGTTCCAGCCAGCGGTTGCCCCAGCCGAAGACCGGAGCGGAAGAGAAGACTTCCCAGCTGTTCGACCAGAGCTGCAGCCGCTCGTCCATCGATACCGGCGTGTTGGTGGAACCGATGGTGCTTGTCACCGCGCCACCCAGGTCACCGCCGCCGGTGACGCTTTCCAGCATGGCGACGGTCGCCGACACGGTCGGGCCGGCCGTCTTGTCGAGATTGTGGCGCACGGTGTAGACGCCGGCGACGAGCAGAACGGCGGCTATGGCGATGACGATGGCGCCGAGCTTCAGGCGCAGATAGCTCAGAGCCACCAGTGCCAGCAGGGGTAGGGTGATGCTGAGCGCCAGCCAGACGCCTTTCGACTTGGCGCCATAGATTGCGATGAAACAGAGCCCGACGATGAAGGGCGAGACGATATAGGCAAAGCGCGCGATCCTGCGGTCGCTCGACTTGTCCGTCAGATAGTGCAGCAGCCAGAACAGCGTGAAGATCACGATCATGCCGCAGGCGACGGCGCCGTGGATCTGGTTGTTCATGATCAGCGGGCGGACGGTCTCGCCCGCGAAAACCTCGCGGAAATGCTGCGTGGCGATCAGCATGATCAGGGCCGCGGCGAAATAGGCGGCGATGATCTTTTCGAGCAGCGGCTCGTAGAGCAGGACCGCGACGCCGAGGATCGGGAAGAAGAAGGGGAAGGCATAAAGCCAGTCGGAAGCGCCGATATCGTGCTCGGGCGTCAGCCAATAGGTGATGCCGAAGCGGGTCATGACATAGGCACCCCAGCCCATGCACAGCCAGCCGATCCAATCGGTGCGGGGCCGCACCGGCGCTTTCAGATAGTAATAGAGGGCGATCAACGAGAGCAGGGCGACCGCGTAGCGGTAGGCATCGCTTTCCACAAGGGTAGCGGATGCGGCGAGAATCCAGAGCAGGCTGCCGAAGACCGCCACGGGCCGTGTCATGACGCCTGTTGTCATCCTGCCGGCAATAGCCCGGGCTGCGGGATCAGCATGCGGTTTCTTCGCGCGCAAGTCGTCCAATGGTATCTCCGCCTTCGTCCACGTTCGCTTCGTTTGGTATGCCGGAGCATTCACGACAGCCAGTAGGGCTGTAAAGGGGCATGAATACGGCATTTCGGCGGTCGTGCATCCACCGAGCTTATTTCTGCCCGACGTTGGTGTTAATGGGTCACACCATCGCTGCGAACGACTTTCAGGGCCGTCAGGATGATGATCTTCAGATCGAAGAAAAACGAGCGCCGGCGCAGATAGTCCTCGTCCAGAGCTACTTTCTGTGGGATCGGCAGTTCATCGCGGCCATTAACCTGCGCCCAGCCGGTCAGGCCCGGCAGCAGGGCGTCGACGCCGCGTTCGGTGCGTAGCGCAATCAGGTCATGCTGGTTGAAGAGCGCCGGGCGAGGGCCGACAACGCTCATCTCGCCCTTCAGGATGCACCAGAGCTGCGGCAGTTCGTCCAGGCTGGATTTGCGCAAGAAAGAGCCGATCGGCGTCAGATAGGCGCCGGCATCCTTCAGGAGGTGCGTGGCGACCGCGGGCGTGTCGGTCCGCATGCTGCGAAACTTCGGCATGCGGAAAATCTGATTTCGGCGGCCGACCCGGTCCGACCAGTAAAGAATGGGACCGGGGGAGGTCAGCCGCACGGCGACCGCGACGATCAGGATCGGAATGGAAAAGACGACGACAGCCGCAAAGGCGGCGAGGAAGTCGAACAGGCGCTTGGCGATCGTGTAGGGCATCGTCTCTGATGGTTTTACCGGCGCTGGTTTCACAGCGTCGGTGATGGTTTCTGCGCAGTCCATCTCATATCAGGCATTTCTGCACAATCGTTCCGGGCACGAATTTTGCCGGGCCTGTCCCTCCGGGATGCCTTGTTCGTCACGGAGGTAATATGCGAAGCATGGTCTGAGCGGACGCATGGGCGTCATTGAGGGACGATGGGCGCATGATCCTGGTCACGGGTGCAACAGGTTTTGTCGGGCAGGCGCTTTGCGCCGAGCTTTCCCGACGGCAGATGGATTATCGTCCGGTCAGCCGCGCGCCGCAGCCGGGTTTTGTGGCCATGGGTACGTTCGATGGCGCGACCGATTGGGTGAGAGCGCTTGCGGGCGTCGAAACCGTCGTGCATCTGGCGGCGCGCGTCCACGTCATGAACGATACCTCGTCCGATCCGCTCGCCGCCTTTCGCGCCGTCAATGTCGATGCCACGGTCAATCTGGCCCGTCAGGCCGCCCGGGCCGGCGTCAAGCGCTTCATCTTCCTGAGCTCGATCAAGGTCAATGGCGAGGCGACGGTGCCAGGTCGTCCGTTCAGGGCGTCCGATATGCCGCATCCGGAGGATCCCTACGGCCAGTCGAAGCGCGAGGCGGAGGAGGCGCTCCTTGCCATAGGTGCTGAGACGGGCATGGAAATCGTCGTCATCCGCCCGCCGCTGGTCTACGGGCCGGGCGTGAAGGCAAATTTCGCCAGTCTGATGACATGGGCCGGGCGGCCGTTTCCGTGGCCCTTCGGCCTCGTTACCAACCGCAGATCGCTGGTCTTCGTCGGTAATCTCGTCGATTTCATCCTGCTCTCGGCGCGTCATCCCGCTGCCGGAAATCGGGTGTTCCTGATCAGCGACGGGGCGGATCTTTCCATCGGCGAATTGATCGGCAAGCTTTCTGCGGTAATGGGGCGGAAAGCCCTGCTGCTGCCGATCCCGCCGCGCCTGTTGGAAGGGCTGGCGACGCTGCTCGGGCGCCGCGCAGCGGCACAGCGCCTTCTCGGTTCGTTGCAGGTCGATATCGGTGAGACGGTGGCGATCACCGGCTGGTCGCCGCCCTATTCGGTCGATGAGGGGCTACTGTTGACGGTCGCTACCTCGTCAGGAGACCGCTAGGCGGCGCTTACAGGCTCCAGACGGCGTGTCCCTGAAGCCACGGGTTGTCGCGCTCCAGCGCTGCTTTCACGTCGACCACCACGCCGTTTTCGCCCAGAAGGTTGAGAATCTCCGCTGCACCATCGGCCAGGTAGGATTTGTGCGGCACGGCAAGCACGATGGCGTCTAGCTTGCCGAAATCGCCAAGTGCCGCCAGCCGCACGCCATATTCTTCTTCTGCCTCCTCATGGCTGGCCATGGGGTCGTGCACCAGCGGCTTGATGCCGAACTGGTGCAGCTCGCGGATGATGTCGGGGACGCGGCTGTTGCGGAGATCCGGCACGTTTTCCTTGAAGGTCAGGCCAAAAATGCCGATCCGGGCGCCATTGATCGGCTTTTGCGCCGAAACCAGCATCTTGATCAGCTTCTGGGCGATGAAGGCGCCCATGCCGTCATTGATGCGGCGGCCGGAGAGGATGACTTCGGGGTGATAGCCGAGTTCCTCGGCCTTGGCGGTGAGATAATAGGGGTCGACGCCGATGCAATGGCCGCCGACGAGGCCGGGCGTAAATGGCAGGAAATTCCATTTCGTCCGCGCCGCCTTCAGGACGTCGGATGTGCGGATATCCATCTTTTCGAAGATGATCGACAGCTCGTTCATCAGGGCGATGTTGAGGTCGCGCTGGGTGTTCTCGATCACCTTGGCGGCTTCAGCCACCTTGATGCTGGGCGCCTTGTGGACGCCGGCCTCGACCACCGCACCATAGACGGCGGCGATCCTCTCCAGCGTCTCCTCGCTGTCGCCGGCGACCACCTTCACGATGCGCTCGAACGTATGTTCCTTGTCGCCGGGATTGATCCGCTCCGGCGAATAGCCGAGGTGAAAATCCTCCCCCTGGTGCAGGCCGGAGACTTCGGCGAGCACGGGGCCGCAGACATCCTCGGTGACGCCGGGATAGACAGTCGATTCATAGACGACGATGGCGCCTTTCTTCAGGGCCTTGCCGACGGTGCGCGAGGCTGAGATCATCGGGCGCAGATCCGGCTGCCGGTTGCGGTCGATCGGTGTGGGAACGGCGACGATGAAGATGTCGCGATCGCGCAGATCCTCCAGGTCGCTGCTGATGCGCAGCCCGCTTTCCCTCAGACGCTCCGGCGAGATCTCGCGCGTGTCGTCTTCGCCCGCTTTCAGGGCCGCGACGCGGGACGCCTTGATATCGAAACCGACGACATCGGGAAATTTCTCGGCCAGGGCAATCGCGACGGGCAGTCCGACATAACCCAGGCCGATCACGGCAATTTTTTCGCTCAACACATTCTACCTCGAACAATCGATCTGAATTAGCGCATATCCGAGCCGCATGTCAGCGCAAATCTTTGCCGTGCCGTGCCAATTCAGGTGCATGTCAGATCAATGTGAATATCAGGCGGAGGCTTTGCAATAGTCGGGTCGGCGAGGCGGTGCCGTATGTCGCCCGTCGCCTTGAGGCTGTCGAATAGAAGGGAAGCTCCAGCTGTTTGCTGCTCGTTCCTCCCAAGGAGATCTTAAATCATGAGCAATTTCAATCGGACTGCCGCCGATGAGCGCGCAACCCGCTATGACCCTTTCACCATTGCGCTGCACTGGCTGACCGCACTCCTCGTGCTGACACTGTTTGCGATGGCGCAGGTCTGGGATTTTGCCGGTCGCGGCACGCCCCTGCGCCTAGGGCTGATTTCGCTGCATGTCTCGCTCGGCATCCTGCTTGCTGTCGTCCTTGTCCTGCGCATCGTCTGGCGGCTCTTGACGCATCGGCGCATGGCGCCTGCTGTTTCCGGGCTTCAGCATGTGGCCTCGTCCCTTGTGCACCTTGTTCTCTATGCGCTGATGATCTCGCAGGTGTTCTATGGGTTCCTGATGCGCTGGGCGTCTGCGAGTGATCCGGAATTCTTCGGTCTCTTTTCCATCCCGCCCTTTGTCATCGTCGATCCGGCAATGCGCCGCCTGTTCAGCGAGTTGCACAGTGCCACCGCCTGGGCGATCATCGTCATCGCCGGCATACATGCCGTCGTCGCCCTCGTGCACCATTATGTGCTGCGCGACCGTGTGCTTGCGCGGATGATGCCGACGCGCGGATAGGTGCCGGCAGTGGCACCTATCGAAACTTTTTGCTCGCATGCTTATTTAGTATCCTGAGACATGTTTTCTCAGAATGCGTGGTTCGTTATGCGTAATAAATATCTCAAGCAATTATATGCCCGGCGGACGGAGCTGGAAGCCAAGCTCGAATTGTATATAGCGCGCTATTGTTTCGGCGACGGAGAGATCGAGGATGGCACTGAAGCGGATCTGAAGGAGAGGATCCGCGAGATATCCGACGAGATCGCGACGCTGGAACAGGGGCATAATAGCTAGACATCGCTTTCGTTTTCGCGAGATAAGGATTCATACTCTCTGATGGATCGCAGCGGAGACCAGGTTGTCGATGAAGCCGAGCCTGCCCACTCTCTTGAGCATCAATGGCGGTTATGTCGATACCGCCGGCTTTCTGGCCCTGCACGGCCTGTTTACCGCCCATGTCACTGGCAACTTCGTCACCTTCGCCGCCGCGATGGTGCTGGGAACCTCGGGCGCTGCGGCCAAGCTGCTGGCGCTGCCGGTCTTCTGCATGGTCGTGATCCTCGCCCGTCTGCTCGGCGGCGAGCTGTCTCGGCGCAATTTTCCGGTGCTACCGGTGATCCTCATGCTGAATTTCCTGCTATTGGCGCTTGCCGCCGTCTTTACCCTTGGCTTCGGCCCGTTTGTCAGTGGCGACGGCTGGCAGGCGATCCTGACGGGGATGACGCTGGTGTCGGCGATGGCCGTTCAGAATGCCCTGCACCGCGTTCATCTCGGCACGGCGCCGCCGACGACGATGATGACCGGGACGACGACGCAGATCATGATCGATATCGCCGATCTCCTGCGTGGAGTAGAGCCCGAAGCGAAGGCCGCCGCCAAGGCGAGGCTTGGCCGGATGGGGGCGACGCTTGGTGGTTTTGTCTTCGGCTGTGCGGCGGCGGCCCTGCTTTTCATGCTGATCGGCGTCGCATGTTTCCTCGTGCCGCCAGTTGTGGCGCTCGCCGGAATTCTGTTGCATGCGGGCAGGGCAAGCGGCTCGTCCCGTCGAGCGATAGCGCTGGACCTCCTCCTCTTTGCTGCGCTTGCGAAGTCATCGCCTTTTTTTGGTCTTGCAACTCTCCCAGAGGTCTCTAACTCTACGCCTCGGATCAAGCGCGATCTTGCGTGCTTTGAGCAGTAAATCGTTGAGAAGGGATGGCTATGGCAGGGGAAACGGTTCTTGTGGTCGGGGGCGCCGGCTATATCGGCTCGCACACATGTCTGGATCTGGCGAACAAGGGTTTTCAGCCCGTCGTCTACGACAATTTTTCCAACGGTCATCGCGAATTCGTCAAATGGGGTCCGGCCGAAGAAGGCGATATCCGCGACCGGGCGCGCCTCGATGAAGTCCTGGCGAAATACAAGCCGGCCGCCATCCTGCATTTTGCGGCGCTAATCGAGGTGGGCGAATCCGTCAAGGACCCCGTCTCCTTCTACGAAAACAACGTCATCGGTACGCTGACGCTGCTGGCGGCGGCGCAGGCGGCAGGCGTCGAGGCTTTCGTCTTCTCCTCCACCTGTGCCACCTATGGCCTGCCGCAGAGCGTGCCGCTGGACGAGAGCCACCGGCAGGTGCCGATCAATCCCTATGGCCGCACCAAATATATCGTCGAGCAGGCGCTTGCCGACTACGACCAATACAAGGGCCTGCGTTCCGTGGTGTTGCGCTACTTCAATGCCGCCGGCGCTGATTTCGAAGGCCGCATCGGCGAGTGGCACACGCCGGAAACCCATGCCATCCCGCTGGCGATCGACGCAGCACTCGGCCGCCGCCAGGGCTTCAAGGTCTTCGGCAGCGATTACGACACGCGCGACGGAACCTGCGTGCGCGACTATATCCACGTCCTCGATCTTGCGGACGCGCATGTGCGGGCGGTGGAATATCTGCTCAGGGGCGGTGAGTCCGTCGCGCTGAACCTCGGCACCGGCACTGGCACGACGGTCAAGGAGTTGCTGGGCGCGATCGAAACCGTGTCAGCCCGGCCGTTCCCGGTCGAATATGTCGGCCGTCGCGAGGGCGATTCGACGACGCTGGTCGCTAACAACGACAAGGCCCGGGACGTTCTTGGCTGGTCGCCGCAATACGATCTGTCGCGGATCATCGAATCCGCCTGGAACTGGCATGCTAAATCCAACCAGCACTGAGCGGCGTGCCTCGGGCAAACGCCCGAACGTATTGCTGATATCTGCCGATCAGTGGCGGGGCGATTGCCTCTCCGCTGTCGGCCATGCAAGCGTCAAGACGCCGAATGTCGATGCGCTGGCGCAAGACGGCGTGCTGTTTGCCCGTCACTTCGCCGGGACGGCGCCCTGTTCGCCGGCGCGCGCGACACTTTATACCGGCCTCTATCAGATGAACCATCGCGTCTGCCGCAATGGATCACCGCTGGATGCGCGGTTCGACAATCTGGCGCTTGCTGCCCGGCGCGGCGGTTACGATCCGACGCTATTCGGCTATACCGATACGGCGCCCGATCCGCGCTGCATGGATCCGAACGATCCGCACCTGACCACCTATGAAGGTGTGCTCCCCGGCTTCAGCGCCCGCCAACTCCTGCCCGAGCATGAGAAGCAATGGCTCTCCTGGCTGCGCTCGCGCGGCCATGCGGGGGCGACGAGCCGCGACATTCATATTCCCGTTGGGGCGAAGCCCGGCGAAATTTCCGACGCGGCACCCGCCTATTCCAAGGACGAGACGCAGACGGCCTTTCTCGCCGGCGAATTCATTCGCTGGCTCGGCGAACAGGATGCGCCCTGGTTCGCGCATGTCTCGTTCCTGAGACCGCATCCGCCGTTTTCGGTGCCGGAACCCTATAACCGCATGTTTTCTGCGAGCGATGGACCGGCGTTTGTGCGGGCTGCCGATCGTGATGCGGAGCAGGCGGTGCATCCCTTTCTTGCCTTCGCCCTGCCCTTGATCGGCAAGGGTAGTTTCATTCATGGCGGTGCAGGATCCGCGAGTGACTGGACAGCGGAGGATCTCTCCGCGATCCGCGCCATCTATTACGGCATGATCGCCGAGGTGGACACGCAACTCGGACGGATCTGGCAGGCGCTCAAGGATGCGGACGCCTGGGACGATACGCTGATCATCTTCACCTCCGACCATGCCGAAATGATGGGCGACCACTGGATGCTCGGCAAAGGCGGTTTTTTCGATGGCAGCTATCATGTGCCGCTGGTCATCCGTGATCCCGGTCGTCCGGCAGGCGCGGGCCGGCAGGTCGAGCGCTTCACCAGTGCCGCCGATATCTTTCCGACGCTGTGCGACCGGCTCGGTCTTGCGCCCGACAATCACCTTGACGGCGAGACGCTTGTGCCCTTCCTTGAAGGTGGGGAGCCGGAGAGCTGGCGCGATGCTGCGTTCTGGGAATTCGATTTCCGCGATATCGCCGGCGGCGAATCGGAGCGGCATTTCGGGCTGAGGTCGAATGCCTGCAATCTCGCTGTCATCAGGGACGAGCGCTTCAAATATGTGCATTTCGCCGGACTGCCGCCGCTGCTTTACGATCTGTTGAAGGATCCGGCGGAGCTGACCAATGTCGCCGCTGACGGCGATTATGCGGCGGTGCGGCTGGACTATGCCGAAAAGCTGTTGTCGCTCAGGGCACGGCATCTCGACCAGACGCTCGCCTATACCGAGCTGACGGAAAAAGGGCCGGTTTCACGCCGGCCCTGATCAACGTTCAGCAGCAATCCATCAAGAGAACGCCCCAAGATAGGTCATCTTGCCGACCGGCAGGCCGCGGCTGCGTAGGATGGCGTGCGCGGTGGTGACGTGGAAGAAGAAATTCGGCAGGGCGAAGCTTGCGAGCAGGTCCTCGCCGGTGAAGACCATCGTCTTGCCGCCGGGGGAAATCGTCACTTCGCGGCTTTCGCTGCCCGCCATCGTCTCCGGCGTGATCGTCGCCAGGAAATCCTGTGTCTTCTTCAGGCGCTCGCGTAGCTCAGCGACGGTCGTCTCATTGTCCTCGAAGCGCGGCGCCTCGACGCCGGTCAGCCGGACGATGGCGAGCTTGGCGCCATCGGAGGCGCGCTGGAACTGGCCGGAAAGCGGCAGCATGTCGTCGATAAGGCGCGCGCCGACAAGCTCTTTGGGGTCTATGCCTTTTTCCGCGGCATAGGTCTCGATCGCATCGAGATAGGTCGCAAGGATTGTGAGGCCGCGTTGAAAGACGGGAACTGAAAAGCGGTACATCGAGGGCATGCTGGTTCTCCATTGTCGGCCGGTGGGGGTATTCGGCCCGATATCGACGGCGTTTTATGCCACCCGACCCAATGGAACGGACGTTCCATTGGGTTGGGTGGCTGAGATGTGGGTTCGGACGCCGGCTTTTACAGCCTTTCCCCATCGAAAACTCCGTTATCGCCCTGAGAATTCCGTCTCCGCCAAGACGGTTACAAAATAGTGTTGACGTTTTCCCTGGGAAATGGAATAAATATTCCGCATAGAGAATTTTACGGTTTGTTTGTTCCGTTTTTAGGTTGCCGTTATGGGAGTGATGGCAGCTTGGATTGTTGGCCCTGCGGTCGAAACCGAGGGTTCCGGTATTAATGAGGGGTGTGGCCGGACACCGCAATTGGGAGGAAAATCATGCGAAAACTTATCCTTGGCTCCGCTATGGCGCTTATGCTCTCGACGGCGGCGCATGCCGAAACCATCGGCGTGTCGATGGCGCTGTTCGACGACAACTTCCTGACCGTTCTGCGCAACGGTATGCAGGACTACGCCAAAACCGTGAAGGGCGTGAACCTGCAGGTCGAAGACGCGCAGAACGATATCGCCAAGCAGCAGAGCCAGATCCAGAACTTCATTGCCAGTAAGGTCGATGCCATCATCGTGAACCCGGTCGATACGGATGCGACTGCGGCCATCTCGAAGCTGGCGGCAGAAGCGAAGATCCCGCTGATCTACGTCAACCGCGAGCCGGCGAACGTCGACAGCCTGCCGGAAGGGCAGGCGTTTGTCGCCTCCAACGAGCAGGAATCCGGCACGCTGGAAACCAAGGAAGTGTGCCGTCTTCTCGGTGGCAAGGGCAAGGCCGTCGTCATGATGGGTGAACTGTCCAACCAGGCGGCCCGCATGCGTACCAAGGACGTGCATGACGTTCTCGCCACCGACGAATGCAAGGGCATCACCATCGTCCAGGAACAGACCGCCAACTGGCAGCGTACCCAGGGCGCCGACCTTGTGACCAACTGGCTTTCCAGCGGCCTCGAATTCGATGCCGTCATCGCCAACAACGACGAAATGGCGATCGGCGCAATCCAGGCGCTGAAGGCTTCCGGCAAGTCGCTCGACAAGATCGTCGTCGCCGGCGTCGATGCCACGCAGGATGCCTTGGCTTCGATGCAGGCCGGCGATCTGAAGGTCACGGTGTTCCAGGATGCCGCCGGCCAGGGCAAGGGTGCGGTGGATGCCGCGCTAAAGCTTGCCAAGGGCGAGAAGGTCGAGAAGAAGGTCTACATTCCCTTCCAGCTCGTGACGCCGGCAAACGTCAAGGACTTCGTCAAGAAGAACTGACGCCGCCGCTATCGACGGATGCGGGCGCGTGAGCCCGCATCCTCACGAATTCCGCCACTTTCCGGGAGAGAAAAGATGGTTGTCAGCCCATCCACCATGGCTGCGGTGCGCGCCAGCGGCGCTGTTCCCAACGCCCCCTATCTGCTGAGTGCCGAAGGCATCCGCAAAGAGTTTCCGGGCGTGGTGGCCCTCGATGACGTTTCCTTCCGTCTGAAGCGCGGCACGGTGCATGCGCTGATGGGCGAAAACGGCGCCGGCAAGTCGACGCTGATGAAGATCCTGGCCGGCATCTATGTGCCGGATCAGGGCGAGGTACTCCTGAAGGGCGTCGCGATCCGCCTGAAATCGCCGCTCGATGCGCTGGAGAACGGCATTGCCATGATCCATCAGGAACTCAACCTGATGCCGTTCATGACCGTTGCGGAGAATATCTGGATCCGCCGCGAGCCGAAGAACCGCTTCGGTTTCGTCGATCATGCCGAGATGAGCCGGAAGACGGAAGAGCTGTTCCGTCGTTTGAATATCAACATCGATCCGGAAATCCAGGTGGGCGAGCTCTCGGTCGCCAGCCGGCAGATGGTCGAGATCGCCAAGGCGGTCTCCTATGATTCCGATGTCCTGATCATGGACGAGCCGACCTCGGCGCTGACCGAGCGTGAGGTGACGCATCTCTTCGAGATTATCCGCGGCCTGCGCGAGCATGGCATCGGCATCGTCTACATTACCCATAAGATGAACGAGCTGTTCGAGATCGCCGATGAATTCTCGGTGTTCCGCGACGGCAAATATATCGGCACGCACGCCTCCACCGATGTTACGCGCGACGACATCATCCGTATGATGGTCGGCCGCGAGATCACCCAGATGTTCCCGAAGGAAGAGGTGCCGATCGGCGAAACGCTTCTCTCCGTCAAGGATCTCAGCCTGGATGGCGTCTTTTCCAACGTTTCGTTCGAGGTCAGGGCCGGCGAAATTCTCGGTGTCGCCGGGCTGGTCGGTTCCGGCCGCTCGAATGTCGCCGAGACATTGTTCGGCGTGACGCCGGCCTCCTCCGGCACGATCGAGCTGTTCGGCAAGACGGTCGACGTCTCCTCGCCGGCGGTGGCGATCAGCCATCGCATGGCTTTCCTCACGGAAGACCGGAAGGACACCGGCTGTCTGCTGATCCTCAGCGTGCTTGAAAACATGCAGATCGCCGTTTTGCAGGACAAATTCGTCCGTGGCGGCTTCGTGCAGGAAGGTGCGATCGGCGAGGTCTGCGAGGAAATGGCGCGCAAGCTGCGCGTCAAGACGCCGAACCTCGACGAGCGTGTCGAAAATCTCTCTGGCGGCAATCAGCAGAAGGTGTTGATCGGCCGCTGGATGCTCACCAATCCGCGCATCCTGATCCTGGACGAGCCGACCCGCGGCATCGATGTCGGCGCCAAGGCGGAAATTCATCGCCTGGTCACGGAAATGGCGCGCAACGGCGTCGCTGTCATCATGATCTCCTCGGAGATGCCGGAAGTGCTCGGCATGAGCGATCGTATCATGGTGATGCATGAGGGCCGGGTGACCGGCTTCCTCGATCGTGCGGATGCAACTCAAGTGAAGGTGATGGAGCTGGCGGCGCAATGATCCGTGCCGGCCATCGCAAGGGAGGATTGAACCATGGTTAGCAAAGTCGCAGAGACGGTCGCACCGCCGCTGACGCGCTCGAGGCGCCGCCGCGTGCCGCCGGAACTCGGCATCTTTCTGGTGCTGATCGGCATTGCGCTTGTCTGCGAGGTTCTCGGCTGGATCTTTGTCGGCCAGAGCTTCCTGCTCAACATCCAGCGCCTGAAGATCATGATCCTGCAGGTCTCGGTCATCGGGATCATCTCGGTCGGGGTGACGCAGGTCATCATCACCGGGGGCATCGATCTCTCATCCGGCTCCGTCGTCGGCTTGACGGCGATGATTGCCGCAAGCTTTGCCCAGTCCTCCACCTGGGCGCGGGCGCTCTATCCGGCGCTCACCGATCTGCCGTTCTTCGTTCCGATCGGCATCGGTCTGCTGATCGGTCTTGCCGCCGGCTACGTCAACGGCCTGCTGATCACGAGAACGAAGATACCGCCTTTCATCGCCACCCTCGGCATGATGGTCTCGGCGCGCGGCCTGTCGAAGCTCTATACCAAGGGTCAGCCGATCTCGGGTCTCACCGACCAGTTCAACTTCATCGGCACCGGCATCTGGCCTGTCATCGTCTTCCTGGTGGTTGCCTTCGCTTTCCATATCGTGCTGCGCTACACACGCTACGGCAAGTTCACCTATGCGATCGGCGCCAACATTCAGGCGGCGCGCGTCTCCGGCATCAATGTCGAGGCGCATCTGGTCAAGGTCTATGCGATCGCCGGTCTGCTGGCGGGTCTTGCGGGCATCATCACCGCGGCGCGCGTCCAGACGGCGCAGGCCGGCATGGGCGTCACCTATGAATTGGATGCGATTGCAGCGGCCGTCATCGGCGGCACCTCGCTCACCGGCGGCGTCGGACGCATCGCCGGCACGGTGATCGGCACGGTCATCCTCGGCGTGATGATCTCGGGCTTCACCTTCCTGAACGTCGACGCATACTATCAGGAAATCGCCAAGGGCGTGATCATCATCGCCGCCGTCGCCATCGACGTCTACCGCCAGAAGAAGCGGGCGAAACGCTAGAACGGTCCAAATTTCTGGTCCTCTCAAGGCGGGGTTTTGCCCCGCCTTTTTCGTGTATCCGCGCCCTTCATGTCCATGAAGATTTTTTTCATTTAGGGATGGCGAATTCTGTCATCTTTTCTATTCTGGCCGCTTTCCCTCCGCTCGTTCGAGCGCTTTATCCAGGATAGACGATGCAATCCGTATTCGATGGCCATAACGACGTTCTGCTGAGGCTCTGGCATCATACAAATGAAGGCGCCGATCCAGTCGCCGAATTCAGGGATGGGATATCGATCGGACATATCGATGCGCCGCGCGCCAAGGCGGGCGGTCTCGCCGGCGGTCTCTGCGCCATCTATATCCCTTCCGGCCATCTCGTCTTTGCCGAACCCGACCGCAACGGCCACTATGCGACGCCGCTCGCCGCACCGCTGGAGCGGGCGCCGTCGCTCGATATCGCGCTGGAAATGGCCGCGATCGCACTCAAGCTCGACCGTGCCGGCGCCTGGAAGCTCTGCCGGTCGACCGCAGACATCCGCGACAGCATGGAAAAGGGCATTTTCGCCGCCGTCATGCATATGGAAGGCTGTGAGGCGATCGATGCTGATCTCGTTACGCTCGAGATCTTCTATGCGGCGGGCTTGCGCTCGCTCGGCCCGGTCTGGAGCCGCAACAACGTCTTTGCCCATGGCGTGCCCTTCGCCTATCCAAGTTCGCCGGACACCGGTCCGGGCTTGACGGATGCGGGGTTTGCCCTGGTGCGCGAATGCAATCGGCTCGGCATTGTCATCGACCTCGCCCATATCACCGAAAAGGGCTTCTGGGATGTGGCGAAGACATCGGACCAGCCGCTGGTCGCCAGCCATTCCAACGCGCATGCGCTGACCCCGGTTGCGCGCAACCTCACCGACAAGCAGCTCGACGCCATCAAGGAGAGCCGTGGGATCGTCGGCCTCAACTACGCGACCGCCATGCTGCGCGAGGACGGCCGCTCGGATGCCGACACGCCGATCGAAGTGATGATCCGCCATCTCGACCATCTCATCAAGCGCGTCGGCATCGATTGCGTCGGCCTCGGATCGGACTTTGACGGGGCGACGATTCCGGCGGATATCGGCGATGCCGCCGGCAATCAAAAGCTGATTGCTGCGCTCCGGAACGTTGGCTATGGTGAGGACGATCTTGCGAAGCTGTGCCGAGAGAATTGGCTTCGTATTCTGGCGTCCGCCTGGGGAGAGGGCAGCGCGCCGCGTGCATAATCAGACTGATAAAAGTTCAAATAAGGGAACGAAAACATGATGATGACCAGGATGAACCGCAGCTTCCGCGCCCTTTCGGCCGGCGCGGCTCTCTCGATTTTGCTGATGGCAGCACCGAACGCCTTTGCCGAAACGCCGAAGGATACGCTGGTGGAGGGCTTTGCCTTCGACGATATCCTCAGCATGGACCCGGCCGAGGCTTATGAGCTCTCCGCTGCCGAAATCACCGGCAACAGCTACAGCCTGCTCGTTCGCCTTGATATCAACGACACGTCCAAGATCCAGGGCGATCTTGCCGAGAGTTGGTCGGTCTCCGACGATCACCTGACCTATACGTTCAAGCTGAAACCCGGCCTGAAATTCGCCTCCGGCAATCCGATCACCGCCGAGGATGTTGCGTGGTCCTTCGAGCGTGTCGTCAAGCTCGACAAGAGCCCGGCCTTCATTCTTACCCAATTCGGCCTGACCGGCGACAATGTCACGGAAAAGGCCAAGGCAACCGATCCGAACACCTTCGTCTTCACCGTCGATAAGCCTTACGCACCGAGCTTCGTGCTGAACTGCCTGACGGCCACGGTCGCGGAAGTGGTCGACAAGAAGCTGGTTCTGCAACATGTCAAGCCGGCGACGCCGACGGCCGACTTCAAGTATGACAACGACTTCGGCAACAGCTGGCTGAAGACCGGCTTTGCCGGCTCCGGGCCGTTCAAGCTGCGCGAATGGCGTGCCAACGAGGCCGTGGTTCTCGAGCGCAATGAAAATTACTACGGCGACAAGCCGAAGCTTACCCGCGTCATCTACCGCTTCATGAAGGAAAGCTCGGCACAGCGCCTGGCGCTGGAGAACGGCGATATCGATATTGCCCGCAACCTGTCGCCGACCGATCTTGCCGCCGTCGAGAAGAACGCGCAGCTTGCCTCGACCAGCGCGCCAAAGGGCACGATCTATTACATCAGCCTCAACCAGAAGAACCCGAACCTTGCCAAGCCGGAAGTGCAGCAGGCATTCAAGTACCTGGTCGACTATGACGCCATCGGCAAGACGCTGATCAAGGGTATCGGCGAAATCCATCAGACCTTCGAGCCGAAGGGCCTGCTCGGCGCGCTGGACGAAAATCCGTTCAAGCTGGATGTCGCCAAGGCGAAGGAATTGCTGGCGAAGGCCGGCCTGCCGGACGGCTTCTCCGTGACCATGGACGCGCGCAGCATCGAGCCGGACACCGGCATTGCCACCTCGATCCAGCAGACGCTCGGCCAGGCCGGCATCAAGGTGGAAATCATCCCCGGCGACGGCAAGCAGAAGCTGACCAAGTATCGCGCCCGCAATCATGACATCTATTACGGTCAGTGGGGCAACGATTATTGGGATCCCCATTCCAACGCCGATACGTTCACCAACAACCCCGACAATTCCGACGCTGGCACCAACAAGACGCTTGCCTGGCGCAATACCTGGACGACGCCGGAGCTCGACAAGGAAACAAAGGCCGCCCTGTTCGAGGTCGATACCGCCAAGCGCGCCGCCATGTATCAGGATATCCAGAAGAAGTACCTGGAAGCCAGCCCCTTCATCTTCCTCTATCAGCAGACGGAAGTGGCCGGCTATCGCAAGGACGTGAAGGATTTCAAGCTCGGCCCAAGCTTCGACACGAATTTCGTATGGCCGATCTCGAAGTAGTAATCCGGCAGGATTAGTTCTTTGAGCACCGTCGAACGGAAATTGGAGGTACGGCCCAAAAAGGGCCGTACCGCGCCCATTCTAATGGGCGTCTTGCGCTTCCTGGTCGTCGCCGTCACGACCTATCTCGGCCTTCTGGCCGTCACCTTCTTCATCGGACGGGTGATCCCGATCGACCCGGCGCTGGCGATTGCCGGCGACCATGCGCCTGCGCAGGTGATCGAACGCCTGCGCCGCGAAATGCATCTCGATCAGCCGCTCTATCAGCAGTTCTACTTCTATCTGGTGAGCGCGCTCACCGGCGATTTCGGCACCTCGGTGCTGACGACCAATCCGGTGATGGACGATATCCGGCGCGTCTTTCCGGCGACCATGGAGCTTGCGACCGTCGGCACGATCATCGGTGCGTTGTTCGGCGTTCCCTTTGGCGTGCTTGCTGCCGTGCGGCGGAACAGTTTCATCGACCAGATCGTCCGCGTCATCGGTCTCGTCGGCTATTCGCTGCCGGTCTTCTGGCTGGCGATGGTGGCGCTCGTCATCTTTTATGCGCAGCTGCGCTGGGTGGCCTATCCCGGCCGCATCGACATCGCCTATGAATATACCTTCACGCCTGTCACCGGCTTCTTCCTGCTCGACAGCGCCATGCAGGGGCAATGGGATGTGTTCTGGGATGTGTTCCGCCATATCATTCTGCCGGCTTCGCTGCTCGGCTATTTCTCCCTTGCCTATATCAGCCGCATGACGCGCAGCTTCATGCTGAATGAGCTGGGGCAGGAATATATCGTCGCTGCCCGCGCCAAGGGTCTTTCCGAGACGCGGGTGATCTGGGGGCATGCGCTGCGCAGCGCCATGGTGCCGCTGATCACGGTGATCGCGCTTTCCTACGCATCGCTGCTGGAGGGATCGGTGCTGACGGAGATCGTCTTCTCCTGGCCGGGCATCGGCTTCTATATCACCAGCTCGCTGCGCAACGCCGACATGAACGCCGTGCTCGGCGGCACCATCGTCATCGGCACCGTCTTCATCGGCATCAACCTGCTTTCCGATCTGCTTTATCGGACCCTCGATCCAAGGACGCGACGTAAATGACGGCTGGGACCGCGCAAATTAGCTGGCGTGACTGGCTGCTGTCGGACCGGCCGCAGTCGCGCCGCCAGGCAAGGCTTGGGCGTGCCTATGTCACCTGGCGGCAATTCTCCGCCAATCGCCTGGCCGTCATCGGATTGCTGATCATCCTCGCATTGGTACTGATCGCCGCCCTCGCCGATTTCATCGCGCCGCATTCGCCCGTCATCGGCGATCTCACCAACGCCTATCTGAAGCCGCCGGGTACCGGGAGCTATCTGCTCGGCACCGACGATCTTGGCCGCGATATCCTCTCCCGCCTGATCTACGGGTCGCGATGGACGCTCTATATCGTCGTGCTGGTCGCGATCATCTCCGCGCCGATCGGGCTGATCATCGGCATGGTCTCCGGCTATCTCGGCGGCTGGGTCGATACCGTGCTGATGCGAATCACCGATATCTTCCTTGCCTTCCCGAAGCTGGTGCTGGCGCTCGCCTTTGCCGGCGCGCTCGGGGCGGGCATCGAAAACGCTATCATCGCCATCGCCATCACCTCCTGGCCGCCCTATGCGCGTCTTGCGCGGGCCGAGACGATGACCGTGCGGCGCTCGGATTATATAGCCGCCGTGCAGCTGATGGGCGCCTCGCCGCTGCGCATCATCTTCCGCCACGTCATGCCGCTTTGCATTTCCTCGTTGATCGTGCGCGTCACGCTCGATATGGCCGGCGTCATCCTGACGGCGGCCGGCCTCGGTTTTCTCGGCCTTGGTGCGCAGCCGCCGCTGCCGGAATGGGGCGTGATGATCGCCAGCGGCTTCAAATATTATCTCGACCAATGGTGGGTGGCCGCCATGCCAGGCATCGCCATCCTGATCGTCAGCCTCGGCTTCAACCTGCTCGGCGACGGCCTGCGCGATGCGCTCGATCCCAAGGAGAGCGGTCAATGACGACGATGCTGACGGTCGAAAACCTTAGAGTTCGTTATCCCACCCGTACCGGCGTCATCGAGGCGGTGCGCGGCGTGTCCTTCACGCTCGGCCGCGAGCGGCTTGGCATCGTCGGCGAGAGCGGTTCCGGCAAATCGCAGACCGGCCGCGCCATCATGGGGTTGACGCCGCCGCACGCGCTCGTCAGCGCCGACAGGCTGAATTTCAGCGGCATCGACCTCTTGTCGATCTCGGCCAAGGAGCGTCGGTCCCTGCGCGGCAAGCGCATCGCCATGGTGCTGCAGGATCCGAAATACTCGCTGGATCCGGTGATGCCTATCGGCAAGCAAATCACCGAGACGTTGCGCACGCATGAAAAGGTTGGCAGGGGAGAAGCGCGCGACCGCGCCCTGGCCATGCTGGAGGCCGTGCAGATCCGTGACCCCAGGCGCGTCTACGACCTGCACCCGCATGAAGTTTCCGGCGGCATGGGCCAGCGCGTGATGATCGCGATGATGCTGATCGCCGGGCCGGAACTGTTGATCGCCGACGAGCCGACCTCGGCGCTTGATGTCACCGTGCAGCTCGATGTGCTCCGGATCATGGACAAACTGGTGTCGGAGCGCGGCATGGGGCTGATTTTTGTGTCGCACGATCTGCGGCTGGTCTCTTCCTTCTGCGACCGGGTCATCGTCATGTATGCCGGCAAGATCGTCGAGGAACTCAAGGCCTCCGAGCTCAACAATGCGCAGCATCCCTATACGCGCGGCCTGTTGAACTGCATGCCTGTGATCGGCGAGAACCGCCATCCGCTGCCGGTTCTCGACCGCAAGCCGGAGTGGGCGGCATGACGGCGGCGCTTGCGGTTGACGGCCTCAGCGTCGTCTATGACGGTTACTATGCCCTGGATGCGGTGCGCATCGATGTGAACCGGGGCGAATCCTTCGGCCTCGTCGGCGAGTCCGGTTCCGGCAAGTCCACCCTGCTGCGGGCTGTCGCCGGTCTTGCGCCGGTCAGCGGTGGCACGATCCGCATTGATGGCGAGACGCTGAAGGGCTCGAAGCGCACCAAGGCGTTCTATCGTCAGGTCCAGATGGTGTTTCAGGACCCTTACGGCTCGTTGCATCCGCGCCAGACCATTGACCGGTTGCTGCTGGAGCCGCTGGCGATCCACGGCATCGGCGACAGCGAGACGCGTATTGCCCGGGCGCTCGACGAAGTCGGCCTCGGCACCGGTTTCCGGTTTCGCTATCCGCATCAGCTTTCCGGCGGCCAACGCCAGCGTGTGGCGATTGCCCGCGCCCTGATCGTCGAGCCGACCATCCTGCTGCTCGACGAGCCGACCTCGGCGCTGGATGCCTCCGTGCAGGCGGAAGTGCTCAATCTGCTGGAGCAGGTGCGTAGAGATCGTCACCTGACATTCGTCATGGTCAGCCACGATCTCGGCGTCGTCACCCATATGTGTGAGCGCCTCGTGGTCATGCAGAACGGCGCCATCGTCGAGCGGCTGAGCGCGAAAGACCTGGCGGCCGGCAAGGTCGAGGAAGATTATACCCGCAATCTGATGATTGCGAGCAAGGGCTTTGTTCGCAGCTAAGCATATGAGATCATTGCGTCTTTAATCGATCTCCGTTCAAAAGACGACCAATCGTATAGACTATTGACACCTGCCGCATTTCTGTCATGATGTTGTTAATGACGGTTAACTTTCGTGATCCTCAACGGGTCGTACACGAGTGGAGGCAGGCATGTTTTTCATGGGTGGCATGACCATGGGCTATCTCCATCCGCCGATGCCGGCGAAGGAAGAGGACGTGTTGACCGTCACTCTGCCGGAAGAAAAGAACCGTCATCTGATCGGTCAAACAGAGACTCCAGTCTCTGAAACAAGCGCCTTCGAGCGCACCTTGATCTGGGCTCGCCGCATTCTCTGCTGAGCTTCTGCTCCGCCGATTATCGAGCCCCACCTGAACCCAGTGGTTTATTTTTTCCCTCGCGGTCCTCTGGACGGAAAATTATCTCTACCTAATTGATAGAGACTATATAAATGTCAGGCATGGGCTCGTCCCTGCGACAATAAAAAATCAACGGAGGCAACACATGGCGAATTTGGGTATGTCGAATACGCATGTGAACCGGTTCGATGCTTCGAAGCGTGCTGCTGCGACGCGGCACAAGATCCACACCGCGATCAATGTTGCGCTGTGCTCCGCCGCGTTCATCTTCGTCGCTGCCATCGTTTGCGGCATCGTGGTCTGATTTCTGCCGAGGGTGATGCGACCGGGTTTGGCCGGTCGTGGCTGAAGCGTTCTTCTCTCGCTTGTCCCCAGGACGACAGTATTTCATCGGGCCGAGGCTCGGGTCCGGCCGGCTATGACCGGTGGTTTGATCCGTCTTCTTTCAGATTCACTCCTCCCCAACGGCAATTCTTATTCCCGTACATGATCAGAACTTTGCCGGGCAAAGAAATTTTGCCCTGCCCAATGGAATGCGCTTCGTTAAAACAGTAAGCTTCGCCAAAATACAAAAAATAGATTGGGGCGGAGGCATGACCAAGGTGGAGGCTGGGCGCAGCAGCAGGCGGAGTGGGGCTCACGATGCGAAGGCAATTCTGAAGCAGGATCCGCACGCCCTGCGCGACGCGAAGGAGAACAACCTCGAAATGGCGATTGGCCATGAGGTTCGCGCCTATCGCAAGAAGCTCGGCATCACCGGCGCCGATCTCGCCTCGGCCACGGGCATATCGCTCGGCATGCTCTCCAAGATCGAAAACGGTAATACCTCGCCGTCGCTGACGACGCTGCAATCCCTGGCGCGGGCGCTCGGCGTGCCCGTCACCGCATTCTTCCGGCGATTTGAAGAGAAGCGCAATGCCGTCTTCGTCAAGGCCGGCGAGGGTCTGGAGATGGAGCGGCGGGGCACGCGCGCCGGTCACCAGTACAATCTGCTCGGCCATATCGGCAATGGGTCGAACGGCCTGCAGGTTGAGCCCTATCTCATTACCCTGACGGCCGATTCGGATGTTTTTCCGGCGTTTCAGCACGCGGGGCTGGAATTGATCTATATGCTGGAAGGCGAGGTAAAATATCGCCACGCCGACAAGCTCTATGCCATGCTGCCCGGCGACAGCCTGTTCTTCGATGCCGACGCGCCGCATGGCCCGGAAGTGCTGGTCAGTCTGCCGATCCGTTTCCTGTCGATTATTTCCTATCCGGAGAAAAGCGGCGCTTGAGACGAATTTGCGAATCTTTTGAGGGAGTTCAGTTTAAGTTCATCTTCCGCGGGATATGGAGGGCTCAGTCTGAAATACCCTGATTCCTGTTTGCAAGAAGTCAGCCCAAGGAGAATGCCTCGTGACCCTGATCGATTGTTTTTGACACACCGGGACTGCTGTCGGAACCATCCGGCGGCGTCTCAAGTTTCATGGGAAGCCTGTTTCGAATGGTGGCGTGAAATCGCCATGATCCCGAAAAAGAGCCCATGAAAATCTTCGCCTGAATCGTTTGTTCTAAGCCGCCACCTCCAATTCACCCCCTTCGCGCGCCGGGAAGCGAAGCAAAAGGGTCCAAATGTGTGAATGGTTGTGTCAGGCAGGACAAAGACATCAAAGGCGATAATGCCTGTCACTCTGTTTGGACCCAGAACCCGAATCCATGACGACTCAAAATCTCTCCACTGTTTCGCTACGCGATTCTGAAGCCAAGCAGATCGATCACAATGATTCGATCCGGGCGACCTATTTCTCCAACGAGCAGATACGCGAATGCGGCGCGACGTTCGCCCGTAACGGCGCCAAGACGACGCTGCCGGGCTTTGCGCCCTTCGACTTCTTCGCGCGTCACAAGGAGAATGAGAAGGAGATTCTGCGGGTCTATCGTTCGGCCAATGCCGACGTCGACGCGGGCGAATCGATCACGCCGGCGGCCGAGTGGCTGCTCGACAACCACTACGTCATCGAAGAGGCGATCCAGGAAGTTCGCCGCGATTTCCCGAAGAAGTTCTACGATCAGCTCCAGACGATCACCATCGGCGGCATGGTCATGCCGCGCACCATGGCGCTCGCCTGGCTCTATGTCGCCCATACGCACAGCAGCGTGACCAACCAGGGCCTGCTGGCGCTGGTAGAAGGCTTCCAGTCCGTTGAGATGCTGAAGATCGGCGAGCTCTGGGCTGTTCCGTCGCTGGTGCGCTATATCCTGGTCGACAACCTTCGCCGCATCTCCAGCCGCGTCGAGCAGAGCCGCATCACGCGCAAGAAGGCCAACGAGGCCGTCGACGAGCTGATCCGTCTCAACGACGACGCCAAGGTCGCCGAATTCCTGAAGACGCTCGAGCCCTATACCTCGGACAATACCTTCGCGACGCAGTTCCTCTATCGTCTCCGTGACGGCTCGCACACCTCGGGTCTCGCCGTCACCTGGATGGAAAAGCGCATGGCGGATGCCGGCACGGACGCCGAAAGCGTCATGATGGCCGAGCATAACCGGCTGTCGTCCGGCAATGTGACGATGGGCAACATCATCAAGAGCCTGCGCCTGATCGACGACACCGACTGGTCGGTCTGGGTCGAAGAGGTGAGCGCGGTCGACAAGCTGCTGTGGGACGAAACCGACTACGCCAAGCTCGATCCCGGCTCGCGCAACAGCTATCGCCGCCGCATCGAAAAGCTTGCCCGCCGTTCCAAGAAGACCGAAATGGAGATCGCCCAGGTCGCCATGGCGATGACGGAGGCGGCCAAAGCTTCGGGCGAACCGCAGCCGCAAGAGCCGAATATCGGCGACTACATCATGGGCCAGCAGACGGAAAAGCTGGAAAAGGCGATCGGCTATCGCCCCTTCCTGTCGGCGCGTTTCGTGCGCCAGTGGCGCAAGCTTAACTGGCTGGCGATCGCGGCACCCGTAATGGCTCTGACCGCCCTTGCACTGGCTGTCGTCGGCTATTTCATGATCCAGGCCGGCATGGGCTGGGCTGAAACCATTCTCATGCTGCTGATGTTCTCGCTGCCGGCGTCCGAAGGGGCGACGGGCCTGTTCAATTTCGTCGTCACCATGTACCTGACACCGGCACGCCTTGTCGGTTATGAGTTCAAGGAAGGCATTCCGGAAGAGGCCCGCACGCTGGTCGTTGTGCCGACGCTGATCGGCAACCGCGACAGCGTCGACGAGCTCGTGCGTAATCTCGAAGTTCATTATCTCGCCAATCCGCGCGGTGAAGTCTACTACGCACTGCTCAGCGACTGGCCAGACAGCCAGGAGGAAGAGAGCGAACGCGATCTGGAAATCCTGGACTATGCCCGCCGCGAAGTCGCCAATCTCGCGGCCCGCTATGCCGAAGACGGCAAGCAGCGTTTCTATCTCCTGCATCGCCGCCGCCTCTACAATCCGGCCGAAGGCTCCTGGATGGGCTGGGAGCGCAAGCGCGGCAAGCTGCACGAGCTGAACCTGCTTTTGCGCGGCGACCGCGACACCACCTTCCTGCCCGGCGCCAATACCGTGCCGAAGGATGTGAAATACGTCATGACGCTCGATTCCGACACGCGCCTGGTGCGCGATACGGTCACGAAGCTCGTCGGCAAGCTACATCATCCGATCAACCGGCCGGTCCTCGATCCGGAGACCAAGCGCGTCGTTCGCGGCTACGGTATCTTGCAGCCGCGCGTCACCCCGTCGCTGACCACGGGCAAGGATGCCTCGGTGTTCCAGCGCGTCTTCTCCGTCAATCGCGGTCTCGACCCCTATGTCTTCGCCGTTTCCGATGTCTATCAGGATCTGGTCGAGGAAGGCACGTTCACCGGCAAGGGCCTCTATGATATCGATGCCTTCGAGGCTTCGCTGAAGGGCAAGATCGACGAGAACGCCGTTCTCAGCCACGATCTGCTCGAAGGTTCGATGGCGCGCTGCGCGCTTGTGACCGATTGCGAGCTCGTGGAAGACTTCCCGATCCGCTACGAAGTCGAAGTCTCGCGCCAGCATCGCTGGGCTCGTGGCGACTGGCAGCTCCTTCCCTACCTCTTCAATCCGAAGCGCGGTGTCACCGGCCTCGGCCGCTGGAAGATGATGGACAATCTGCGTCGTTCGCTGACGCCGATCGCCTGGTTCTTCGCCTCTGTCCTCGGCTGGTACTTCATGGGGCCGTTTGCCGCCCTGATCTGGCAGATCCTGCTGATCTTCTGCCTGTTCGTGGCACCGACGCTGTCGCTCATCAACGGCATCATCCCGCGCACCAGCGATATCATCGCCCGCGCCCATCTCTATACGGTCTGGACGGATATCCGCGCCGCCAACGCGCAAGTGGCGCTGCGCATCGTCTTCATTGCCGACAGCGCCTGCGTCATGGCCGACGCCATCGGCCGTTCGCTCTACCGCGCCTTCGTCAGCCGCAAGCTGATGCTGCAATGGCGCACCGCCGCCAGCGCCCAGGCCGCGGCGCAGACCACCATTCTCGGCCACTACCGCGTCATGTGGCATGCGCCGGTGCTGGCCCTGCTGGCGCTCGCCTTCGCGTCGCTGTCGGGCGACAATGCCTTCCTCGTCGGCATTCCCTTTGCGCTGCTCTGGGTCCTGTCGCCGGCGATCGCCTGGTATGTCAGCCAGTCGGCGGAAACCGAAGACAAGCTTGAAGTACCGGAAAGCGTCTCGTCGGAACTGCGCAAGATCGCGCGGCGCACCTGGCGCTATTTCGACACCTTCGTGGTCGAGCAGCAGAACCACCTGCCGCCGGACAATGTGCAGCAGACGCCGCATCCGGTCGTGGCCTCGCGCACCTCGCCGACCAATATCGGCGTCTACCTGCTCTCGATCATCTCCGCCCGCCATTTCGGCTGGATTTCCTTCGAGGAAACCATCGATCGCATGGAAAAGACCATGGCGACGGTCGAGAAGCTCGAAAAATTCCGTGGCCATCTCTGCAACTGGTACCATACGGACACGCTAAAGCCGATGGGCGCGCGCTATGTCTCGGCGGTCGATAGCGGCAATTTCGCCGGTCACTTGCTTGCCGTGTCCTCTGCCTGCCGCATCTGGGCGGAAGCCCCTTCCGCGCATATGCAGGGCAATCTCGACGGCGTCGGCGATGTCGCCGGCATCCTCGGCGAAATACTCGCCGAGCTTCCGGATGACCGTAAGACCGTGCGCCCGCTGCGTCATCGCCTGGAAGAGCGTATCGTCGGCTTCCAGAACGCGCTGGCGGCGGTCAAGCGCGAGCATGAGTTCGCCTCGATCCGCATCATCAACCTTTCGGTTCTGGCGCATGACATCCAGAAGCTTGCCGCCAACCTCGACCACGAGGTCAAATCGCCGCAGAGCGGCGAGGTACTCACCTGGTCGCAATCGCTGGTGAAGGTCTGCGAAGGTCATATTGCCGACAGCGTCTTCGATCTTGCCAATGTCGACGCATTGCGCCAGCGCCTGGCGAAGCTGCGCGACCGCATGCGCGAAACCGCCTTCGGCATGGAATTCGCCTTCCTCTATCGTCCGGAACGGCGCCTGCTCTCCATCGGCTTCCGCGTGGAAACCAACGAGCTCGATGCCGCCTGCTACGACTTGCTGGCGTCGGAAGCCCGCCTCACCAGCCTGTTCGCCATCGCCAAGGGCGACCTGCCGACGGAGCATTGGTATCGCCTCGGTCGCCAGGTCGTGCCGGTGGGCTCGCGCGGTGCGCTGGTCTCCTGGTCCGGCTCGATGTTCGAATATCTGATGCCGCCGCTCGTCATGCAGGAGCGTCAGGGCGGTATTCTCAACCAGACCAACAATCTGATCGTCCAGGAGCAGATGAACTATGCCAAGCGTCTCGGCGCCGGCATCCCCTGGGGCATTTCGGAAGCGGCGTTCAACGCCCGCGACCATCAGATGCAATATCAGTACACCAACTTCGGTGTGCCCTCGCTCGGCCTGAAGCGCGGCCTCGGCCAGAATGCCGTCATCGCGCCCTATGCCTCCATCCTCGCCAGCCAGTACCGGCCGGAAGCGGCGCTTGAAAACCTGCAGAAGCTGCGCAAGGTCGGCGCTCTCGGTATCTATGGTTTCCATGATGCCGTCGACTTCACGCCGACCCGCGTTCCCGAAGGCAAGAAATGCGCGGTGGTCTTCAACTACTATGCCCACCACCATGGCATGTCGATTGCGGCTATTGCCAACGTCGCCTTCAACGGCCGTCTGCGCGAACTCTTCCACGCCGATCCGGTGATCGAAGCGGCCGAACTGCTGCTGCAGGAAAAGGCGCCGCGCGATATCCCGGTCATGGCCGCCAAGCACGAGAGCGACCAGCCGGCCAATATCCAGGAAGACATGCTGCGTCCGGAGATCCGCAAGATCGCCGATCCGGTCACGCAGGATCGCGAACTCGCCTTCCTCTCCAACGGCCATTACTCCGTCATGCTGACGGCGACCGGCGCGGGCTATTCGCGTTGGAACGGCCTGTCCGTGTCGCGCTGGCGGCCCGATCCGACGGAAGACCGCTGGGGCACCTTCATCTTCCTGCGCGATACCGCATCCGGCCAGTGGTGGTCGGCGACTGCCGAGCCGCGCAGCATCGAAGGCGAAAAGGTCAAGGTCGCCTTCAGCGACGAAAAGGCGGAATACAGCAAGACCATCGGTGATTTCACAAGTGAGGTCGAGTGCATCGTCGCCACCGAAAACGATGCCGAAGGCCGCCGTGTCACGCTGCTCAACATGGGGTCGGAAGACCGCTTCATCGAAGTGACCTCCTATCTCGAACCGGCGATTGCCAGCGACGACGTCGATTCCGGCCATCCGGTCTTCGCACGCATGTTCGTTCGCACCGAAGTCGGTAGCAGCGGCGACGTGCTTCGTGCCGAGCGCAACAAGCGCGAATATAACGAGCCGGACATGGCGATCGCGCATCTGGTCGTCGACAATGCCGGCTCGGAGCGTCCGACGGAATTCGAGACGGACCGCCGCAAGTTCCTCGGCCGTGGCCGCACGCTTGCCGAAGCCGCCGCCTTCGATCCGGGCGCGACGCTTTCGGGCACGCAAGGCTTCACCATGGATGCCTGCCTGTCGCTGCGCCGCGTCGTGCGCGTGCCGGCCGGCAAGAAAGTCAGCGTGATCTTCTGGACGATCGCCGCGCCGAACCGCGAAGAGGTCGACAAGGCGGTCGATCGCTACCGTAATCCGGATGCCTTCGGGGTCGAGCTGACGCAGGCCTGGACGCGCACGCAGATGCAGATGCGCCATGTCGGCGTCTCCTCGCAGCAGGCGGCCGCCTTCCAGAAGCTCGCCCGCTACCTCGTCTATCCCGACATGCATCTGCGCGCCGACAGCGCCACCGTCCTTGCCGGCCTACATTCGCAGTCGGCGCTCTGGCCGGTGACCATCTCGGGCGATTTCCCGATCTTCACGCTGCGCATCAACGACGAAATCGACATCGAAATCGCCAAGGAAGCGCTGAGTGCCGGGGAGTATCTGCGCTCGCGCGGTATCGCCGCCGATCTGGTGATCCTGAACGAATGCGCCGCCGAGCATGCGCAGGCGATGCAGCATCAGCTGGATGCGCTTGCCGATCATATCCGTCACAATCAGGGGGATGGGCTGCGTCAGCACATCTTCGCGGTGCGCAAGGATCTGATCGAGAACGAGACCTATCAGCAGATCCTCGCCGCCTCTCGTGTCGTCTTCCATGCCCGCAACGGCAAGCTGGTCGACCAGATCGCCCGCGCGGCGACACTGTTCGCCTCGGCGCCTCAGGGTGATGAGGCTCCGGTCGATCGTCGTGCCGTGGCGCTTGCATCGCAGGAATCGGTGTTTGCGGTGACGGAACTCGGAGCACAGGCCGATCTCGACTTCTGGAACGGCTATGGCGGTTTCGCCGAAAATGGCCGTGAATATGTCGTCCGGCTTGCCGGCGGCCAGTCGACGCCGCATCCGTGGATCAACGTCATCACCAATGAGCGCTTCGGCTTTCATGTGCCCGCCGAAGGCGGCGGTTTCACCTGGAGCCACAATTCGCGCGACTATCAGTTGACCCCATGGACCAACGACATGGTCATCAACCGTCCGGGCGAGGCGCTTTATGTGACCGATCTCGACAGCAATGCGGTGATGACCCCCTATGCTGGCTTGTCGCGCAATCCGAAGGTGCAGTTTGAGGCCCGCCACGGCCTCGGCTATTCGGTCTTCTCGAGCGAAGAGAACGGCATCGGGCTGGAATTGACGCAGACGGTCGACCGTGAGCGTCCTGTGAAGGTCTTCCGCCTGCGCGTCAGCAACAAGGGCAAGGGCACCCGGCGGCTGCGGCTCTATAATTATGCGGAATGGGTGCTCGGCATCAATCCGCACAAGACCAAGCCCTTCATCCTCTCGTCGCTGGACGAGGAGACCGGCGCGCTGTTTGCCAACAATCCCTACAGCATCGATTATTCCAAGCGGGTCGCCTTCATGGCGGCAAGCGAGGCGCATTCGAGCTTCTCGGCCAGCCGCCGCGAATTCATCGGCCGGCACGGCACGGTGCAAATGCCGGAAGCCGTCGTGTCCGGCGCCGTCCTCTCCAACTCCACCGACCTCGACGGCGATCCCTGTGCGGCGCTTGCCTTCGACCTGACCATCGGTGCGGGTGAGGAGAAGGATATCTGCTTCTACATGGGCGACACCGTCTCTCTTGAAGAGGCGCGCACATTGGTCTCCGAGATCCGCAAGGCGGATTTCGAGGCCGTGCTGTCGGCGACCCGCGGCTTCTGGGACGGCTTCACCGGCCGCCTGCAGATCTCGACGCCGGACAAGGCGATGAACAACATGATCAACGCCTGGCTCCCCTATCAGAGCCTTGGCTGCCGCATCATGGCGCGCACCGCCTTCTACCAGGCCTCGGGCGCCTTCGGCTTCCGCGACCAGCTACAGGATACGCTGGCCTTCCTGATGCATGCACCGGAGCTTGCGCGCAAGCAGATCGTGAACGCCGCCCAGCGCCAGTTCCGCGAAGGCGATGTACAGCATTGGTGGTTGCCGGGCAGCGGCGCCGGCGTGCGTACGCATATCTCGGACGATGTCGTCTGGCTCGCCTATGCCATCAACCAGTATTGCACGGTGACGGGCGACAAGTCGCTTCTGGACGAAGAGCTTGCCTTCGTCGAGGGCGCTGCCCTGATGCCTGGCACGCACGACGCCTTCTACCAGCCGACCGTGTCGCAGGATAAGGTCAGCGTCTACGAGCATGCGGCTTTGGCGCTCGATCTTGCCATCAAGCGCAAGGGCGGCAATGGCCTGCCGCTGATCCTCGGCGGTGACTGGAACGACGGCATGAACCGTGTCGGCATTCAGGGGCGCGGCGAAAGCGTCTGGCTCGGCTGGTTCTTGGCCGGTACGCTCACCGCCTTCCTGCCCTATGCGGAAGCGCGGGGCGACAAGGAGCGCGTCGAGCGCTGGACCAAGCATCTGCCCGAACTGCGCAAGTCGCTGGAAACGGCGGGCTGGGACGGCAATCATTATCGCCGTGGCTATTTCGACGACGGCAGCCCGCTCGGCTCCAGCGAGAATTTCGAATGCCAGATCGATTCGATCGCGCAGTCGTGGAACATTCTCTCCGGCGAGGGCGATCCCAAGCGCGGCGAGACTGCGATGAACGCCGTTCTCGAAAAGCTGGTCGACGACGACAACCGGATGATCCGGCTGTTCACACCGCCCTTCTCCAAATCGGCGCGCGATCCGGGCTACATCAAGTCCTATCCGCCGGGTGTCCGCGAAAATGGCGGTCAGTATACCCATGCCGCCACCTGGGTGGTCATGGCGCTGGCGGAAATGAACCGCGGCGACGATGCCTGGCATTGCTTCGAGATGCTAAACCCGGTCAACCACGCGCTTGATCGCGATCAGGCCGACACCTACCGCGTCGAGCCCTATGTCATCGCCGCCGACGTCTATGGCGAGGGGCAATTGACCGGCCGCGGCGGCTGGACCTGGTATACGGGCTCGGCCGGCTGGTTCTATCGCGTGGCGATCGAGGGCCTTCTCGGTATCCGCGTCAAGAATGGTCGCCTCTACGTCAAGTCGGCACTGCCGTCGACCTGGGATGGCTTTGCGGCGGACCTCGATCTGCCGAGCGGAAAATACCGTATTTCCGTCTCAAAAGCGCCCGATGCCAGCGGATACTCAGTCACCGTGAATGATAGGGCGCTTGCTAATCCCGACGAGGGCTATCCGATCGAACAGTAACGCTTTTGTGCACTGTTTTGCATTGATCGATAGGGCCAAAGAGGGAACTCTTTGGCCCTATCCGCATTTGAATGCCGGAACAGGAGATGTTCATGAACATCAGGGCAAGTATCGACACACGGTCGGGAAGCGCCGGCAGCTTATCGAAAATGTCGGCAGGGCGTGATACCAGGCTGGATGTTCTGCGGGCCTTGGCCCTGATCACGATCTTCATCAACCATGTTCCCGGCCAGTTCTTCGAGCATCTGACGACGAAAAATTTCGGCTTCTCGGATGGCGCCGAAGCTTTCGTACTGATCTCCGGCATCTCCGTTGGTCTCGCCTACGGCACGCGGTTCAAGCCCGGCAATCGGCTGCTGATCGCCTGGAAGGCGGTCAAGCGTGCTTTCACGCTCTATACGGCGCATATGATCACCACCTTCATCACGCTGGTGCTGTTCATCTCCGGCGCCTGGATCTTCCGCCAGGTGGGCCTGCTCTGCGAGGTGAACATCCTCGCGGTGCTGATGAATCCGGCGCGTGGCATTCAGGCGCTGCTGCTGCTCGGCCATCAGATCGGCTATAATAATATCTTGCCGATGTATGGGGCGCTGTTCCTGATGCTGCCGCTGATGCTGGTGGTGGAGGCGAGAAGCCCGCTGTTTCTGCTGCTGGTTTCCGGCGGCGTCTGGCTGCTGGCCGGCATCTACCAGATCGCGCCGCACACGACGCTGCTCGACGGTTTCTGGTTCCTGAACCCGCTTTCCTGGCAGTTCCTGTTCGTCATCGGCTTCGTCGCCGTCATGCATGTAAAACGCGGCGGCCGGATTGCCTATAACCCGATCCTGTTCGCGCTTTCGCTTGCCTATGTCATGCTATCCTTCATCTGGGTCACCGACAGGCTCTGGGTGCTGGGCGACCAGCTGGCCGCGCTCGGCCTGCCCACGGTCATCACCGGTTTCGACAAGACGTTCCTGTCGCTGCCGCGACTGCTGCATGTGCTGGCGCTCGCCTATCTCATCATCTGCATACCATCGGTGTCGCGTCTGCTGCGGCGGCCGGCCGACCATCCACTGACGATCCTCGGACGGCATTCTCTCAGCATCTTCGTTGCCGGCACCATCCTCGCCATGGCGGGGCAGGTCATTCTCTATGTTACCGAGAAGGATCCGGCCGTCGGTGCCGCCTATGTCGTCGTCGGCATTGTCCTGCAGTTTGCCTATGCCTATTATCTCGAGCATAAGCGGCTGGATACGGCCAGCAACCGTCCCACCAAGACGACAGCGGCTGTGCTGCCTGTGCCCTTGCGGGTCGAGCAGCGTCGATAATCCCTCCGTCGGCCTTCAATGCCGCAACGGGCAACGGATTTATTTTCAACGAAAATTCATTCGCGACACTTTCGTGAAGGATGTGTGACGTGATGTTTCTGCAACGCGGCAGCGTTTCGGCGCGTTGCCGCGAAAATTCCATTGCTCAAAATCTTGTTGTGCAAAATCGAAAAGCCTACATCGACGCTGTGGCGGTGCTCGGGGAGTAACGCCATCCCGGCGCCACACGCGCCCGAATGGGTGCATGACGCAATCGTGGGGATCGTCAAACGGGAATGGGGTAGGGAACGTCGAATGTCCGGCGCGATCGCTCATGCCCAATCGATACTGGATTGGAGTAATCTATGAATATCAGAAGTCTTCTTCTCGGTTCCGCCGCCGCCCTGGCTGCCGTCTCGGGAGCGCAGGCGGCTGACGCCATCGTGGCCGCCGAGCCGGAACCGCTGGAATATGTCCGGATTTGCGACGCTTTTGGCGCGGGCTATTTCTTCATCCCCGGCACCGAAACCTGTCTGAAGGTCGGCGGCAAGGTCCGCACTGAAGGCTATTGGAAGGATCCGAAGAACGCGGCAAGCAACATCGGCACACAATGGCATACCCGCGCGGAGCTTTCCTTCGATACCGCGACCGATACGGAATACGGTGCGCTCAAGACCAACACCGTTTATCGTTGGGATTGGCAGGATGGCGGCACGACCAACGCCCGGCTGCTGTTTGCCAATATCAGCCTGGGTGGCTTCACCGTCGGCAAGCTCGATTCCCAATACACGATGTACATGGGCTACACGACCAGCCTCATAAACGACGAGGTCGTCTACGAAGGTCCGAAGGAGCTCAATCAGCTCACCTACAAGTATGATTCCGGCAATGGCTTTACCGCGCTGGTGTCGCTGGAGGATTCCAATTCCGCGGCAAATAGCTCTTCCTATCGCGGCGCATGGCAGACCGGAAAGGCTGATCACTACGCTCCGGACGTCGTGGCCGGTGCCGGCTACAAGGGCAGCATGTTCCAGTTCAGGATCGTCGGCGGCTATGATTCCGTCGTCGAAGAGGGTGCCATCAAGGCGCGTATCGATGGCGACTTCGGCGCATTCAAGCCGTTCTTCATGGGTGGCTGGAATACGGACGGCGACAAGCTGAACAAATATGCCGGATCCTTCCTCAACACCAACGCGGCGGCTTGCCCGAAGAATGGCGCCGACTGCGGATGGGGTGACTGGGCCTTCTGGACCGGCTTCAGCTACACCTTCACACCGAAGCTGCAGAACACCACCATGGTCGCCTATACCGACAGCGGCATTCTGCAGGCGACGACGAACCTGGCCTGGCGTCCGGTCAAGGATCTGGTCGTCATGCCGGAACTTACCTACATGCGTTACGACGCCGCCAATACCGACCAGTGGACCGGCGCCCTGCGCTTCGAGCGCAAGTTCTGATCTGATCCCCGACGTGAGGCCGGCCCTACCCGGCTTGACGCCAATCATAACCGGTTTGACGCCCGTCATAACTCCGCTGGCGTCATGACCGATTTGACCTCCGATCAGAGAAGGAGAAAGGCCCGGTTTTCCCTGCCGGGCCTTTCTTGTTGCTGCCGTGGAATTTTAGCCGGGGCATAGGCGCTGATACGAAAAAGCCGGGGAAGCATTGCTCCCCCGGCTTCGATTTTCAGGCCCCATGCGAATGATCAGGCGGCTTCGTGTTCCGTGGTATGAGCCTTGCGGACTTCCTCGTCCGTCAGGATACCGCTGGCGCGCAGCAGGGCGGCGAAGCGGCCGTTGCTCTGGCTGAGCGCACTGAAGCTGCCGTTCTCGATAACGCGCCCGTTTTCGAGGAAGAGAACGATATCGGCTTCGCGAACCGTCGACAGGCGGTGAGCGATGATGAAGGTCGTGCGGTTCTGCCGCAGATTGTCGATCGCTGCCTTGACCCTGTTCTCCGTCTCCACGTCGAGCGCGCTGGTTGCCTCATCGAGCACGAGGATCGGCGCGTCCTTGAGGATGGCGCGGGCAATCGCGATACGTTGGCGCTCGCCACCGGAAAGCTTGTTGCCGCGCTCGCCGACACGGGTCTCGTAGCCGCTTTCGCGCGTCTCGATAAAGTCGTTGGCGGCCGCCGCTTCGGCAGCGCGCATCATCTCTTCCTCGGTCGCACCCTCGCGGCCGAGACGGATGTTGTCGCTGATCGAGCGGTTCAGCAGGCCGGCATCCTGGAAGACGGTGGCGATGTAGCGGCGCAGCGACTTGCGCGTCACCTTGGTAATATCGTTGCCGTCGACGAGGATCTGGCCGCTCTGTGGATCGTAGACACGCTGCAGGAGGTTGACCAGGGTCGTCTTGCCGGCGCCGGTCGGGCCGACGATGGCGACGGTCTGGCCGGCCTTCACCGTGAAGTTGATGTTGTGCAGGCCCTGGGCGCTGTTGCCGAAGCCGAAGGAAACGTCGCGGAACTCGACCTCGCCCTTGACGTCCTTGATCTCGGCAAGGCCAGCCGGCTCCTCGCGGTCGCGGACGGAATCTTCCAGCGTATAGAAGTCCACCAGCTTGGCGCGGGCTTCGAAAATCTGGTTGGCGAAGTTGCGCAGCAGCTCCAGGCGACCGATCAGCACGTTGGCGAAGGCGATGAAAGTGATCAGCGCGCCGATGCTGAGGCTGCCGCCCTGGACGAGCACGGTGCCGATCATCAGGATCGCCATCATCGCGATGGTCGAGGCGGTGCGGTTCAGCGCGCCGGCCAGCGCCCACCAGTCGAGGACCGGATACTGCGCGGCAAGCAGCCGTTCGGTGAAGGACTTCAGCGCCTTGGTTTCAGCTTCGATGCGGTTGTAGCTATGCAGCACCGAGACGTTGCTGATCGAGTCGCTGACATGCGAGAATACGGTATTGTAGTGGCTCTCGACCGAGGTCTGGCCGTCCTTGGTGCGGCTCATGACCAGCTGGCCGACGATCCAGTAGAAGATGCCGAGCAGAACGAGGACGGCGGACAGGCGCAGGTCCATGGCCATGGCGGTCGGGATCATCACCACGAGGGCAACGGCCGTCGTCAGGTGGTTGCGCATGAATTCGAGCCAAAGGCCGAACAGGGCTTCGCAGGCACGCAGCAGCGTGTTCAGCGCGCTGGCTGTGCCGCGCTGGCTGTGCCAGGACAGAGGCATGGAAATGATACGGCTGAAGGCCTCCGTCAGCAGCGATGCGCGACGGCCATGGGCGAGACGGTCCGCCTCGCGGGAAACGATGATGAAGGCGACTGCGCTGAAGACGGCAAAGCCGGCCCACAGCATCATGGTCGGCGTCACGGCCTCTTTCTTGCCGATGGCGTCGAAGATGCGGCCGAACAGAACCGGCTCATAGATGGTGGTCATGGCCAACGCGATGTTTGCGACGACGACCATCCATACGCGGTAACGATACGCGCCAAGATACTTCAGGGCTCTTGCATAGACTTTGAAAAGCGACACGTCTGGCAACCTCTGTGCATCAGCAAATTCGGAATGATCGGACACTACAGATTGCTACCTGAACCGGCGATTAACGGAATCCGGCGCTGTTTTTTCAGAGGAAATTTCATAGGTTGCCCGCCCAGCTGCCAGGAGGGGGCTTTCGGCCACTTGAGAAATATGAGGATTCAGGAATACTTTCTTACATTAGCATTGTCGCGCGGCGAAGCGATTGCTATGCGAAGTTGAATTCTGAATTTCTCGCCACAGGCGTTCAAATTTATGTCGATCCGAGTATGTTTGCCCGCCATCCGTCGCGCCTGGGGGCAGAGCGGATATCGGTGGGACGTCCGTCGACGAGGAACCAGGCTTTTCGGGCCAGGGGGTATGTGTGAATATTCATTCGTTAATGCAGTTGCTTGTGGTCGTTGAAGAATGCAATCAAGCCAAGAATGTCGTAACGGAACTCGAGTTGGTGCTGCGCTCCTATAAGTTCGATTTCTATGGTCTGCTGAGGCATCCACGGCCGGCCGTCGACATTATCAGCGTCATGCTTGCCGGTCGCTGGCCGGACAAATGGCCACTCACCTATGTCGCCCGGAAATATGCACTGGTCGATCCGACCATGCGTTATCTCGGCCAGGCGCAGCGGCCTTTCCGCTGGCGGGACGCGATGGCGGCGCTGAAGAGTGATCCGCTTCGCCGCCGTATGGAGCAGATGATGGCCGATGCCCGTGCCAATGGGCTCGCCGACGGCTATATCTTTCCCATTTTCGGGCGCAGCGGCCTGCTCGGCACGATGACGATCGGCGGCGATTCGATCGATCTGTCGCCCGCCGAACTTTCGCTTTTCGACGCCGTGGCCAAGAAAGTCTTCTGGCGGCTTCTGGAGTTGCGTGGCGAGGCGCGGCCACTTGAGGAAGCCCCCACGCTCGAGGCCAAGCTGACCAGGCGTGAGATCGAGGTGCTGAATCATCTGGCGGAAGGCATGACCTCGATGGACATCAGCCGCACGCTGAAGATTTCAAATCACACCGTCGATTGGTACATGAACAGCATCCAGGACAAGCTGAACGCGCGGAACCGCCAGCATATCGTCGCAATCGCCTTCAGAAACGGACTTGTTCCATAGCCGCAACTATTTTGGTTTCTGACGCTACGGGAAATTGAACTTCTCGTGACAAGAAGTTAAGAATTCTCTTCGCGGGTGCAGCATTGCCCGTTTCGATGCCGTGAGGAGACTGCATTGCCTATATCCAAGATCCTGGTTGCCAACCGTTCCGAGATTGCCATTCGCGTGTTTCGCGCCGCCAATGAGCTCGGCATCAAAACAGTCGCCATCTGGGCCGAGGAAGACAAACTGGCATTGCACCGCTTCAAGGCGGATGAGAGCTATCAGGTCGGCCGCGGCCCGCATCTGGCCCGCGATCTCGGCCCGATCGAAAGCTATCTGTCGATCGACGAGATTATCCGCGTCGCCAAGCTGTCTGGTGCCGATGCCATCCATCCCGGCTATGGCCTTTTGTCGGAAAGCCCCGAATTCGTCGACGCCTGCGATGCCGCCGGCATTATCTTCATCGGCCCGCGCGCCGATACGATGCGCCAGCTCGGCAACAAGGTGGCGGCCCGCAACCTGGCGATCTCGGTCGGCGTGCCGGTGGTGCCGGCGACCGACCCGCTGCCCGACGATATGAAGCTCGTGGCAAAGATGGCCGAGGAGATCGGCTATCCGGTGATGCTCAAGGCCTCCTGGGGCGGCGGCGGTCGCGGCATGCGCGCCATCCGCGATCCCAAGGATCTTGCCAAGGAAGTGACGGAAGCCAAGCGCGAGGCGATGGCCGCCTTCGGCAAGGACGAAGTCTATCTGGAGAAGCTGGTCGAGCGTGCTCGCCACGTCGAAAGCCAGGTGCTGGGCGATACCCATGGCAATGTCGTGCATCTGTTCGAGCGTGACTGTTCGGTCCAGCGCCGCAACCAGAAGGTTGTGGAGCGCGCTCCGGCGCCCTACCTCACGGACACCCAGCGCCAGGAACTGGCCGCCTATTCGCTTAAGATCGCCGGTGCGACCGGCTATGTCGGCGCCGGCACCGTCGAATATCTGATGGATGCCGATACCGGCAAATTCTACTTCATCGAAGTCAATCCGCGCATCCAGGTCGAGCATACGGTGACCGAAGTCGTCACCGGTATCGATATCGTCAAGGCGCAGATCCATATCCTCGACGGCTTTGCGATCGGCACGCCGGAATCGGGCGTGCCGAAGCAAGCGGATATCCGCCTCAACGGCCATGCCCTGCAGTGCCGCGTGACGACCGAGGATCCGGAGCACAACTTCATCCCCGATTACGGCCGCATCACCGCATATCGCTCCGCTGCCGGCTTCGGCATCCGTCTGGATGGCGGCACGGCTTATTCGGGCGCGATCATCACCCGCTTCTACGATCCGCTGCTGGTCAAGGTGACGGCCTGGGCGTCGACGCCGGACGAGACGATCGCCCGCATGGACCGGGCGCTGCGCGAATTCCGTATCCGCGGCGTGGCGACCAACCTCACCTTCCTCGAAGCGATCATCACCCACCCGAAGTTCCGCGACAACAGCTACACGACGCGCTTCATCGACACGACGCCGGAACTGTTCCAGCAGGTCAAGCGCCAGGACCGCGCCACCAAGCTGCTCACCTATCTGGCCGACGTCACGGTCAACGGCCATCCTGAAGCCCGAGGCCGGCCCGTGCCGTCGCCGAAGGCCTCTGAGCCGGTACTGCCCTATATCGATGGCAAGGTTCCGGATGGCAGCAAGCAGCGGCTCGACCAGCTTGGCCCGCAGAAATTCGCCGAATGGATGCGCAATGAGAAGCGCGTGCTTTTGACCGACACGACCATGCGTGACGGCCATCAGTCATTGCTCGCCACCCGCATGCGGACCTTCGACATCGCTCAGGTCGCCGGCACCTATGCCCGGGCGCTACCGCAGCTTCTGTCACTCGAATGCTGGGGCGGCGCCACCTTCGATGTTTCCATGCGCTTCCTCACCGAAGATCCGTGGGAACGCCTGTCGCTGATCCGCGAGGGCGCGCCGAACCTGCTTCTGCAGATGCTTCTACGTGGCGCCAACGGCGTCGGCTACACCAACTATCCCGACAATGTCGTCAAATACTTCGTTCGCCAGGCGGCCAAGGGCGGTATCGACCTCTTCCGCGTCTTTGACTGCCTGAACTGGGTCGAGAATATGCGCGTGTCGATGGATGCCGTCATCGAGGAGAACAAGCTCTGCGAGGCGGCGATCTGCTATACCGGCGATATCCTCAATTCCGCCCGCCCGAAGTACGATCTGAAATACTATACCGATCTTGCCGTCGAGCTGGAAAAGGCCGGTGCCCATATCATCGCGCTGAAGGATATGGCGGGGCTGTTGAAGCCGGCCGCCGCCAAGGTGCTGTTCAAGGCGCTGCGCGAGGCGACCAGCCTGCCGATCCACTTCCACACGCATGATACCTCGGGCATTGCCGCCGCCACGGTGCTGGCCGCCGTCGACGCCGGTGTCGATGCGGTCGATGCGGCGATGGATGCGCTCTCCGGCAATACCTCGCAGCCCTGCCTCGGCTCGATCGTCGAGGCCTTGAAGGGCACAGCGCGCGATCCGGGCCTCGATCCCGAATGGATCCGCCGGGTCTCCTTCTATTGGGAAGCCGTGCGTCATCAGTATGCCGCCTTCGAGAGCGACCTCAAGGGACCGGCCTCGGAAGTCTACCTGCATGAAATGCCGGGCGGCCAGTTCACCAACCTTAAAGAACAGGCGCGTTCGCTCGGTCTCGAGACCCGCTGGCATCAGGTGGCGCAGGCCTATGCCGATGCCAACCAGATGTTCGGCGATATCGTCAAGGTGACCCCGTCCTCCAAGGTGGTGGGCGACATGGCGCTGATGATGGTTTCCCAGGACCTGACGGTTGCCGATGTGATCAATCCTGACCGTGAAGTGTCCTTCCCGGAATCGGTGGTCTCGATGCTGAAGGGCGACCTCGGCCAGCCGCCGGGCGGATGGCCGGAAGCGTTGCAGAAGAAGGCGCTGAAGGGCGAGGCGCCCTATACGGTGCGCCCCGGCTCGCTGCTGGCAGAGGCCGATCTCGACGCGGAGCGCAAGGTCATCGAGACCAAGCTGGAGCGCAAGGTCGACGATTTCGAGTTTGCCTCCTACCTGATGTATCCGAAGGTCTTCACCGACTATGCGCTGGCTGCCGATACCTACGGCCCGGTCTCGGTCCTGCCGACGCCTGCCTACTTCTACGGCCTGAAGGAAGGCGGCGAACTCTTTGCCGAGATCGAGAAGGGCAAGACGCTGGTGGTCGTCAACCAGGCGATGACGGCGACCGACGAGAAGGGCATGGTGACGGTGTTTTTCGAGCTCAACGGTCAGCCGCGCCGCATCAAGGTGCCGGACCGTGCCCATGGTGCGTCGGGCAGCGCCGTGCGCCGCAAGGCGGAGCCCAGCAATGCCGCCCATGTCGGCGCACCGATGCCGGGCGTCATCTCCCGCGTCTTCGTCACTCCCGGCCAGGCGATCAAGGCCGGCGACGTGCTCGTCTCCATCGAAGCGATGAAGATGGAAACGGCGCTGCATGCGGAGAAGGACGGCACCATCACCGAGGTCCTCGTGCTTGCCGGCGACCAGATCGACGCCAAGGATCTACTGGTCGTCTACGGAGCTTGAACGTCGTTCATGACGGAATAGGGAAAAGGCCGTCTTCCGGGCTGGCCTTTTCCTGAACGCGGCCCTCAAGGCGGAATTGCATCAATGACCGACAGTCTCAGGCAGTTCGGGCAATACGACGTTATCCTTTTGCGCGACGGCGTCTTCGAAGCGCCGGCGGACGTGTTGATCCATGCGGATGGCAGCGTTGCACGGCAGCGCGCGATCGAAGCGTTGGGCAAGCCGATGCTTCAGGTGGATGTAAATTGTTTCGCCCTGCGCAGCGCCGACGGCATCATTCTCGTCGATGCCGGCACCGGGACTGCCTGGGGACCAAAATACGGCCATGCCCGATCGGCGTTGCATGAGGCCGGCATCTCGCCGGACCAGGTCCGGCACATATTGATCACCCATATCCATGGCGATCATGCGCTCGGCCTGTTCGACGGAGACGCCCCGTATTTCCCCAATGCCGATGTGTTCGTGCCGGACAGGGACTTTGCATTTTTCACCGATCCGGCCGCGCGCGAGGCGACACCGGAGGCGCGCCGCGGCGGTTTCAACGTGGCTGAGCAGCTTGTCCGCGTTTATGGGTCCCGAGTCCGGCAGATTCCAGATGGTCCCGTGTTGGCCGGTATAGAGGCCCGTCCTCTGCCGGGTCACACCCCCGGCCACACTGGTTATCTGGTGCGCGGCGAAAGCGAGCATCTCCTGATCTGGGGCGACACCTTGCATGTGGGAGAACTCCAGCCCGGTGATCCGAAGATCGGCCTGATCTTCGACCTCGACCCAGAGATGGCGGTGCGAACCCGCCAGGCGACATTGGAAGATGCCGCCCGCGAAGGCTGGATCGTCGCCGGCGGCCATATCACCGGCTTTGGCCGCGTGGAGCGGGCCGCCGAGGGCTACCAGATCCTGCCGGCCTAAAACGTTGGTCACTTTACTCTTGCTTCGTCGTTGGGCTGTTGCTAGCTATCCGATCGACCTCGTAACCGAACCTCCGGTTGAGCGCCGGATTCTCGCTCATATGTCGTAGCTGTGCCCGGCATTCAGCGTCGAGATGAACTGTTTCGTCCGTTCCTGCTGAGGTGCGCCAAAGATGGTGCGGGATGGGCCGGTTTCGACGATGTTGCCGGCTTCGAGGAAAACGACACTGGTGGCGATCTTCGAGGCGAGGCGCAGGTCATGCGTTGCCATCACCATCGTCGTGCCTTCATTGGCGAGCTTGCCGAGGACATCGACCACTTCGGCGGCCAGTTCCGGATCGAGTGCCGAGGTCGGTTCGTCGCAGAGGAGGACGCGCGGCGAGGGGGCAAGTGCTCGGGCGATCGCCACGCGCTGCTGCTGCCCGCCCGACAGCGTCGAGGGCCAGGCGTCGATCTTGTGCGCCATGCCGACCTTGGTCAGAAGCTCGACGGCGCGGGCGCGGGCCTTGTCGGCCGGCCAGCGCAGTACCGTCGTCAGGCCTTCCATGACGTTCTCGATGGCAGTGCGGTGCGGGAAGAGCTGGAAATTCTGGAAGACCATGCCGGTCTGGCGGCGGATCTTCTGGATGTCCTGCCAGGCGGTCTTCTTGCCCGGTTGAAAGGTGGTGCTGACGTCGCCGATGCGGATCGTGCCGGCGGTCGGGATTTCCAGCAGGTTGATGCAGCGCAAAAGCGTGCTCTTGCCGCCGCCGGAAGGGCCGACCAGCGCCGTCACCGTGCCTTCCGGGATGGTCAGGTTGATATCCTTCAGGATGACACTGTCGCCGAAGCGTTTTTCGATGTGTGACAGCTCGATCATGTCCGCGCCTCCAGCATGCCGCCGGAGCGGGCGAAATGGCGTTCGAGATAACCCTGCAGCGTCGAGAGGAAGGTGCTGAGCACGAGATAGATGATGGCGGCCTCGATATAGAGGATCAGCGGCTCATAGGTCGTCGCGACGATGCGCTGTGCTGCCTGGAACAGCTCCGGCACGGTGATCGCGGCGGCAAGCGAGGTATCCTTGACCAGCGAGATGAAGGTGTTCGACAGCGGCGGCACGGCTACGCGGGCCGCTTGCGGCAGGATGGTGCGGCTCATCGCCTGACGCCAGTTCATGCCGATGGAATAGGCCGCTTCCCACTGGCCCTTCGGCACGGAGGAGATGACGGCGCGGATGATCTCGGATGAGTAGGCGCCGACATTCAGCGTGAAGCCGATAACGGCGGCCGGAAAGGCATCAAGCAGAATACCCATGCTTGGCAGGCCGTAGAAGATGACGAAAAGCTGCACCAGCAAGGGCGTGCCGCGGATCACCCAGACATAGAAGCGCGCGACCGCGACGAGCGGCTTTGGGCCGAACAGCCTCGTCACGGCGGTGACGAGGCCGAGCAGCAGGCCGAGAACGAAGGTGATCAAGGTGAGCGGGATGGTGAAGACGAGCCCCGCCCAAAGCAGCGTGCCCAGCGACTCCCACATCAATTGCAACCAGTGCTCCACGCAGAAGCGACCTTTCCATAATAAAATACGTCCGGGGATGGCCCCGGACGCATCTTTTTCACAATTTGGCGTTTCTGCCTATTCCCCTTACTTCGAAACGTCCTGGCCGAAGTATTTGTCGGAGATCTTGGCATAGGTGCCGTCAGCCTTGATATCGGCCAGCGCCTTGTTGATGGCGGCCTGCAGTTCCGGCTCGCCCTTGCGGATGATGGCGGCTGAAAAGTCGGCATCGGCCTGCTGCGCGACGATTTTCACCGGCGCGTCGGGCTTGTGCTTCTTGAAGTCGAGGAAGGACAGGCTGTCGTTGATGGTGGCGTCGGCGCGGCCGGTGAGCACGAGCTGGATCGACTGGTCGAAACCGTCGGTGCCGACGAGTTCGGCGCCGGACGCCTGAGCGAGCTTGCCGAAATTGCTGGTCAGCGACTGCGCGGACTTCTTGCCCTTGAGATCGGCGAAATCCTTGATGTCGGTGTTGCTTTCCTTGACGATCAGCACGGCCTTGGAGGCGATGTAGGGATCGGAGAAGTCATACTTCTGCTTGCGGGCATCAGTGACGCCGACTTCGTTGATGACGGTGTCGTAGCGCTTGGCGTCGAGGCCGGCGATCAGGCCGTCCCACTTGCCTTCCAGGAACTCGGCCTTGACGCCGAGCTTGGAAGCGATGGCCTCTGCGATCTCGACATCGAAGCCGACGAGCTTGCCGCTTGCGTCATGAAAGGTGAAGGGCGCATAGGTGCCTTCCGTGCCGACCTTCAGCACACCGGCGGCCTGGATCGCCTTGAGATTATCGCCGGCATGGGCCGGCAAAAGGAAAGCGGCCTGCAAGAGGGCAGCGGCGGCAACGGTCTTCAACCAGTTCATCGTTTTCTTCCGTTTCTGGAACGTGTTGCAATCAATGTTGCATACATCGCAGAAAAATCGGAGCGGGAAAGCGTAGAAAACTGCGAAAGAAATCGGCAATTGCGAATATTTTTCTCAAAAGCTGGTGGACTCGACCACTTTGCCGCGTGCGCCGCAACTATGCGCCGACGGATCGCCGATATTCCACCGGCTGCACGCTTCCTATTCCGCGTTATTACCGATCGGAGCCTTGACCGCACTCAGGTCTCTGGGATTACAAGCTGATCTTCTTCGCGAACCCGCAGGATGCGGTCGATAAGACCCCATTCCAGAGCTTCTTCCGCGGTCATGAAACGATCGCGATCCATGGCGCGCTCGAACTCCTCGTAGGTGCGTCCACAATGCCCGGCATAGAGCCGGGTCATGCGATGCTTAGTCCGCTCCATTTCGGCGGCATGAATGAGCATGTCGGACGCTTGTCCCTGGAAGCCACCCAACGGCTGATGGATATGGATACTGGAGTTCGGCAGTGCGGACCGCTCACCGGCTTGGCCCGCCATCAGAAGGAACGACCCCATCGAACGGGCAGTCCCCATGCAGAGCGTATGCACCGGCGCGCGGATGTAGTGCATGGTGTCATACATGGCCAGGCCGCTGGTCACGACGCCACCCGGCGAATTGATGTAGAGGCTGATCGGCTTCTTGGGGTTTTCCGCTTCTAGAAACAGCAATTGTGCGCAGACCAGAGCGGAAACGGTATCGTTCACCTCACCGTTGAGGAAGATGATCCGCTCACGCAGCAGGCGGGAATAGATGTCGAAAGACCGCTCCCCTCTGCTGGATTGTTCTATGACCATAGGGACGAGTTGCATCGCTTCGCGCATCGGCGAACTCCAATCTTCCGGGATTTGTGGGGGTGTCTCGCGGCCGTCAGGCGGCGAGCATCAGAGTCGGGCTGTTGTTGTTTTCGGCAGTTCTCGTCGTCCGGTCGAACCTCATGTCAGTCAGTTGGTGGATGATCCGCAGGCTGGTTCCACCGGCCGCGTTCGGGGCGATCCTGAAGGTTACAGTGCTTTCAAGGAATGGCGGTGCATCGTCGCGCATCCTGTAGCGAACTTCCTTACCGGGCGTGACAGAGGTCGCCTCGGGATCAGCTAGAGCGTCCTTCGGCAACCAGCTTTCGCGAAACTCCGGAATGCTGATCGCCCGCCAGACCTTTTGCGGGGACTCATCGAGCTCATACTCAAGCGCGATCCCGTTTCTCTGCTCCTTGGTCTTTTCGTCGTTCATTGATCCATATCCTTCAGCAAGAGCTTGAGAGCGTCGATGCGCGCCGGCCAATAGGCGCGATATTTCGCCAGCCACTGCGCGATGAGAGCAAGCCCTTCCGGATCGACCTCATAATTCACGAAACGCCCCTGTCGTTCTTCTCTCACGAGCCCGGCACTTCGAAGAACCGAGAGGTGCTGGGACATTGCCGGCTGGCTGATTCCCATGCCCTCACGCAAGGCGCTGGCGTTCGTACTGCCCGCCGCCAGCTTCTCAAAGATTGCTCGGCGGGTCGGATCAGCCAAGGCGCGGAATATGTCGTTCTCGATCATGATAATACATAAGCACACACTTATGCGATTCGCAAGGCCTTTCGCTCTTTGCACAAACGTTCAAGATCGATCCAAGGACGCGGTTCATAACCTCCCTTCTTGTATTCGAAAGGGAAGACCATGACAGACGTAAGCGCGACCCAGAGCAAGCAGCCCATCAACTTCCAGGAAAAGCTCGGAAAGATTGAGGGGTTCTGGCAACCCCGTGTCGTCGCCCAGATGAACGATTACCAGTTCAAGCTCGTCCGCATCGAGGGGGATTTCATCTGGCACGATCATCCGGAAACGGACGAGACCTTCATCGTGCTCGAAGGGCAGTTACGGATCGATTTTCGCGATGGTGTCGTCCATATCGGACCCGGTGAGATGTTCGTCGTTCCGAAGGGCGTGGAGCACAAGCCTTTCGCTGAGAAGGAAGTCCGGATGATGCTGATCGAACCGCGCGGCACCTTGAACACCGGCCATGAGGGCGGCGAGAGGACGGCTGAGAACGATCTCTGGGTATAGATCGCATTCCGTTTTCTGCGCTGGAAGCTCTTCATTCGAGAGTCCGCATTTCGGTGTCGATCCAGCCGCAGAATTGTCGCACCGCTCTCGATTCGGAGCGGCGCTGATAGCGATATGTTCCGGTCTCGACCGGCTCATATCCGGGCAATGTCACCAATGCGCCCGACTTCATTTCCCGGCTTGTGAGAATTGTCGGCGCGAGCACCATACCAAGGCCGGCAACACAGGCATGAAGAGCAGCATCGTCCGTGTCGAATGCATGGGCGAGGGAAAGGTCGGTTAGCGAAATATCAAATGTCTCGCACCAGAGCTTCCAGTCCCAGTTTCCCACACAGCATTGAAGAGCGGGTACGTCCGCAACGGCAATCTCCTGACCGGTATCTCCTGCCATCAGGCGCGGAGAA
>DASVPC010000194.1:0-2677 GCA_036383055.1 Rhizobium sp. | reverse complement strand
GGCGATATGATTGATGCGAATATTCTTCTGGACAGCATCATAGGCCTCGCCGGCGGACGTCACGCCCGCAGTGAAATCGAGATCGCAGACATAACCGGCGGAAAGCTCCTGCTTGCCGCTTTCGATGTCCTGGATCGCCGCCTCGTCGCTGACCATCAGCGGCACACGAATGAAGATGCCCTCACCCGCGATCTCATCGCCGGTCTGCCCGACGGAATACTTTTTCCAGTTTTCCGAGGTGACCATTTCCAGAGGATGCTCATTTGTCACCGGCCGGTGAGCAGCACTCTTCAGCGTGTCCTCGGAGAACACTTCTGTGCCGGGCCGATAGACACGCACAGTACGCATCTCCGGCCTGCCGATCTCCACGCCGAGATAATTTTGAATACCCGTACGCGCGACCCGGGCGTCAGCGACAAGATAGCCGTCCCCGGTCCGTCGCGTTCCCGCGACGGTGACAATGTCTGTGAAGTTCATGATTGGATGTCCCTTGGTCGGAGCCGACTTTAGTTGATAGATGTGTCTTCGGACTATGAAGAAGCTCCGTTCGGCACGGCATTACCGCGCGGAGCGTCCTCCGAGGCAAGCTCTGGCTGATCCGCTTGAACAGATCCTCGGAATGCCGCCATCGCCGCCTCCAGACCCGGCAGCGATCCATCCTCGACAAGCGTATTCACCAGCACTTCAGACAGCGCTTGGCGCGGAATGATCTCCTGCCCGGAGGAGGAGCCGAACAAGGTTCGCGCCGCATCGACCTTGGTCTTGAAGATATCGGCCTTGTCCTTCTCGCTCATCTGCTCCAGCGGCGCCCAGGAGGCGTAGATATCCGCATCGCGGGTGCCGATGGCGGAACGAATGAGGCATTCGTCGAGGCGGGACATGGCGGGCGTGAAGTCGAGTTCCTGGATCGCCTGGATCCGATCGTGATAATTCTTCATGTCAGCATCGCCGGTGGCGTTAAGACCGGCGGGGGATTGGCCAAGCAGACGCGTGACCGGAATATCAGCGGCTCCGGAAACGATCTGCAGGAAGGCCATGAGGATATCCGTGAGACCGGAGAGCGGAGCGCTCTTGCTATCGTATTCCTCTTCCGCATCGAGGATCAGCGTGCCGTTGACGCCCTTGATGGTGTTGGCCAGCGTATAGCGGCGCAGTACTGCGTCCTCATAGGCTTGGTTGCCGATATTGGCCGAGAACTGCGGCACCTTGATAATGTCGATCTTCGCCTCGAAGACGAGGCTGGCGATGTTGGCCGCCGTGCTGTCGGCATTCTTGATCGCATCCAGGGTCGCGGTGAGCACGCTCTCACCCCAGCCGCGACTGCCCTGCCCCAACGCCCCGCTGAAATCCTCGTCCGGCGCCATGGCGCCATTGAAGATCACCAGTCGGGACGGGTGGATGACGACCTGCGCTCCGCTCGCACCGGTCAACGTGTAGAACTTCGGCTTGCCATACCATTCCGAAGTGGGGTCTCGTTCTATCTCTCCGGCGGCAAGCTGGCGGCGCGTCAAGACGGTCAGATGCTTCAGCCCACCCTGGCCGACACGCTTGATATCGAGCGGCCGAGAGGGGTCGGCATCGCCGACACCGATGAACAAAGTCGCCCCGCCGAAGAGTCGCGCCTTTTTAGATGCCTCCAGTACCTTGCCGCGCAGGTTCAAGCGACGCTCCTCGGCTTCGATCAGTCCGATCTGATCGCTCTCGGCCTGCCAGTTGCGCCATTTGCGGCAGCTATCCAGTGCCGGAATATCGACGATCTTGCGCGGCAGCCAGGAGCCGCGATAGGCGGCAATAATCTGTTCGTCGCTCAAGATCGGCTGCGTGTAGAAGACCGATGCCGCCTTGTCGCGCTCCGTCCCCATACGAGACGCAAGGCTCACCAACCCATCGCGAACCATCGAGAGTACGTATCCCATGGATTATCCTTTGGCATATCTGTGAAGGAGAGGCCCGCGCAGAGCCTAGAAATTCTTGAAGCTGAAGGAGGAGCCTAGCGCCAACTCGTTCAGCGCATCGGCAAAAGCATCCACCTGATCGTCGAACTGCGCATTCGGAAAGCCGCAGATCTCATCGAGAAATACCTCGTTCCAATCGCCGCGCAGCAATTTGACATTCCCAGCCTCGGCCTGTGCAGACGCCGGCTTGGCGCGGGTCGCCTTGTCACCGGTGATCGACATGGCCTTTATGGGAAAGCCGGCGAGCAGCTTGATCTTCGTCTCCGCATCGGCCTTGCCGGCGGCACCCGGATCCTGTGGCATGCGGATCATCACCGTCGGCCCGTCCTGCGTCGCCATATTCTTCAGATTGCGCTCGACTTCCGCTGGTGACCAGCGGCCGCGGGCTATGGTTTCGACATAAAAGATGCCATCGGCTTCAGCCATACGCAGGCCGACTGTCCAGTCAGGCTGGCGGCCCGGACGTGCTTTTGAAGCTGCGAAATCCCAGGCACGACAGCGTTTTGCACCCGCCGGAACAGCTTCGACGATCTCAAAATCGCCGCGCTGGAACAACCCGCCCGAACGCGGCGCTGGCCGCTGCTGAAACTGGCCGGCAACGGCATAGGAACCAAGCGGCACCTTGTCCCGCTCCACGACGGCGCTCGGAAAACGCTCCGGAAAGAGCAGTTCGCCCTCCTCCGTTCGCGGATCGGCAAACCCGATCGATGTTCGGCAACAAC